>UQXP01000001.1 GCA_900545055.1 uncultured Collinsella sp.
CTGTATGATTCCTTATTTGTTTTTCGGGTTTATTTGCTGCCTTGACTCTAGTGATGAGCCTTCGTTTCTTACTGTTCCTGTATCCTTTCTTTTCATTTTTGCTTTCCTTTTGGCTGCACTCGGTTCCATTGCATCAATGTGGTTGGCATGGACCTTCAACTATGAAAATGTAATTCAGGGTGTTCAGGGGCGCTATTTTCTTCCGGCTTTACCAGCTTTGTTGTTTGGACTAAGAACACGATTATTTAGGTTCAACTCTACTTCCATTTCCGTTGTTACTACTGGCGTCTGTGTTATGAACTGCCTATATCTTATTCGTTTTGTTAGCGTCGCCTCCTGTTTGTAGATTCATCTCGCGCGCAGTTGCTTTGGTATTTTCTTGTAGTTGGGGACTTCATCTCAGGGTTGACCAGGCCTGGTCTATCAAAGACCAATTAGATTTTATGGGAAAAGTGTAATGTTGAGAAATCGTTATTTGAGTTTTATCGGTGTGGTCTGCCTTGTATCAATTTGTTTCACCCCTCTTTTATGCCCCACGGTTGCTTTTTCATTACCCGAAGATTGTGCGGTTCTAGGCGCTGATATTTCTACAGATCAATCGGTACAGGGTCCAGTTGGGCCATCGGATAGTGATCGGTTACTTTCGGATTCAGTTAACTTCACGGCGTCTATCGATTTGTCGACATATGAATACACTGGCGATGCGATTACTCCGAGGGTGTCGGTTTTTGCTGATAGCGGTTTTATGCTTACATGTGGGACTGATTATGAAGTCTTATATACGAATAATGTTTCACCTGGCTGTGCTGCTATAGCTGTAAATGGGATAGGGGACTACGCTGGTGCTACCACCCGGTTGTCGTTCCAGATTGTTCGCTCTTCAGATAACAAAATCGCTCTTCCTGGTTCTTGGGCCTACGAAAACGGTAAATGGTGGTGGAGATATGAGGCCGGTGGTTGGCCGTCAAACTGTTTTCTGACTATTGGGGGATCGGAATATTATTTTGATTCCGAAGGCTACGCAGCTACTGGCTGGAGATACCTGAGTGATGGATGGCACTTATTCTCTGAATCCTGTGCGCATTTGAAGGGATGGGCTGCCACCGGCGGTCACTGGTTCTTCCTTGACGAAACATCAGGTTCAATGAAGACCGGCTGGGTTTTAGACAATCATAACTGGTATTATTTGGACGGGTCGGGCGCTATGCATACTGGCTGGCTGCTCCTTGGCAATTCTTGGTATTGGCTTGAGCCTTCCGGATTAATGGCTACGGGCTTTAAGCTCGTAAATGGCAGTTTGTATCATTTCTCTCAATCTGGATCCATGAACACTGGTTGGTTCGTTAACGATGAGACATGGTATTGCGCCAATGCCTCTGGAGCAATCCGTACAGGATGGTTTTACTTTGATTCTAACTGGTATTTGCTTGATTCTAATAATAATGGCGCCATGCTCGAAGGATTTCAGTCTGTAGACGGTAATTGCTACTATTTGGATTCGGATAGTGGCGGCGCATTAGAGTGCAACGCCTGGGTCTTCACGCAAGATGGAAACGCATATTATGCGTGCAGCAGTGGTGCAATTGTGTTAACAGGTGTCAAGGATAGCGTGGGCGAAATTAAGCTCAAAGACGCCAAGGGAAAGCCTATAGTAGGCTGGTATTGGTCTTCCGCTGCTCAGACGTGGTTTTACGCAGATCAAGACGGGGTGCTACAGCGCGGTTGGCAATTAATTGGCGAGAGGTGGTATCACCTCGACAACGAATCTGGCGTTATGAATACAGGCTGGTTCTGCGATGATGACGGGCTATGGTATTACCTTATGTCGTCAGGTCAAATGGCAACCGGCTGGAACAGTATCGATAATGGCGAGTATTTCTTTAATGCTGCTGGTGCATGGGTAGAGCCCGAGCGTTCTGCCCGTACTTCCTTTCAGTCTCAAATTGTTAGCCGCTGCTACAACGTTTCTTCTCCTGGAGTGGGATTGTGCTCGGAGTGGGTTAGCGAGGTTTTTTATCCCGTGCTGGGGTCTTATCCCAACGGTGACGCATGCGACATGTTTTGGAATTGGTGTCACAGTCGAGATATATCGCAGCTTAAGGTTGGAATGATTGTTGCGGTCCCTACTCATACGCATACTAATGCGGGGGCTCGCTGGGGACACATTGCTATTTACGTTGGTAACGGTATGGTTATGGATAACATCGGTTACATTAGGACGACATCACTGGCCTGGTGGCTGAACTACTACCACACTGCCGCTACGCCTCAGTGGGGCTGGGTTTTAAATACGCCTTTGGAATAAGATGCTCTCTGACTGTCGAGTGGAGGACAACTTATCACAATAGGGGAATCGAGGGTTAATCCTCGATTCCCCTATCTAGCTTAGGCACACGTTAATTTGTCCTGATTAAATAAGAGAAGAAACGCCAACTTCTTATAAATGATAATAACGATTCGCGGGTTCCCCAACGGTGAAGTTTGGATTCATATAGGGATCGCCTTCGATGTAATGCTTAGCCCAGCGATAATTCATGTATGCGACCTCTTTGTGGAAGCGAATCTGCTTCTCCGTATTGTTTTCAACGCCTCTAGAAATCGACTCGTAGTGATAGAGCTCGACTTCGGGTGTGTATACGATCAGGTCGTTGATCTCGCGTAGCTTTAAGCAAAAGTCAACATCATTAAATGCAACTTGAAGCTCTTCCGTGAAACCTCCGACTTTCTCATATTCGCTACGCTTGGTCATTATGCAAGCTGCAGTGACGGCGCTGAAGTCTTGTTGCGCATCGTTGAGTGCAAAGTAGCCCCAGTTATCCTTTGGCATGCTTTGGCAAAGATGTCCAGCCACGCCGCCAGTGACGCATAAGCCCGCGTGCTGAATGGTGTTGTCGGGATAGTAGAGTTTTGCACCAACTGCGCCAACATCCTCACGTGCACAGATGCCAAGCATTATCTCAATCCAATTGGGCGTAATTACCTCAGTATCGTTATTCAATAGCAAGAGATAGTCGCCCTTGGCGTGAGCAACGCCAAAGTTCATGAGTTTGGAGAAATTGAATTCGTGTTCCCAAGTTACAAGACGAACGATGTCAGGATATTTTGCTTGCAACTTATCGTAATAATCGAACGTCGCCTTTTCTGTGCTGTTGTTTTCGATTATGACAAGCTCGTAATTATCGTACGTTGATTTCTCAACAATTGACTTAATGCAGTTGTCCAGAATGTCGGCGTGGTCTTTAGTTGGAATGATAATTGACACGAGTGGATGGGAATCTGGCACAGCGTAGGTTACTTTATATGTAAAGGGACGACGCGCTTGTTCGACCTTCGCATTGAGCCCAAGCCTGTCCAAATGACTCTGGACCGCTTTGATACCTGCGATAGTGGCATACGGCTTGCTATCGGCATTTGCTGCGGTGGAGGTCTCGCTTAGGCGCCAGTGATATAGAACCTTTGGAACATGATGAACTTTCCTTGCCTTTTCCACGGCGCGGAGAGTCAGATTATGATCCTGCGCTCCATCGAACTCTTTCGTGTTCGGTTCTAGAGTGTCAAGCAGAGACTTACGGATGGTAAGCATATGGCAGATATAGTTATTGTTTCTGAGCAGATCGATATTGAAATCCGGCTTAAAGAACGGCTGCGCTAGCTTTCCATCAGGCATGAGTTTATCTTCATCACAATATAGAAGATCGACGTCATCATTGTTTTCAATTGCCTCGGCATATGAGAACAACAAGTCCGGTTCAAGAATATCGTCATGGTCAAAGAAGCTAACGAAATCACCCGAAGCGATGGCAACGCCGGCGTTTGTATTTTCGGAAATGCCCTTATTCTCGGTAAGGTTAATTGATTTAATTCTGTTGTCGTGGGCCGTCTCCTGCTCAACGTGAACCTTTAGTTCCTGATTGTCAGGACTTGCATTAACTAGGATGAGCTCCCAGTTTGCATAAGACTGGTTTTTTACGGATTCGGTCATATCGTTAAAGAACGAAATGGGTGTGTTGTATAGAGGGACAATAATGCTGAACTTCGGAGCACTGTTGAAGACGATTTTTCTCTGCTTCTCCAGAGCGCCGATGGTTGCCTTATGCTCCGTGAACCATTCGGGGTATTCAGGGTCAAACTGCGCATGGGTAAAGAGAAAGTTGGTCTCCTCAAGAAGCAAGCCTAACTTATCGGGTGTTAAGCAGTCAAATGCACTGAATGATGGGTGATTTTGATCGTCAATAACAAAGTAGTAACGATCGAACGCCTTTGGCATTCGAATTGAGAGCTGCGTTTCAAGCTGCTTTTTCTCAGACGTAAATCCAACGCTTGTTACATTCGAACCGAAATTGACGATGCTCAAATTAACTTCATTAAGGGTTCGATCGAAACAACGAAGTTTGATTTGCGAGTCGCTACGATAAGGAGTTCTCACCGTGCACCTAAGGATATAGTCGCTTGAATCTTCGATGCACTGCCAGAAATCAATCGTTGCCATGTCAAACTCTGAAACGTCATCGTAGTTTCGGAGTTTGCTGCACATGTCAGGTTTAATTTTGTAGTTAAGGCGAGACTCCCATTTGATGTTCTTGCAATTGAGCGAAAGGGAGTCGCTGCTCAGGGTACGACCGTCTTGGCCGATTTCGCAAAACTCAATTTTGATGGTGCGGGCATCGGGATCGGGGAGTACAAGGACGTATGAGTTCGAGTCACAACCATTGTCCCGGAATTTTAGGAGGGATAAAGGTAAGCAGCGGTTGTCGTTTGTAGCCGCTTGGGCTGTTACGCTGGAGCCTTTATGGATGCCTTCAATCTTAAGCTGCTGGTAGATTTTCCAGTTTCCTCTGCATACTCCGGTTGTTTCGACTCGCATTGTTTGCCTTTCGTTTGTTGGACACTGCTCATTGTACTTTTTCATTTGTTGCCTCGCTAGAAATGCAGAAAGAGTTGCGTGTTTCTGCTGTCCGATTTAAATAAGAAGACGGGGAGGTTGCTGCCGGTGCGTATAATTTAATTAACTAAGCATCTGTAATCAGCGGCTTTTGCTCAACGATTGTCAATCGAGAGGATTATTATGAAAGGCATCATCCTCGCCGGCGGGTCCGGCACGCGCCTGTACCCGCTCACGCTCGTGACCTCCAAGCAGCTGCTGCCGGTCTACGACAAGCCCATGATCTACTACCCGCTGTCCACCCTCATGCTGGCGGGCATCCGGGACATCCTGGTCATCTCCACGCCGACCGACCTGCCCAACTTCGAGCGCCTGCTCGGGGACGGCTCGCGCTACGGCGTCAACCTGTCCTACGCCGAGCAGCCGAGCCCGGACGGCCTGGCCCAGGCCTTCACCATCGGCGAGGAGTTCATCGCCGGCGAGCCGTGCGCGCTCGTGCTGGGCGACAACATCTTCTACGGCAACGGCCTGTCGCGCCACCTGACGCGCGCCGTGCAGAACGCCGAGTCGGGCCGCGCCACGGTCTTCGGCTACCACGTCGACGACCCCGAGCGCTTCGGCGTCGTGGAGTTCGACGGCGAGGGCAGGGCCGTCTCCATCGAGGAGAAGCCCGCCGAGCCCAAGAGCTCCTACGCCGTCACCGGCCTGTACTTCTACCCGGGCGACGTCGCCGCCAAGGCGCACGAGGTCAGGCCCTCGGCCCGCGGCGAGCTCGAGATCACAACGCTCAACCAGATGTACCTGGAGGAGGGGACGCTGTCCGTCGTCACCCTCGGCCGCGGCTACGCGTGGCTGGACACCGGCACCATGGAGAGCCTGCACGAGGCCGCGGAGTTCGTCCGCGCCGTGGAGCACTCACAGGACCTTCCCGTGTCCGTGCCCGAGGAGATCGCCTGGGAGAACGGCTGGATCACCACCGCGGAGCTGGAGGAGGCCGCCAAGGCCTACGGCAAGTCGGTCTACGGGCAGCACCTGAAGAAGGTCGCCGCCGGCGAGATCGTCAACAGCCCGCGCGAGTACTAGCGCAAGCTTGTTTTCTTTCAGGGGTCACCGTTTATCTGGTGGCCCCTTTCGTTATGATTACGTTGACCATAAAGACAATATGATTGGGAGTGGATGTGTTAAGCGTCTACTTTGGCGATATGCCAGAAGCGATTTACAACACAGCGACATATTTCAAAAACTCTTACCGGTCTTCTTGGATTACGGATCCCTATGCAGTCTCGATAATTAAAGATGTCGATCGATCGGTTGTTGTCTCCGAAAACGTCATCGAAAGCCCTGTGCTTGGATCCATCTCCCCACTCCAGCTTTCTGGTGGCGTGAAAACGCTGCTGCTTATGAGATTTGATCGTAAGCATATTTTTAACGCTTCTACCTGTGGTGACAACTGTGCTAAGTGGATTCTCGACATGGCGAAAGACCGCAAGCTCGTTGTGAATCTCTATCATGTGATGGACTTTGGCCGCGAGGATTTTAAAATCAAAGTCGTGAACAGCGGCCGAATCGTTCATAACATGGCCGAATTGATTCACGAGTCGATTCCGTATCTGTAGGTGCTGCTTATGAACGGTTCGCATCTTGTTAAGATTTCCCGCCGTAGGGGAACCAAGTACACATTTACCATCAAGCGGAACATCACTATTGTGCGTGGCGATAGCGGCACGGGTAAGACGACGCTGTTTGACATGGTCGCAGACTACATGCGAACGGGCGAGCAGTCGGGCGTTTCCTTGCAATGCGATTGTCCCTGTGTCGCCCTGACCGATTATGATTGGCGAAACCAGCTTTCGTCCGTTCATGACTCGATTGTATTTGTCGATGAGGGCTTAAAAGAGATCCATTCTGATGAGTTTGCCCATCATGTGCTGTATTCCTCGAATTATTTCGTGCTGATCTCAAGGGCTGATTTCCCCAATCTTCCGTATAGCGTGGATGAGATTTACAAGATTAAGACGAGCGGAAAATACCATTCTTTCGTCCCTGTTTATCAAGATCGTGGGAATCATCGTTATGCTATTTCCCGGTCGGCGCCAAAACAGGACTTTTCTATCCTTCTATGCGAGGACAGTAAGTCTGGTTTCCAGTTCTTTGAACGGCATTTCGCTGACAGTGAGCTTACCTGCGCTTCGGCCATGACGAACAGCGCGATTTTGGGCTGGTTGGATCAGCATTTCGACGATCGCGTGTTTGTTGTCGCGGACGGAGCGGCATTTGGGTGCTATGCGGACCGCGTCCTTAAGCTGCAAGACATTCACCGCGATACTGTTACGGTTTGTCTTCCCGAGTCATTCGAGTGGCTTCTGCTGAGCTCCGGCGTAATTTCAGGGTTAGATGTTAAGGCGGTTTTGGAAACCCCAGAAGCCTTTATAAACAGTGAGAAGTTTAAAAGCTGGGAAGACTTCTTCTATAAGTACTTACGTGAAATAACTGGGGATTCGGTTTTTCACTACGACAAAGACTGCATTCCGGAGGCGTTTTGTACGGGAGGTAATTCTGCGAAGGTTATGGCTCTTATCGCATGCCGAAATGTCCGATAGTTTTGTTGAATAGTGTCGCGTCGTCACTTCCTGCGGCATACTAAAGAAGCTGTACATGCTTCAGATTGGATTTTCATGTCTGAGATCTTTGAACCCAAGAACATCATCGTCACGGGCGGCTGCGGCTTCATCGGCAGCAACTTCGTGCACTACGTCGTGGACAACCACCCGGGCGTCCACGTGACCGTCCTGGACAAGCTGACCTACGCCGGCAATCCCGAGAACATCGCCGGTCTGCCCTCGGACCGCGTGGAGCTCGTCGTGGGCGACATCTGCGACGCGGAGCTGCTGGACAGGATCGTCCCGGGCCACGACGCCATCGTGCACTACGCCGCAGAGAGCCACAACGACAACTCCATCGCCGACCCCGAGCCGTTCCTGCGCACCAACGTCGAGGGCACTTTCCGCCTGCTGGAGGCCGTCCGCAAGTACGGCATCCGCTACCACCACGTCTCCACCGACGAGGTCTACGGCGACCTGGCGCTCGACGACCCGGCGAAGTTCACCGAGGAGACGCCGTATAAGCCCTCGAGCCCCTATAGCTCCACCAAGGCGAGTTCCGACATGCTCGTGCGCGCATGGACCCGCACCTACGGCCTGCACACCACGATCTCCAACTGCTCCAACAACTACGGCCCCTACCAGCACGTGGAGAAGTTCATCCCCAGGCAGATCACCAACATCATCGACGGCGTCCGCCCCAAGCTCTACGGAAAGGGCGAGAACGTCCGCGACTGGATCCACACCGAGGACCACTCCTCGGCCGTATGGGACATCCTCACCAAGGGCCGCATGGGGGAGACCTACCTCATCGGCGCAAATGGCGAGAAGAACAACATCACCGTGCTGCGCATGATCCTGGAGGCCATGGGCCGCGACCCCGAGGACTTCGACTGGGTCGCCGACCGCCCCGGCCACGACCGCCGCTACGCCATCGATTCCACCAAGCTCCAGCGCGAGCTCGGGTGGAGGCCGGCGCACACCGACTTCGCCGAGGGCCTCAAGGCCACCATCGAGTGGTACGTCGCCAACGAGGCCTGGTGGCGCCCGGCCAAGGAGGCCACCGAGGCCCGCTACCGCGCCCAGGGGCAGTAGGCCGCCCGAGCGCCCTTACGGGGCGCCCCGGGCGGACCGCAGGGCATGGGGATGATCCTGCGGCCCGCCCGGGGCGCCCGCAACCAGAACAGCGTCGATAGGAGCTTTTCCCACATGGCAGACATCGCATTCGAGAAGGAACTCGCCGCCGCCGAGACCGGCATCGACGGCCTCAAGGTCGTCGACCTCGCCGTCCACGGCGACTCGCGCGGCTGGTTCAAGGAGAACTGGCAGCGCGCCAAGATGTGCGCTCTGGGCATCCCGGACCTCCGCATCGTCCAGAACAACATCTCCTACAACGACAGCCGCGGCGTCACCCGCGGCATCCATGCGGAGCCCTGGGACAAGTTCATCTCCGTGGCCCGCGGCAGCGTCTTCGGCGCCTGGGTCGACCTGCGCGAGGGCAGCGAGACCTTCGGCAAGGTCTTCACCTGCACGCTCGACCCGTCCAAGGCCATCTACGTGCCGCGCGGCGTGGGCAATTCCTTCCAGGCCCTGGAGGACGGCACCGCCTACACCTACCTGGTGGACGCCCACTGGTCCCTCGAGCTCAAGAAGACCTACACGTTCGTGAACCTCGCCGACCCCGAGCTCGCCATCGAATGGCCTATCCCGCTCGCCGAGGCCACCGTATCCGAGGCCGACCTGAACCACCCGATGCTGAGGGACGTCGTCCCCATGGCGCCGAAGCGCACGCTCGTCACCGGCTGCAACGGCCAGCTGGGCCATGCGGTCCGCAGGCTCGCCGAGGAGCGCGGGGTCGCCAAGGACTTCGACTTCTGCGACATCGACACCTTCGACATGTCCGACCCCGAGGCCTACGCTCAGTACGACTGGTCGCTCTACGGCACGGTCATCAACTGCGGCGCCTACACGGCCGTGGATAAAGCGGAGACCCCCGAGGGCCGCGCGACGGCATGGAAGGCCAACGCGACCGGTCCCGCCCTGCTCGCCCGCGCCTGCGCCGAGCACGGCATCACGCTCGTCCACGTGTCCTCCGACTACGTCTTCGACGGCACCGCCGAGGTTCACACCGAGGACGAGCCCTTCTCCCCGCTGTCCGTCTACGGCCAGACCAAGGCCGCCGGCGACATCGCCGTGGCCGGGTGCCCCCGCCACTACATCATGCGCAGCTCCTGGGTCATCGGCGAGGGGCACAACTTCGTCAAGACCATGAAGGGCCTGTCCGACCGCGTCGCCGACCCGGACGACAAGCTGGAGCGGATCACCGTGGTGGACGACCAGCTGGGCCGCCTGACCTTCACGCGCGACATGGCGCAGGCCATCTTCCATATGCTGGACGTGAAGGCCCCCTGCGGCACCTATAACTGCACCGGCTCCGGCGCCGTAAGGAGCTGGGCCGACATCGCCCGCGCCGTCTTCGATGCCGCCAACGGCAACGGCGACAGGGTCGTGCCGGTATCGACCGCCGACTACTACGCGAGCGCCGAGGGCCCCGTCGCCCCGCGCCCGGTCCACTCCGCACTCGACCTGTCCAGGCTCGAGTCGGTCGGCTTCCACATGCCCGACTGGGAGGAAGAGCTGGGGGAGTACCTTAAGACGCTCTAGTGTTTATACAATTTGCGAGAGTAAAAGCCGCCGCTTGTTAACGGCGGCTTTTCTTATGCCTGGTGTATAGCCCCGCTGCAATTAGGGCGGTAGCGGTAGCCAGACTCACCGCTAGCCCTGCAAGGGCGCCCGGAGTCTTATAGGTCATTACGATGTTATTCGTGCTCTTCTGCACACTCAGGCACGACATGCCCTTGTCGGCGGCGGGCGTCAGCTCTGCGGCGGCTCCGTTAATCGTTACACTCCAGCCATCATCGTACGGGACACTCAGCAACAAGTTGCCGTCATTCTCGGCGGTATACTCGCCCTCGACCTTGCCGTCCTCGAAAACCGCCGGAACAAACTGGCTCGTCTTTAGCTCGTCGATAATCTGCTCAAAGACTTCCAGATTGAGCGCGTAAAAGACCGGCTCATTGTCTTGGGGCATATCGGTATAGCCTTCTGCGACCTCCAGCGATACCGTATGCGAGCTTTGAGCATCCGATGCATCTGCAATCTGACGGATATTGTTGTCGAATCGCCAGGCTTCGTTATTGATCGTTCGATGGTCAATAGTGAGGGCGACGGGCCAATAGCTGCCGGCATTCGCATCTTTATTGATGTAGAGGTAGCCGATTGACCCTGCCGGCACGGTGGCGCTCCACTGCTTTGCGTCCTGGCTGCCCGCCGTTTTCGTGGCGTCAATCTCGGTGTAGAGCTCAACCTTGTGGCCGAGGATTTTGCTATACAGGTCGTTTTGCTTCTCGAAGGGATTCTCACCCTCCAGCGTGCAGTTTTGAATGTCTTTAGAGGCCGCAACGCCAAGGTTGAGCACATAGGGGTTTTCGTACACGGCGCTTGCTGTGTCGCCTGGCTTCGGCATTGCCACGTATCCTGCGGGCACTTGCTCGGCGATGGCGTACTTGACTCCCAGCAGCGCGTCGACAGCCAGAATCGGCTCGGCATAGCGGGTCGAAAACTCGCCCACGCTGCTGTATCCAAGGGAGTTGAGCAACGCGATGGCCTGCGGGTTGTTGGCAGACGAATACGAAGACAGCTGGTCGTACCCGAGCGCCAAGCCTTCGTTGAGTGCGGCGCTATCGACGCGCGTGGTCGTGCGGTCAATGCGATAGAACGACGCCGAATCCTTGCCCTGAATGGCTGTGATCGTGTTGGTTGCGGTGGCGGCATAGGCGCTGTTGGTTTCTTCGGAATAGCCTGTGTACAGCTGGTTCCACATAACATGGGCGTTGGCAAATAGTTCAATTGCCGTGAGTGTCAGGAGCGGCATGATGATGGCCGGACGATGGACTCGACGTAATGTTGGCCGCTCATTGAGTTTCTGCAACGCGTATCCTGCAGCCCACAGCGCAAAGAAGCTAAGCAAAAAGGCCGTGCGCGAGTAGAAGCCGTTAGGAACACGCATGCCGCACCAGATGTACTCGAGCGGGCTTAAAACGGAGCTTGCGACCAGGGTTATCGTGACGACGAGTGTTGCGATACGCGTCTTGATTGAAACCGTGCGGTTAACCAGCAGGCTCGCCGCAAGCAGCATCATGATGATGCCGCAATAGAACTGCGGTGTGCTTTCGTTGTTTACCCACATGCAGGGAAGAGAGCCCCTGATGAGCGACTTGAGGCTGGTTTTAAGTAGGGGGCCGAGTGCCAGAACGGGACCGCCCTTGGACATGGCAAGGATGTTCGGCAAAAAGGTCCAGGCGGATAGAAGCAGTCCAAGCGCGATAGCCCCGGCGAATCGCAGGGCCCGATCGAGCATGAGTTTCCAGCTAAATCCTTCTTCTGTAACATAATCGATAAATTCGACCAATACGAAGATGCAGAGGAACAGGATGCTGATGTAGGCCGTATACCAGCAGAACATGACATTGAGCGCCGTTGCGATTACGAGGCGGATCATGCGCCGCTTGTGGATGAGCTCGTGGCATCCGTAGGCGCAGATTGGCAGCAGGATGAGGCAATCGATCCAGAGTGGGTTGCGCAGGTTGCTGATGGTCCAGCTGCAAAACGTGAACGAGAGGGATAGCAAGAATGCGGCGGGCTTGGATAGGTCAAAGCGCTTTTGCACATACCAAGCGCTACTGATGTGGATGCAGCCCAGTTTGAGTGCGGTTATGGCAAATACGAAGAGCGTCAGCTTGTCTGCGGGAAACAGCACGCAGAGCAGGTTGAAGGGGCTGGCGAGATAGTAGCTATAGAGCCCCCACGTGTTCATGCCCAGTCCCTGAGAAAAGGAGTAGCGAAGATTCTCCTCGCCCAAAAGGACGCGCCGGAACCAAGCAAAGAAGTCGATGTACTGGTACTTGAGGTCGCCAGCGAGAAACGAGTTGTCGCCAAAGGGGTACACGTGTCCTGCCACGGCAAGCGCGACAAAGAGCGTGACGGTAAACGCAAAGCAGGCAGCATAGAATGCTACATTCTTGAACGTGCATTTATTGATCCGTGTCATCAGATTCCTCGCTGGATTCTCGAATGATATAGATAGGACGTTGCTTGGTTTCCAAGTAGGCCTTTGCCAAGTATTCACCGATGATTCCAAGGCACAGAAGCTGCATGCCGCCAAACAGCGTTATGAGGCAGGCGAGCGACGGCCATCCGCCGACGGGGTCACCCCAAACGAGTGTTTTGACCAGGATGGTGACGAATCCCAGAATGGCGATGAGACAGAAGACGATACCTGTGAGGGCGGCGAGGGAGAGCGGCGCTGTGGAAAACGCGACGATGCCGTCGATAGAATAGAGGAGCAGCGACCAAAAGCTCCACTTGGTCTCGCCGGCCACGCGGTTGACGTTTACATAGGGGAGCCATTTGGTCTTGAAGCCCACCCAGCCGTAAATGCCCTTGGAGAATCGGTTATATTCGCCCATGGAGACGATGGCGTTGACCATAGGTCGCTTTATGAGCCTAAAATCGCGTGCTCCGTCGACGATGTCGGCCTTGGAAATGCGGTTGATGATCTTGTAGAACATGCGGGCACAGAACGACCTGATGGGAGGCTCGCCTTCGCGGGTAGTCCTGCGTGTGGCGACGTTATCGTAGTTTTCGGTCTGCAAGATCTCGTACATCTTCGGCAGGAGCGAGGGCGGGTCCTGCATGTCGGCATCCATGGTGGCGACATAGTCGCCCTTTGCGTGCTGGAGTCCGGCGAATAGTGCCGCCTCCTTGCCAAAGTTCCGCGAGAAAGAGTGCCAGTGGATGGCGTATGGATGCGCCGCCGCGGCTCCTGCTTTCATGACGGCAAGTGTTTTGTCTGCCGAGCCATCGTCGATGAGGACTGCCTCAAAGGAGATGCCGGGGTCTTGCTGGGTCATGATGCGAACGACGCCATCGAGCTCTTTGAGAAAGATCGGAAGTGATTCCTGCTCGTTGTAGCACGGCACGACGATGGAGATGAGCGGCATGGTGGTTTACCTCTCGCTTGGCTTGGAAGTAGGGTGGCCGGGCTGGTCGTCGTAGGCGTATTTGCTGTACACGTTGACCTCCCACTGCTTTTTTTCGACCTTTGCCACGGAATCGAGGATGAAGCCGGTCGCAAGGCTCAGACCGCACAGGAACATAAACGACGCGGCGAGCATGGCGGTGGGGAAGCGCGGGACGAGGCCGGTCTGGAAATACTCGACAACGATGGGCATGCCCAGGGCGAGGCCGATCACCGCAAACAGAAGCGCAACCAGGCTGAAGAACTTCAGCGGGCGGTAGTCCTTGAACAGCGTGCCGATCATCGCAACGACTTTAATGCCGTCGCTTACTGTATTGAGCTTAGACTCGGAGCCTTCCGGACGGTCGCGGTACTCGATGGGCACATCTTTGATGCGCCAGCGGTGGTCGACGGCGTGGATTGAGAGCTCGGTTTCGATCTGGAAGCCCTCGGAAAGCACGGGGAAGGTTTTGATGAACGGACGGCTCATGGCGCGGTAGCCGGTCATGACGTCATCGAAGCTGTAGCCATAGATCCACTTGATCATGGCGCGGACCAGATTGTTGCCAAAGCCGTGGAAAGCACGCTTGTTTTCCTCGGCGTAGGTGCCGTTGGAAAGGCGGTCGCCTACGGTCATATCGGCCGTGCCACTGAGGATAGGCTCGCAGAGGGCTTTGGCCGCCTCGGCGGGGTAGGTGTCGTCGCCGTCGACCATCAGGTAGCAATCGGCGTCGATATCGCGAAACATCTGGCGGCACACGTTGCCCTTTCCCTGACGGGGTTCAAGGCGCACCGTGGCGCCGTGCTCGGTGGCGATGCGTGAAGTATCGTCCGACGAGTTGTTGTCATAGACATAGACCGTCGCCTGCGGAAGCTCGCGGTGAAAGTCGTCGATGACCTTACCAATCGTGAGGGCTTCGTTGTAGCAGGGGATGATGACGGCGATGGATTCAGAATTCACTCAATGCTCCTTAATCATTCAATTCATGAAAGTATAGCCGTTTGGACTTGGCATCCTAAGATGTGGGTTAGTTCTCCAGTTTTGTTGCGCGAATCGTTTGCATGGCCGTCGGGTCTATACTGTTCGTTTGTCAACGATTACGAGTAAAGGAGTTGCATCCGTGTCGGATCAGACAAAGCAACAAGAAACTCGCAGTCTGCCTGCGACGTTTGCTAAGAACGAATTTGAGAAGGACGCGTTTATCCTTCGTCAGCTCGTTACCAAGGATTTTAAGATCAAGTATCGCCGTAGCGTTCTGGGCGTCGCATGGTCGGTGCTCAACCCGCTGCTGATGATGATCGTCATGGCCATCGTGTTCTCGACAATTTTTGCCCAGGGCCGCAACGGCTCAATTACGCCCGAGATGTACCCGCTGTACTTAATCGTTGGTAACGTCACCTTTGCCGTCATGTCCGAGTCCACGAACCAGGCCCTGACGTCGATCGTGGGTGCTGCTCCGCTGCTCAAGAAGGTTAAGGTGCACCGCTGGGTCTTCCCAGTACAGAAGGTGCTCTTCTCGCTGGTTAACTTTGCCTTCTCGCTGGTCGCCGTTGCCATCGTTATGCTGTGGTTCCGCGTTATGCCTTCTTGGCATCTGATTCTGCTGCCGGTCTGCCTGCTGCTGCTTATGTGCTTCTGCATGGGTCTGGGCATGATGCTCTCGGCCCTTACGGTCTTCTTCCGCGACGTTATGCATCTGTGGAGCGTTGTCATTACGGCTTGGACTTACATCACGCCTATTTTCTGGACGACCGACTTTGTTGTGAAGATGCCGCATATCGTTCGGATCTTGGTGTATGCGAACCCCATGTACAACTATCTGCAGTTTATGCGTGATATCTTCCTGTTCCAGACTACGCCCTCGCTTATGACGTTTGGTATGTGCGTCGCTTGGGCGGTCCTTGCGCTTGTTATTGGCTACACCGTGTTCCATAAGTCCGAGCGCAAGTTCATCCTCTACATCTAAGGAGTGCTGTGATGACTGAATCTGTTGTTGATTACAGCGAGCAGCCTCTGGCTGTCGAGGTCGACGACGTTACCATGATCTTTAACATGGCGTCTGAGTCATTGACGAACCTCAAGGAGTACTTCATTAAGCTTGCCAAGCACGAGCTGTTCTTTGAGGAGTTTCGGGCCCTTAAGCATATCTCGTTTGATATTCATCGTGGCGAGGTCGTGGGTCTGGTCGGCACCAATGGTTCCGGCAAGTCTACGATGCTCAAGATCATCGCTGGCGTGCTTGAGCCCAGTGAGGGCAGCGTTAAGGTGCACGGTAACATCGCGCCGCTGATTGAGCTTGGCGCCGGCTTTGACCCCGAGCTGACCGCCCGCGAGAACATCTATCTGAACGGCGCCCTGCTCGGCTATACCAAGGAGTTCATCGATGCCAACTTTGACGGCATTATCGAGTTCGCGGAGCTGCAGAACTTTGTCGATATGCCGCTTAAGAACTTCTCATCGGGCATGGTGGCGCGTATCGCCTTTGCAATCGCGACGATTACCGAGCCCGATATTCTGATTGTTGACGAGACGCTGTCCGTCGGTGACGTGTTCTTCCAGCAAAAGTGTGAGGCACGCATTCAGCACTTTATCCAGAGCGGCGACGTGACGGTTCTGTTCGTTTCGCACTCCATGGAGCAGGTTGAGCGTATCTGCCAGCGTGCCGTTTGGATTGAGAAGGGTGACCTTCGCATGGACGGCCCGGTCGATGAGGTCTGCAAGGCGTACCGCGAGCAGTTCAACTAGGTTATAATTACTTGCGCCTGACAGGCTTGCGCTTGCTTGGGCGTGCGGTTATTTGCTCCATTAGCTCAGTTGGATAGAGCAGGGGACTTCTAATCCCAAGGTCGACGGTTCGAATCCGCCATGGAGCACCATCGTTTATTAAGCCCAGACCGCTTGGTGGTCTGGGCTTTTTTCATCTTGTGTGCTGCGGTTTTGAAGGGTTCGCCATGGGAAGCAAAAGGCTCGACTGGATCGATATTGCAAAGGGGATTGCAATGATTCTGGTCATTGTGGGGCACACCGTCCCAAATCCTTCTCCCTTGCGGCACGCGATCTTCTCGTTTCACATGCCGGTGTTCTTTATTCTTGCCGGGTATACGTTTAGGCCGAAGCCGTGGCGCGAGCTGCTGAGTGGTTCGGTGTCGCGCCTGCTGGTGCCGTATGTGGTTCTTGCACTGGCATGGCAGGTGCCGACGTTCTTGATGAGCGGCGCTCCTTTGACGAGCGGTACGCTGGTTGCGGGGCTTAAGACGCTTGTGTTTGCCTCGGGCGTTGATGTGCCTGGGCTTGGCGTTACCGCCGTTGGCATGGCATGGTTTTTGGCGGCGCTGTTTACGTCGCGCCTGTTGTTTAATGCGCTTGTGCGGCTGTTTGATCGCGGCGGGATTGGGGTTGTTTGGCAGGGCGTTGTCTGTGCCGCGATTGCCTTTTGCGGTTTGAGCGTGTCTCGCTATTTTGGTGTTTACCTGCCACTCGATTTGGATCTGAGCTGCTACATCGTCTTGCTGATGTGGATTGGCTATACGGCGCGCCAAAGGGGGCTCGAGCCGAGCGTGAGCAAGCCCCTGCTGTTTATTGGAGCCGGTGTCGCTTGGCTTGTCCTTGCCGCGCTGAGTGGGCTTGAGCTTTCGAGCCGCCGCGTGGATGGGTTTGTGGTTGCGACAGTTGCCGCTCTTGCCGGCAGCTATTGCGTGTGCTGGGTTTCCATGGCGCTGGAGAAGTTGAAAGACGTGCCGGTTTTGGGGTCCTTTGAACAAGCGCTCGTGTTCTGCGGACAGGCCAGTCTTGCCATCTTTGCAATCCATGCGGTCGATTGGTTTATTCCTTGGCAGACGATGCCGCTGCTTATGACGCTGCCAGTGCCATGGCTCTTTGCGTCGATTGTGCGCTGCGGGTGCGACATAGGGTTGGCGTACGTGATCAAGAAGGCGTAATTAAAAGCGGGGAGGACCAAGTTGGTTCTCCCCGCTGTCATTTATTCGGTAGTGTTGCAGGCTTACTTTTCGAGATGCTCTTTCAGCAGCTCCAGCGCGTGGGCGTAGCCCTGCAAGCCCTCGCCGGTGATGGTGGCGAAGCAGGCAAGGCGTGCATAGCTCACCTGGCGGAAGTCCTCGCGGGTCTCGACGGCGCTAATGTGTACCTCCACAGCCGGGATGGCGACGGCCTTGAGGGCGTCGAGGATCGCCACGCTCGTATGCGTGTATGCCGCCGGGTTGATGACGATGCCGTCGACCTTGCCGTAGGCCTCCTGGATTTTGTCGACGATGCTGCCCTCGTGATTGGACTGGAAAACTTCGACCTCGTCGAAGCCCTGTGCGGCGCCCGCTTGCTGGCAGATCTGCACTAAGCGGTCGTAGTTGTCGCTGCCATAGATGCCCGGCTCGCGAATGCCAAGCATGTTGAGGTTGGGACCGTTGATGACGAGTGCTTTCATGTTTGCTTCCTTTGCAATCGAGAAACCACCACAAAGGTGTCTGTCCCCTTTGTGGTGGTTTTGATTAGAGAGCGGGTGGGAGGGTGTCGAGGAGGGCTTGGGCGGTGTTGGCGGCGCAGTCGCGTGAGTCGATGATGTAGTCGGCCCAGGCGCGGTAGCGCGGCATGCGCTGCTCGGCCAGCTTGTCGATGCCGTCGCGGGCGGTGATGGGGCGTCCCTTGTGGGCGAGTTCGTCGAGCTTGCGGTTAAGCATCACGATCTGGCTGTTCTGGTGCAGCAGCGGATAGTTATCGTCGCGCGTGACCACGCCACCGCCGGTGGAGAGCACCAGGCCACTGCGCTTGGAGATGTCGGACAGCGCCACCGTCTCCTGCTCGCGGAAGGCCGCCTCGCCGCGCTCGACGATAAAGTCGGCGCAGGGCATGCCCAGGCGCTCCTCGAGGGCGCGGTCCAAGTCGATGTGCTCTCGCCCCGTGAGCAGGGCAATCTGCTCGCCCACGCGGGTCTTGCCCGAGCCCGGCATACCGATCAGCGCGATGTTCTGTTCGCGGCGTGACAGGCGCTCCGTTACGTCCAGAATGCGCTCACGCGGAGTGACCTGGCCGGTGTAGCGCTCAACGGCTTGCGCCGCCTGGGCCACGAGCATGAGCAGGCCGCCGATGCAGGGGATGCCGCGGCGCTCGGCCTCGAGCATGAGTCCCGTGCGAGCGGGGTTGTAGACAATGTCGATGACGCCCTCGAGCGCATCGAGCCCCTCGAGCGTGCAGGGGGCATCGGGACAGTGGGGGAACATGCCGGCGGGCGTGCAGTTGACGAGCAGTGCGGCATCGGACTGCTGCGCGATGTTGTCGTAGTTGACTTCGCTCGTGCGGCCCACCGGCACGACGATGGCGCCCAGGTCGCCGAGCACCATGCTGGCAGTGGTGCCGGCGCCACCGGTGGCACCGAGCACGAGGGCCTTCTTGCCGGCGACCTCAACGCCCAGCTCCTCGACTAGGCACTGAAAGCCGAAGTAGTCGGTGTTGTCGCCGCGCAGGCGGCCGTCGGGCAGGCGCGTGATGGTGTTGACGTTTCCCATACGCTCGGCGAGTGGACTCAGCTCGTCCAGATACTCCATGACGGCGCGCTTGTAGGGGATGGTCACGTTGGTGCCCTCCCATTCGTCACCCGTCATAAAAGCCCGGAGGTCCTCGGGCTCGCGCTCAAAACGCACATACTCTAGCCCCGCGAGCTCCTTGTAGATGGTCGGGGTGTAGCTGTGGCCCAGCACGCGGCCCAGCACGCCGTAGGGGCGGGTTGCGGCGACATCGGTCATCTAGAGCACCTCCGTATAACTGCCAAAGTAGGTGAAGCTCTCGCAAACGTCATCGATGGAATCGAGCAGGTCATCGAGGGCCTTGCTGCCAAAGGGGCAGTCCAGGTCAAAGTAGAACATAAACTCAAAGTCGTGCCCGGGGATGGGGCGGCTCTCGAGCTTGATGAGGTTGATATTGAGCGCGTAGAAGCGCTCGAGTACGCGATAGAGTGCGCCTGGCTCGTTGGCCGTGGTAATCATGAGCGAGGTGCGGTTGGCGCCGGGGTAGACGCGTGGCTCGCGGCTGATGACGACAAAGCGCGTGTAGTTGTTGTCCGAGTCCTGGATGTTGGGCTCCAGTACCTCCAGGCCGTAGAGTGCGGCGCAGCTGTGCGATGCGATGGCGGCAACATCGGTGCGCTCGGAGCTGGCGACCATCTCGGCCGACATGGCCGTGTTGGGGTACTTGGTGGCGTGCAGGCCGTGCGCCTCGATAAAACCAGCGCACTGGGCAATGGCTTGGCCGTGGCTGTAGACCTCGCGTATGTCCGCGAGCTTGGTGCCGGGCTTGACGAGCAGGTTGTGGTCGATCTTGAGGCGCAGCGAGCGCACGATGTGGAAGTCGAACTGGGCGAGCAGGTCGTAGACGGCGTTGACCGAGCCGGCGGTGGAGTTTTCGATGGGCAGCACGCCAAACTCGCAGAAGCCGTCGCGCACGGCGCGCATGACGCCCTCGAAGGTCTCGAAGAACGCAATATCGGGCACGTCGAAGAGTTTGCACGCGGCTATCTGGCTGTAGGCACCTTCCACGCCCTGGCAAGCGACGGTGGCAGTTTGAGGGAAGGGCGTGTCGGAGGCTGCAGCCGTGGCGTGGGCCTTTTGCGAGACGGTGATGCCCTTGAGCTCGTTGATGTAGCGCTGCTGCTCGGCCTTGCTCATGCTCATGAGGAGACGGAACAGGGTGATGGCCTGCGCCTCGTAGCGCTCGGGCGCGCGGCTGGCGAGGTTGTTGAGCTTGGAGCGCTCACGGGCGGGGTCGAAGACGGCCTTGCCCATCTCGATTTTTGACTTGGCGACCTCGGTGGCAATGTCCATGCGCTCGACAAAGCTGTTGAGGAGCGTGGTGTCGATGCCATCGATGGCCTGGCGGATGTCAGCAAGGTCCATGGAGACCCCTTTCACGTGTCGGGGGATGTTGAGGGGTGGGTAGTTGGCGCTGGGCGGCGTCTTCGAGGAGGGCGTCCCAGATGGCAAGGGCGGCGGCTGCCTCGGCTACGGGGACAGCTCGGGGGACGATGCAGGGATCGTGGCGGCCGTGGACCGAGAGCTCGGCATTTTCCATAGCGTCCATGTCCACCGTCTGCTGCTCGCGGCCAATTGAGGGCGTCGGCTTTACGGCCATGCGCCACATGACGGGAGCGCCGGTCGAAATACCGCCCAGGATGCCGCCGGCGTTATTGGATTCGACCTCGATCTCGCCGGTTTCGGCATCGATTCGATACGGATCGTTGTTCTCGCTGCCGCGCATGGCGGCCACGGCAAAGCCCATGCCGAACTCCACGCCCTTTACGGCGGGAATGCCAAACACGATTTGCGCGATGCGGTTCTCGATGCCGTCGAACATGGGGTCGCCGATGCCTGCGGGAAGCCCGTAAATGCCGCACTCCACGATGCCGCCGATGCTGTCGAGTTCGTCGCGCGCGGCTAGGATCTCCTCACGCATGCGGCCGGCTGCGGCGGCGTCAATGCACGGCAGATCGTTCGTAAGGATCGCCTTGCGGTCGGCCTCGCGATAGACTATATCGTCCATCGGCAGGTCGGAGATGCCGCCGATCTGCGCCACATGCGCCATCACTTTAATGCCGCAGGCCTCGAGTGCCTGCAGCGCAATGCCGCCGGCGATGCATAAGGGTGCCGTTAGGCGGCCGGAGAAATGCCCGCCGCCGGCGACATCGTGCATGTTGTGATACTTCACGCGCGCAGGGAAGTCCGCATGTCCCGGACGGGGCTTGCGGCGCAGCTCGGAGTAATCCTTGGAGCGCGTGTTGGTGTTCTCGATAATCGCGGCAATGGGCGCGCCGGTGGTGTGCCCATCGACCACGCCGGCGATGATTTGGGCGGAGTCGGCCTCGCGGCGCTTGGTCGCGGTCTCGTCGCGACCGGGGGCGCGACGGTTCAAAAAGGCCTGCAGCGCTTCTTGGTCAACGGCGATGCCCGCCGGAATGCCATCGAGGGAGCAGCCGATGGCGGGGGAGTGCGACTGGCCGAAGATGCTTACGTGCAAGACGTTGCCAAAGGTCGAGGACATGCTATTCCTCCTCGAGCGTGACCTTGCCGCCCAGCAGGCGGTAGTGGTCGAAGAAATCGGGATAGGACTTGTTGACGGCCTCGGCGCCGTGGATCACGACCTCGCCGGTGGCTCGACTTGCGGCGATGGCTGCCATCATGGCGATGCGATGGTCGTTGTGCGAATCGACCTCGCCGCCGGTAAAGGCATCGACGCCCTTGATGATGAGGTCGTCACCGGCAATGCGTACCTGCGCGCCCAGCGCGGTGAGCTCGCGGGTGGTGGTGGCCAGACGGTCGGATTCCTTGATGCGCAGACGGGCGCAATCGCGGATAAAGGTGCGGCCCTGTGCCAGTGAGGCCACGGCCGAGATAATGGGCACGAGGTCGGGAATGTCGTGGGCACTCATCTCAAAGCCGGCGAGCTTGTCGGACTGCACGGTGGCGGCGTTGGTGGAGCGCACGATGCGGGCGCCAAAGCGCGAAAGCGCGGCAAGCACGTTGCGGTCGCCCTGCGCGGAGCTCAGGGACACACCCTCGACGGTGATGGGGTCGGTGCCGATGGCGCCGGCGCACAGCCAAAAGGCGGCGTTGGACCAGTCGCCCTCGACGGCCACGTTGCCGGGCGTGCGGTACGAGCCACTGCTCACGCGGAAGTTTATGACTTCGGGCTGGCCGTCCCTGGCGGGAATACGCTCGACGTTAACCTCGACGCCGAAGGCCTTCATGGCCTGAATCGTCAGGTTAATGTAGGGGCGGCTCTCAATGAGGCCGGTCACCTGCACGCAGGAGGGCTGGGCGAGCAACGGGGCTGCCAGCAGCAGGCCCGAGATGTACTGCGAGCTCACGTTGCCCGGCAGCACAAAGGTGCCCGGGCGCATGCGTCCGCTCGTCTTGAGCGGAAAACCGCCCAGACCCTGTAGGTCGCAGCCGGCGGCGATGATCTCGTCCGAGAGCGGGGACAGCGGGCGGGCGCCCAGGCGTCCCTGACCCACAAAAGTTGCTTCTGCGCCCAGCGCGCAGGCGACGGGCAACATAAAACGGAGCGTGGAGCCGCTTTCGCCGCAGTCGAGCGTGCCGCCGGCAAGGGCCTTGAGCAGGCCAAACTCAACACTCTTCATGGTGGGATGGACCTGGAAGCCATCCTCGACGGTTTCAATGCGGGCGCCGAGTGCCGTAAGACAACGCACCGTAGCCTCGATGTCGGCGCAGGTGGTGTTGCAGGTGACGTGTGTCTCGCCGTTGGCAAGCGCAGCGCAGATGATCAGGCGATGCGCCATCGACTTGGACGCGATAGCGGGAACGGTGCCCTTGAGTGGGGACGGGGTGATGCGGGCTAGCATGCGGATGCGTCTCCCTTCTGGCCGAGGCCCTCGGCAATGAGTTCGTGGAAAATGGAAAGCGGCGTGCGGTCGATGCTGCAGCGGCCAATGCCGTGCGGAATCACCAGGTCGATGGTGTCGCCCGCGCGCTTCTTGTCGTGGAGCGCTTCGGCAAAGACGGCATCGGCATCTAGGCCGCAGCGGGTCTTGAGGCCATGGCGGGCGCAGAGCTCCTCAATACGACCGGGCAGCGCAGCATCGCAGACGCCGTGCAGGGCCGCGGCGCGCGTGATGATACCCATGCCGATCGACACGCAGTTGCCGTGTCCGAGCTCAAAGTGCTCGCAGGCCTCGACGGCGTGTCCGGCGCTGTGTCCAAAGTTGAGGAGCTTGCGCTGGTTGGTTTCGCGCTCGTCGGCGACGACCACGGCGCGTTTGATGTCGATATTGCGGGCAATGATAAGCGCCACGCGAGCCACGTCCTGGTTGAGCAGCTCCAGCGTGAGCGGGGTCTTCTCCAGCTCGGCGAAAAGCTCCGGGTCGGCGATTACGGCGTGCTTGACGACCTCGCCGCAGCCGTCGGCGAACTGCTCGGGCGTGAGGGTGGCCAGGCACCCCACGTCGGCGATAACCACGCTCGGCTGCCAAAAGGCGCCGGCCAAGTTCTTGCCGGCAGCCAGGTCGATGGCGGTCTTGCCTCCCACCGACGAATCCACCATGGCGAGCAGGCTCGTGGGGATCTGCACAAACTTGCAGCCGCGCATGTAGGTGGCGGCCACAAAGCCCGCCACGTCGCCCACGACACCACCGCCGAGTGCCACGATCACGTCGGAGCGCGAAAGCTCGTGCTCGGCCACAAACTCCAAAATGGCAACATAGGTTTCGGCGCGCTTATGGGCCTCGCCGGCCTCGAAGGTGCAGATGCTCACCTCGTAGCCTGACGCCTCCAGGCTCTGCTTAACGGGCATCTGGTAGAGCGGGCCCACGTTGGTGTCCGTCACGATGACGGCCTTGGTGCCGCCGGCAGTGGCGCGCACGAGCGGTCCCGCCTGCTCCAGCAAAAACGTGCCAACATGCACCTGGTAGGGGCGTGCGGTGTCGATATCGATGGTAATCGCCATAAGCTTCGGTCCTTTCGACCTGGCGTGATAGGTGGTCTAGTGGGAGGCCTCGTCGTCGAGTGCGCGCTTAATTCGGTCGCCCTCGGCAAGGAGATTCTCCAGATAGCGCTGGTCGCGGTCTTTAAGGGCGCGGCTGTAGGCGCCGAGCGATTCGATCAGATGGTCGATCTCGAAGGCGAGCGCATTGGCGTCGTCGATCATGAGCTCGGACCACATCTGCGGATTGAGGTGCGCCACGCGGGTGAGGTCGCGGTAGCTGCCGGCCGAAAAGCCGTGGTGGACCTGAGCGGTCGGGCTCTTAACATAGGCGTTGGAGACGACGTGCGCGAGCTGGCTCGTAAAGGCGATGACGCGGTCGTGCTCGGCGGCGCTGGTCACGCTGAACTTGCCAAAGCTCAAGGGGCGTACCATCTCGCGCACCTGGCCCAAAAGCTCCAGTTTGAGCGCATCGTCCACCGCGGGCGGTACGAGCACGAGCGGGGCGCCCTGGAACAGGTCGGCGCGGGAGTGCGCATAGCCCGAGTACTGCGTGCCCGCCATGGGGTGCGCGCCCACAAAGTAAAAGCCGTGCTCGCGGGCAAGCTCAAAGGCGCGCTCGCACACGATACCCTTGACGCCCACCGTGTCAATTACCACGGGGCCCATGATGGCCTCGGTATCGGTGGCGTCGGCGAGTGCCTGGGCGTGTGCCTCGAGCCACTCGATGCAGGCTTCGGGGTAGCAAGCCAGGACGATGATGTCGCATTCGCCGAGCGTCTCGTCGTTGAGCTCGCCGGCAACGGTGCCCATGCTGGCAGCCGTCATGACATCGTCATCGGGATCCCAGGCCAGCACACGGACGCCCGCCTGCGCATAGCCGCGGGCAAAGCTGCCGCCGATGAGGCCAAGGCCGACGATGCCGGCGCACTTGGGGCCGCCCTGGTTAACGCGCGCGTTTCTCACTGTACCCATGGGCTACTCCATGGTCTCTTGGCAGACGACCTCGCGGATGGCTCGGATGCGGCGCATGGTGTCGTCGAACTGATCGGGGGTGAGGGCCTGGGCGCCGTCGGACCAGGCGCGGCTCGGCTCGTCGTGGACCTCGATCTCCAGGCCGTTGGCGCCGCAGGCGGTCGCGGCGAGCGCCATGGGCTCAACGTAGCGGGTGTAGCCGGTGGCGTGGCTGGGGTCGGCGACGACGGGCAGGTGCGACAGGTGGTGCAGCACCGGCACGGCATTGAGGTCGAAGGTGTTGCGGGTGCGGGTCTCGAAGGTGCGGATGCCGCGCTCGCACAGGATGACGTTGTCGTTGCCCTCGCTCATGATGTACTCGGCGGCCATGAGCAGCTCATCGATCGTGCCGGACATGCCGCGCTTAAGCAAGATCGGAGTCTTGGTCTTGCCGACCTCTTTAAGCAGAGGGAAGTTCTGGGCGTTGCGGGCGCCGATCTGCATGACGTCGATCTTCTTGTCCAGGAAGACCTGCACGTCGCGCGGGTCCATGATCTCGGTGACGATCGGCATGTCGAGCTCGGCAGACGCCTCGCACAGCAGGTCCAGACCGGCGGGGCCCATGCCCTGGTAGGCGTACGGGGAAGTGCGGGGCTTGTAGGCACCGCCGCGCAGCATCGTGGCGCCGGCGGCCTTCACGCGGCGTGCGATGCGGATGAGGTTCTCGCCCTCGACGGAGCACGGGCCGGCGATGACCTGGAACTGATCGCCGCCGATCTTGACGCCGTGGCCGCAGTCGATGACGGAGTCCTCGGGGTGGAACTTGCGGTTGGCGCGCTTGAACGGCTCGGAGACGCGCTGCACGCGCTCGACGACATCCATGGACTCGAGCAGGAACGGGTCGATCTTGGTCGTATCGCCCACCAGGCCGATGATCGTCTCGTTCTCGCCGCGCGAGACATCGGTCTTCAGGCCCTTTTTCTCAATCCAGCTGACGATATGGCTGACGGCCTCGTCGCTGGCGCTCTGCTTTAAAATTGCAATCATGGTGTGCCTCTCACCTCGATGGATAACTTTTGCAAAAACGGCCCGCATCGCGAGCCGTGTATATATGGTGCATGAGAGTTTATACTATCTGACTCGCTTTTGCCTTCTAAAGTGGGCCATTGCGCCGCGTCTTCCTCGGAATTGCAAAGCTTTTTCTTTTATTTTGATAGCCCGTGGTGCACTTGGGTATAATGCCGAACGTTGGCCCTATTAGCTCAGGGGATTAGAGCGTCTGCCTCCGGAGCAGAAGGCCGTTGGTTCGAATCCAACATGGGGCACCATCGAACGTAAGACCGTCCGAACCTCGCATGGTCCGGGCGGTTTTTCTTATACCGACGCGACGTGATGGGACGTGGTATGGCAGCAACGGATATCGAGCGCGGACTCTCGACCGCCGAGGTCGAGGAGCGCATCGCCGCCGGTAAGATCAACCGCAACATGGAGCTCAAGACCAAGTCGGTCAAAGAGCTCATCATCGAGAACCTCTGCACGTTGTTCAATTTGATCAACGTGATCTTGGCGTTCCTGGTCATTTTGACCGGTTCGTTTAAGAATCTGACGTTCCTGTTCGTGGTGTTCCTCAATACCGCTATTGGCGTCATTCAATCCATGCGTTCCAAGAAGATGGTCGATAAGCTCACGCTGCTGACCTCCAAGAAGGCCATCGCGGTGCGCGACGGCGCTGAGGTGGAGCTCGACTTGGACCAGATCGTGCTCGACGACATCATCCGCCTGGGGCGCGGCGACCAGATTCCCGCCGACGCCGTGGTGGTTTCGGGCGAGGCGCTCGTGAATGAGAGCCTGCTGACGGGCGAGAGCGACCTTATTAAGAAACAGCCCGGTTCCGAGCTCATGAGCGGCAGCTTTATCGACTCGGGCTTGCTGCGCGCCCGCGTGATTCATGTCGGCGCCGACAACTACGTGGCCAAAATTAATAACGAGGCCAAGTACGTCAAAAAGGTCAATTCCGAGATCATGAACGCGCTTAACGCCATCGTGCGCTTTGCGAGCATCATCATGATCCCGCTCGGTTTGGCGTTGTTTGCCTCGAGTGTGAGCGAGCTGTGGGATGCCGCGGGAACCCCGGGCGATAGCGCGCTTTCGTGGTGCTTCTCCGAGCTGCTGGCTGGTCATGTGCCTTCGTCGGCGCTGCTGTCCACGGTGGGCGCCCTGCTGGGCATGATCCCGCAAGGCCTGGTGCTGCTGACCTCGTCGGTGCTCGCCATCGCCACGGTGCGCCTGGCCCGCCGCAAGGTGCTGGCGCAGCAGCTCTACTGCATCGAGACTCTCGCTCGCGTCGATGTACTGTGCCTGGACAAGACGGGCACCATCACGTCGGGCCGCATGGAGGTCGAGGGCACGTATCCGCTGCCGGTTGAGGGCGTGAGCCTAGGCGCCGGCTCGGACGAGGCGGCTGTTCCAGTCGATTCCACGGTGCTCGATTTTGCGCTGGCTAACGTGGCACGTGCGACTTCGGCCGATGCCAACGAGACCTGTCAGGCGCTGCTCAACTATTACGCCGATCGGCCGGTCGAGGTGTCTGAGCCGCTGTCGGTCATTCCATTCTCATCGTCTAAAAAATGGAGTGGTGCTTCGTTTGCGCAGGGCTCTTATGTGATGGGCGCCGCGCAGTTTGTGCTTTCTAATCGTGCGTTTGCTCAGGTCGAGAACCGTGTCGCCGAGCTTGCCGATACCTGCCGCGTGCTCGTGGTGGCGCGCGTTGACGGCTTTACGCCCGATGGCGATATGGTGGGCGAGGCCGAGCCCGTGGGCTTTGTGACCATCCGCGACGAGATTCGTACCTCGGCGGCCGAGACCATCGGCTACTTTAACGAGCAGGGCGTGACCCTCAACGTGATCAGTGGCGACGACCCGCGTACGGTGTCGTCGATCGCGCGCGTGGTGGGCGTGCCGGGGGCGGACGCTTATGTGGACGCCACGACGCTCGATACGCCGGCCAAGCTCGATGCCGCAGTGGACCGCTACCATGTCTTTGGTCGTGTGACCCCGCAGCAGAAGCGCGAGCTCGTGCAGGCGCTCAAGCGCCGCGAGCACACCGTGGCCATGACGGGCGACGGCGTCAACGACGTGCTGGCTCTCAAGGAGGCCGACTGCTCCGTTGCCATGGCGGCCGGCTCCGATGCCGCGCGCAACGTGGCCGAGATCGTACTCGTTGACAACGACTTTGCCTCGATGCCCGCCGTGGTGGCCGAGGGCCGTCGCTCCATCAACAACCTGCAGCGTTCGGCCTCGCTGTTCCTGACCAAGACGCTGTTCTCGATGGGCCTGGCGGCGCTGTGCATTGCGCTGCCGCCGTATCCCTTCGAGCCCATCCAGATGACGCTCATCAACTTCTTCTGCATCGGCGCGCCGGGCTTTGTGTTGGGCCTGGAGCCCAACAATGCTCGCGTGAAGGGGTCGTTCCTGACAAACGTGCTCAAGCGGGCACTGCCGGCGTCGATTGCGGTCATTTTGGCCGCGGCACTCGATATCTTTGTGGCGCGCGTGTTTGGCTTTAGCCAGCTCACGCTGTCCACGATGTGCCTGCTTACGTCGTGCGCGGCGAGCGTCAGCCTGATTTGGCGCATCTCGCAGCCGCTCACGCCCTTACGTGTGGTGCTCTTTGTGTTTGTAGTCGCCGGCATCCTGGTGGGCGTTATCGGATTCCCAGAGCTGCTGTCTATTGCCAACCTGTCGATGGGCCAGATGGTTATCTTGGCTGTCATCGTGGTCTTTACCTGCTCGGTGTTCTTTAAGCTCGCCACGATGATGGATTCGCTCAAGCCGCGTCGTCGTCATGCTGCAACTGGTTTTGGCCGCGGTGTGCGCGTCCACCTGGGTCGCGGCGGCGGCAAGGTGAGCTCGACGGGTTCGACGGCCGAGCGTTTTGCCAAGCGCTTCGCCGCCGACATGGCGCAGCGCCGTGAAGATCGCACCGCTCGCGAGGCCGAGGCCCGCGCACTCGAGGGCGTGGCCCAGGCCCAGCCCAAGAAAAAGAAGAGTACCGGAGCCAAGCGCTCTCGCGTGACCAAGTCCGCCCAAGGCATCAAAGTCTCGATGCCAAGCAAAAAGAAGAAGTAACTACGTGCCCTGGCGATGTTGAATTGGTGCCTTGCTCCTGTGGGGCCGTGGCGATGTTATGCTCTAACCTCGATTGTTTGAATTGCTTCGAAAAGAGGATGCCGTGATCTGCCCGCATTGCCTTAAGACTATCGAGGACGGCGCCTCGTTCTGCCCCTACTGCAACGCCTATGTGGGTCCGGGCGATGGTCCGGAGCACACCGAGTTCGTGTTCTGTGAGGGCTGCGGTGCCCGTCTTTCTCCGCATGATCGCACGTGCCCCAAATGCGGACGCCCCGCTCCGGGTATCCTCTCCGAGGACGCGGCCGCATCCGACCTGGCAGCGGGCCGCACGGCGGGCTTTCCGCGCCTAACGCAAGAGCAGATCGATACCGAGGTGCCGCATGCGCCGGCCTCTGCCGCTGCGGTGCTTTCGGACGCCGCCGACCCCAATGAGACCTGCGTGCTGCCAGCTTTCGATAAGGATTTCGGTATCCCCAAGGTCGATATTCCCACGCCCGTTTCCCTGCATGACGATGCTCAAAAACCCAAGCGCAAGGTGCATCCCGACGAGGACGCCTATCACAAGCACAAGCGTCATATCCCCAAGCCGCTCATTATCATCGCGGTCCTTGCCGTCGTTTGCGGCGGTGCCTATTGGTTCGTGACGGCCGATCCTATGGGTGTCATGCCTGGCTTCTACGACCAGTTTGGCCAGGCCGCGCAGACGACCTTCCCCACGCGTCAAAAGGGCGAGGCCACTGAGGACGATACCAAGCAGGACGATTCTGCCGAGGTGGTCCAGGAAGAAACCGTGCTCACCGATGATCAGCTCTATACCAGGCTCGACGGTCTGTATCAGACCATCGTGTCCTATGCTGACGAGGATCAGATCGGCGAGGTCATCGATTCCTTTAACAACGGCTATCTCCGAACGCCGCTGTCCACCCGTCAGGAGCTGTCGCAGAGTGCCTACGCCCTGCGTGACCAGATAAAAAAGACGCAAGATGAGCTTAACAACCTGAAAGTACAGGACGATACGGTCTATGCGGATGACATCGCCCACTTAAAGCAGCTTGCCGAGTGGATGTATGAGCGCGTCGACGTGATCTGCCAGAGCTGGGATATCTCGCTGGCCATTCCCGATGGCGAGTCGATGAGTTCCCACCAAAGCGAGATCCTGGCGCCCATCGCGCAGGGCGGCAACAGCGCGCTGAACCAGTACGACGCCAATGTGGGTTCCTGGAAGCCGCAGCAGCGTTCCTAAAATTAGTTCGCCATAGTCGGCATAACCTACGTGCGCAATTGATGTAAGCCCGTGCTTATTGCTACAATTCGTACAAATATGCTTTAAACGCACGAGGAAGGAACCACATGTTTGGTTTTAAGAAAGAGCTCTACACGCCCGAGTATCAGCTTGTCGGCGACGAGTGCGCCGTAATCGAGACGTCGAAGGGTACCATCAAGGTCAAGTTTGACGGCGAGGGCGCTCCCATTCATGTCGCGAACTTCTGCGAGCTTTCCACGATGGGTTTCTATGATGGCCTTAAGTTCCATCGCTATGTGCCCGGTTTTGTTATCCAAGGTGGCGACCCCAATACCCGCGACATGTCCGGCGCCGACGTCGCCGCCGGTCTTGAGGGCCCCGACGGCATGCCCGGTACCGGTGGCCCCGGCTACTGCATCAAGGGCGAGTTTGCCACCAATCCGCGCAACAGCCATGTCGATGGCGCCCTTGCCATGGCACGCTCCATGGACCCCGATTCCGCGGGTTCGCAGTTCTACTTCTGCCTGGGTGCCCAGCATAACCTCGATTCCGGTTACACCGTCTTTGGTACCACGGTCGAGGGTCTCGATGTGATTTCGCAGCTGCGTGCCGGCGACGAGATCGTCCATGTCGAGATCGTTCACGAGTAAAGGGGGCTTCCTTGAATAGCCAGCTGATCCAACAGGGCCGCGCCGCTTACCGCGCGGGTGATTTTTCCGCTGCAGCCCAGATGCTTGGGGCGGCAAAGACTCCCGATGAGATTATGGGCGAGGCCGATCACCTTCGTGGCAACGCCTTGATGCACCTGGGCATGTATGCCGAGGCCGCCGAGGCCTATGCCGCCGCCCTCAACGACGGCACCTACGGCAAGCGCGGCGCGCTGCTCACCAACCGCGGCAAGGCGCTTGCCGCCGTGGGCGACTACACGACGGCCGCTCAGGCGTTCTCTGCTGCTACGCAGGATGCTTCCTATGCCACGCCGTTCAAGGCCTATCTGGGCCTGGGCAATGCGCTGTTCCAGTCGGGCGACTATGCCAACGCGGGAACCGCCTTCCGTCAGGCTGCCATCGACGGCGCCAATCCGGCTCCTGCCGCCGCACTCGGCGAGCTCGGTCGTTGCTTCATTAAGCTCGGCCGTCCGGCGGATGCCGTGGAGACCTACCGCACGGCTATCGACTTTGCCGGCCCCCGCGACGACACGCGTGCGCTCAACGCCGGCATGGGTCAGGCGCTTTCTGCCGCCGGCCGTCCCTCCGACGCACTCGACGCCTTTAACGCCGCTACTGCCGATGGCATCTACCAGCTCACCTCCGAGCAGGCCGACGAGCTTGCCCGCGTGCACGATTCGCTTGCCGCGCTGTCTGCCCAGACGGCCATGGCCACGGCTCCGGCGCCCGCGATGGACGCTCCTGCCGTCGATCCTCTCGATCCTACCGGCGCGACCGGTCAGTTTATGCCCGATCCCTCGGACACCGGCTTCTTTACGCTGTCCGAGTCCGAGATGGTTCAGCAGGACCGTCAGGATCGTAAGCAGGCCAAGGTCCGTCGTCGCCATCGCCACACGGGTCTCAAAGTCTTCCTCGTGCTGCTTCTGCTCATTTTGATCGCCGCGGGCGGTCTGGGCTTTGCCTACACGCGCGGCTTTGGCTTCCCGTCTCAGGAGTCTGTCGTTACCGATCTGTTCCAGGCTGCCGGCGACGGTGACGCCGCAAAGGCCGAGTCTTGCCTGGCCTCGAACCTGTCCGAGGACGCTAAGTCGATGATCATCTCCTCGATTCCGCAGGGTGCCACCGTGTCCGTCGAGGGCATGGATCAGTCCATGACCGAGACGACCGCTAAGGTGAAGGCATCGCTGTCCAAGGGCGGCGAGCAGGAGTACACCGTCAAATTCGTGCGCTCCGACAACCATATCGGCTGGGCCGTTTCTTCGCTCGATATGGATTTCTCGGCTGCTGACAACCAGTAGTGACCTTATGGGATTTAGCTTTGCCCGGCGCTTCACCGCAAGTGAGGTGCCGGGCTTGCGCTAGTATGATGAGCTAGTAGTTTTCCAGCAATCATCCAACACATCAGGAGTTGCGTTGTTTTCTTTGATGGATATGTTCTTCGGTAGCTATGCGGGCGATCTTGCCATCGACCTCGGCACCGCAAATACGCTTGTCTCCGTGCGCGGCAAGGGCATCGTTATTCGCGAGCCCTCTGTTGTTGCCATCGACAAGAACGACGAGCGCATCCTGGCGGTCGGTATCGAGGCAAAGCGCATGCTCGGCCGTACGCCCGGCAACATCGTGGCCGTTCGTCCCCTGAAGGACGGCGTCATCGCCGACTTCGATGTTACCGAGGCCATGCTTCGCTACTTTATCGACAAGGCGTCCGAGAAGCGCTATCCGTGGACTCCGCGTCCGCGTGTTGTCGTCTGCGTTCCCTCCGGTGTCACGTCGGTCGAGAAGCGCGCTGTCTTTGAGGCCACGATCCAGGCCGGTGCCCGCCAGGCCTATCTGATCGAAGAGCCTATGGCAGCTGCTATCGGCGCCGACCTGCCCGTCGAGGAACCCACCGGCTCCATGGTCATCGACATCGGCGGCGGTACCACCGAGGTTGCCGTTATCGCTATGGGCGGCATCGTCGTCTCGCAGTCCATCCGTATTGCCGGCGACGAGTTCGATCAGGCCATCCTCACGCACGTTCGCGATGCCTACAACCTGGCCATCGGCGAGCGTACGGCAGAGGACATCAAGATCAAGGTCGGCTCCGCCGTGCCGCTTAAGGACGAACTCGACGTCGAGGTCAACGGCCGCGACGTGATCACCGGTCTGCCCAAGACCGTGCGCATCGAGAGCGAGGAGATTCGTCGCGCGCTCAACAAGCCGCTCGACGAGATGGCCAAGGCCGTCAAGGACGCACTCGACGCTACGCCTCCCGATCTTGCCTCGGACCTTATGTACTACGGCATTTTGCTGACCGGTGGCGGCGCGCTGCTGCGTGGTCTCGACGTGCGCCTGCGCGATGAGACCGGCGTTTCGGTCAACGTCAGCCCCACGGCGCTCGATAACGTCGTTAACGGCTGTGCCCGCGTGCTCGAGGCCAATGCGTTTGATGGCGGCTTCGTCCAGACCAATGCTTAATTTCCAAAAGGTGGATTCCATTTGGCACGATCTTCGGGTTTCTCCACAAATCTGAATACCAAGCGACAATCAACGGGTATGCGCCCGTTGATTGTTTTCAGCCTGATTTCGGTGTTGCTGCTCACGTTTTATATTCGTGAGGGCGAGACGGGGCCGATTCATGCCGTGCGTTCGGGTGTGACGACGATTACCTCGCCGGTGCGCTTTGTGGGTTCGGCTGTGGCGGCTCCCTTCAATGCGATCGGCAACGTGTTCTCTAACCTTACGGCGTCGCAGGACACGCTTGACGAGCTTAAGAAGCAAAACGAGGAACTGACCTCTAAGGTCGCCGAGCTCTCCGAGGCTCAAAAGACCGCCGAGCGACTGGAGGGTCTGGTCGGCCTGCAGTCGACCTACAACCTCAAATCGACTGCAGCTCGTATCGTCGGCGCTTCGGGCGATGCCTGGACCTCGACCGTCACCATCGATAAGGGTTCTGCCGACGGTCTTACCATCAACATGCCTGTGACGAGTTCTGCCGGTGTCATAGGCCAGATTATTGAGGTCTCGGCCAAGACGTCCACCGTGCGCCTGATTGGCGACGAGAACTCGGGCGTGTCCGCTATGGTGCAGGACACGCGCGCCCAGGGCATGCTGCAGGGTCAGGCTGACGGTACGCTGCGTCTTGAGTACGTGAGCGTCGACTCCGACGTTAAGGTTGGCGACATCATCGTGACCTCGGGCATTGGCGGTGTGTTCCCCAAGGGTCTACCGCTCGGCACCGTCTCGTCGGTTGAGAAATCGGCAAACGACGTGTACTACACCATTGTGGTGCGCGCCCAGACGACGGCCGAGAACAACGAGGAAGTGCTGGTCATTACCTCGCTGACCGACGAACAGTCGGCCTCGGATGAGGACGTGAACACGGCCAACAGCACGCCGCAGGGAACGTCGCGCGATGCTGCGACCAAGACGAAGGACGAGAGCCTGGATGACAGTTCCGACACGTCCGAGACGACCGATTCCGGCTCGAGCGAATAGGGGGCATGTCCATGGATCTACACGAGCAGGGGATGAGCTCCCGCACGTTTGTTATCGCCGCCATCGTGTGCGTGCTGCTGCAGGCAGGCCTGACACCGCAGATCTCCATTGCGGGCGGTCGCGTCAACTTCATGATTATCCTGGTGTGCCTAAGCGTGTTCTCGGGCGACCCGACCCGTGCCGTCGTGTGCGGTTTTTGCAGCGGCTTGTTCTATGACCTTTCCGCCGCCGTGCCGGTGGGCGTTATGTCGCTCCTGCTGACCGTGGGTTCTTTTGCCCTGGTGCATAGCGCCGCCGGTCAGACGGGCGGTACCCCGAGTGCGCGCGGCATCACTGTGGGCGCCTTCGCGCTCGTCATAAATGTGATCTACAGCATCATTTTGCTGTTTATGGGTTTGGAGACGAGCTTTGTCGTGGCGATCTTCGGCCATGCGCTGCCGTCTTCGATCCTGACGGGTCTGGTTGCCATTCCGTTTTTGATGTCCGGCGTCGTGCCGCAGTCCGGTTATGGATTCTCCGCACGTGGCGGACGCCAGACGGGCATGCGCTTTAAGCCCAAGACCCGTAAGCTCAAATAGGGGAGGCCTGTAGATGTCTTCCCAGATGACGGTTATTATCGCCAGTATCGTGCTGGTTGTGGCCATCGTGGTCGCGCTGGTCATCATGCGTCGCGGTGATTCCCGTTTTACTTACGATACGCAGCATGGAACGGCCCCGCGCGCCACCGAGGGCGAGGGCAATACCGCGGCGACCGCCTTTAAGGGCCGCTTCTCCATCCTCACCACGGGTGTGGGGGCGATGTTCGCGGCGCTTGCCGTCAAGCTGTGGGGCATGCAGATGGTCTCGTCGGACTATTACGAAAAGCAGGCTAATAGTAATCAGACGCGCACCGTTACCACACCCGCTGTGCGCGGCCGCATCCTCGACCGCAATGGCGTGGCGCTTGTCCAGAACCGTCCCTCACTTGCTGTCGTGGCCTACCGCGACCTTGCCGAGGATGAGGTTCTGGTTCGCCATCTTGCCAACGTGCTCGGTATGCCCTACGTGGCGGTGCTGCGCAATATTCAGGACAATTCCGAGGGCGCCCAGAGCCTGCATACCATCGCGACGGACGTCCGTCGCTCCACGGTTGCCTATATCAAGGAGCACGCCGGCGAGTTCCCGGGCGTCAAGATTGCCGAGCGTACCGAGCGCCAGTATCCATATGGCGAGACGGCATGCCATATCTTGGGATATACCGGCACCATTACCTCCGAGCAGCTCGAGGCCCAGAATAAGAAAACCTCTGGCGATGATGATGCTTCTGCTGGCAAGATTACGTACCAGTCGGGCGATATCGTGGGCCAGGCGGGTGTTGAGAGCTACTACGAAAACCTGCTGCAGGGTATTCGTGGCGAGCAGACCGTCAAGGTCGATGCCTCGGGCAATGTGACCGGTCAGGCCGGCGCCGTGCCCGCCAAGGCCGGCTCCGACATTAAACTCACGCTCGACCTTAAGATCCAACAGGCCTGTGAGATGGCGCTGGCGAGCGCCATCGAGCTTGCCAAGACCACTGGCTACAGCAATGCCGGCAACGGCGCTGTGGTGTGTCTCGATCCCAACAATGGCGAGATCCTGGGCATGGCGAGCCAGCCCAAGTTCGATCCTTCCGTCTTTATCGGCGGCGTCTCAAATGACGTGTGGACCGAGCTCAATGATGACAAGGGTTCGCACCCGCTGCTCAACCGCGCCATTAGCGGACAGTACATGTCGGCCTCGACCATCAAGCCGCTCTCGGCACTGGCCGGTCTTGAGTTTGGAACCTACACTTCAACGCAGACAACTAACTGCACGGGCTATTGGACGGGCCTGGGCAAGGCTTGGGGCAAGCGCTGCTGGCTGACGTCTGGCCACGGCACCATGACGCTGCAGTCGGGTATCGCCAACTCGTGCGACCCCGTCTTCTACGACATGGGCAAGGCCTTCTTTTATGACGAGCAACATTCCGAGGGCCTGCAGGAGGTCTTTCGTCGCTGGGGCCTAGGCAAGACCTGCGGTATCGATCTGCCGAGTGAGGGCGCGGGCCGTATTCCCGATGCCGAGTGGAAAGAGTCGTACTTTACCGACGCCTCTGCCGAGGACCGCAAGTGGAATGCCGGCGATATGACCAACATTGCCATCGGCCAGGGCGACATCCTGGTGACGCCTCTGCAGATGGCATGCGCCTACATGGGCCTCGCCAACGGCGGTAAGCAGTACGTGCCTCACGTGTTTTTGTCTGCCGTGTCGCGCGATGGCGACGGCGATGCCTATAAGTACAACGGCAAAGGCAAGAAGAAGCGCCTGGAGGCCAAGATCAACAGCGATTCGGATTTGGCTCTTGTTCGCAACGGCATGCACGACGTGATTTACACGGCATCGACGTCCCTGGCGGCTCACTTTGGCACCCTGACGCCGCAGGTGTACGGCAAGTCGGGCACGGGCGAGAAAAGCGGCGAGGACGAATACGCGTGGTTCTGCGCCTATGCACCGGCCGATGATCCCAAGTATGTCATCGCTACTGTCCTGGAGCAGGGCGGCGGTGGTTCGGATACCGCGATGCATGTCGTGCGCGACGTGCTCGGCGTGATTTATGACGAGCCCGATACCTCTTCGGCCTCGGGCGATTCTTCGGTTCGATAGGAGGTTGCGATGGATTTTTCTCCGGCGGATCTGTTCCGTTCAACCAAGACCGGCTCTCGCAGCAGCCTGGACCGCGTCAACAAGCAACTTTCGGCCTCGCGCGGTACGTTTCGCCAAAAGGTGCATATCGGTGTGCTGCTGGCTACCGTCGCGCTCGTTGCCTATGGCGCCATCATTATTTGGTCGGCGTCACAGTTTAAGGCCGACGCCTCATTCTCGCGCCACCTGCTGGGCATTGGCATTGGCGCGGTGCTTGCGGTGCTCGTCTGGCGTACCGATCTGCGCGGTATTTCCAATTTTTCGACGGCGCTGCTCGTCATTGACCTGATCGTGATCTTCTCGCCCAAGATTCCGGGCCTGTCCTATACGGGGGGTCTGGGCATGACGGGCTGGATCAAGATTCCCGGTATCGGCTTGACATTCCAGCCGGTCGAGCTTGCCAAGCTCATCACCATCTTCTTTATCGCCACGCTTGGCTCGCAGTATAACGGCCGCATCGATACCGTTCGCGACTACGTCAAGCTCTGCGGCATGCTGTCCATCCCGTTTTTGGCCGTCGTTGCCATGGGCGACCTGGGCTCGGGCCTGGTCGTGCTGGTCTCGGGCGCCATCGTCATCTGCATGAGCGGTGCGCGCCGCGAATGGGTGCTGTCGACCCTGGCCCTTCTCGTGGGCCTGGTGGCCCTCGTCCTGGCGCTCGATTCGGTCTTTGATTCGTTGCTCGGCCACGATGTGCTCATCAAGCAGTATCAGATGAACCGCCTGACGGTCTTTATCGACCCCGATAATGCCGATTCGGACGATGCCTACAACCTGCAACAGTCGCTTATCGCCGTTGGCTCGGGCGGCTTCTTTGGTAAGGGCTTGGGCCATGCGACGCAGTCGGCCGGCGGCTTTCTGCCTGAGTTCCACACCGACTTCGTCTTCGCCTTCCTGTCCGAGACCTTTGGCTTTTGCGGTTCCTTTTTGCTCCTGTGCCTCTACGTGCTGCTGATCTTTTCGACGATTCGCGTCGCCTTTAAGTGTGAGTCGCTGTTCTTGCGTCTTTCGTGTGTGGGCATCGTTGGCATGTGGGCGTTCCAGACCTTCGAAAACATCGGCATGTGCATCGGCATGATGCCGATTACCGGTATTCCGCTACCGTTTATTAGCTTCGGTTCGTCTTCGATGATGATTCAGCTGCTGACGGTGGGTATCGTACAATCCATATGGCGGCATCGTTCGGGCGCCGCGTAACCGCTGGAGGGGTTTGCTATGATAATTCCCGTAGATAAGCTGACCCGCGCTTTTAAGATGGGCGCGTCCGTTAAGAAGGATTCCGATACGCCGGTGCGCGTCTCGGTCTATCTGGATTCGTCCGCCTCGCGCTTTCTTGCTGAGACGGTGCGTGACGCCTTTGTGCCGCAGACGACCTCGGGCATTGTGCGCGTCGAGCGTCTGGGGGAGGAGCGAATTGCTCCAAAGACCGATACCGATGTGGTGCTGGTGCTCTCGTGCGGCTCCGACCGCTTGGAGAGTGCCGTGCAGGAGCTCGTGATCGCTGGCGCGCCCGTGTGCGTGCTTGCCGAGTCTGCTGTGGAGGTGCCGTTTATCGAGGAGTCCACGCCCATGCTCGGCGTGGTGGCGGCAACCGATAAGACGTATCTGCTCGAGACGCTTGCCCGCTGGATTCTCGATCGCACCGAAAAGGAAACGGCTTTTGCGGCGAACTTTGCCTTCATGCGCATCGCGGCGGCCAATCGTATCATCACCTCGTGCGCGCTCACCAATATGGCGACCGGTGCGCTGGTGTTTTTGCCGGGCGCCGATTATCCCGTTATGGCGCTGGCTCAGGTGGGCATGCTCTTTGAGCTCGCTGCCGTCTTTGGACGCGGCATTAAGCCTGAGCGCGGCTACGAGGTCGCGGGCGTGCTTGCCGGCGGTCTTGTGATCCGCGCGGTCACCCGTGCGCTCGTCAAGCAGACGCCGCATATTGGGTTTGCCGTCAAGGCGCTCACTGCTGCCGCGGGCACCTATGGCATGGGCCGTGCGCTCGTTTCGCTCTACGAGCGCGATGTCGACTACAGCCGTGCCAACGAGGTAGTCACTGCCACGTTCTCCCGCGTTCGCGATCTGGTGACCACGGTCGCGGGCGCTACCCGTCCTATGGCGTCCTACCAAGACGCATCCGATCTCGCTGCTTAGGGGTTTTCCGTTGCGCGTTCCGTATCAAGACTGCTTTCATTTAATTGAGCCGCTGCTCGCCAAGGTCGAAAAGCCGAGCCGCTATATCGATCACGAGTGGGGCACGCTTTCCAAGGCCGATGCCGACTACCGTTGCTGCCTGATCTACCCGGATGTGTACGAGGTCGGTCTGCCCAACCAGGGCATCGCCATCCTTTACAACATCCTTAACCAGGCCGAGGGCATCTCCTGCGAGCGTGGCTATGTGCCGTGGCCCGATATGGGTGACGCCATGCGCGAGGCGGGTATTCCCCTGCTGTCGCTCGAAGGCGCTGCCCCCGTCGCTTCGTTTGATATCGTCGGCCTGCATGTGCCGCACGAGATGGCGGTGACGAACTTCCTCGAGGCTCTCGACCTCGCTGGCATTCCGCTGTTGGCGGCCGACCGAGGCGAAGACGACCCCATCATCATCGCCGGCGGTCCCTCGGTGTACAACCCCGAGCCGTACGCGGCCTTCTTCGATGCCATCCTCATCGGCGAGGGCGAGGAATCGCTGCTCGAGACCTGCCAGCTGCATCGCCGCCTGCGTGACGAAGGAGTCCCGCGCGCGCAGATTGTTGAGCAGCTTGCATCCATTGCCGGCAACTACGTGCCGTCGCTCTATGAGGTTCGTCACGATGAGCCCTGCTCGCCGCATGGCTACACCGTGCCGCGTGAGGGCAAGGATGCTCCGGTCGTGGTCTACAAGCGCGTCGTCGAGGATTTCGGCGCCACGAATCCGCTGTCGCAGTCGTGCGTGCCCTATGCGCAGCTGGTCCACGACCGCCTGTCTGTCGAGATCCTGCGTGGCTGCGCTCGCGGCTGTCGTTTTTGCCAGGCCGGCATGACGTATCGCCCGGTGCGCGAGCGCTCGGCCGACCAGATCGTCTCGTCGGTGATTCAGGGTCTGGAAAAGACCGGCTATGACGAGGTGTCGCTGACCTCGCTCTCCACGACCGACCACTCCTGCATTCGTGACGTGCTCGGCAGGCTCAACCGTCGCCTGGAGGATACGGGTATTCGCGTGTCTATTCCGTCGCAGCGCCTGGATTCGTTTGGCGTGGATATGGCCGAGTCGGTTGCCGGCGAAAAGAAGGGCGGCCTGACGTTCGCGCCCGAGGCCGGCAGCCAGCGCATGCGCGACATCATTAACAAGAACGTGACCGAGGAGGACCTGGACCGTGCGGCCAAGGCGGCCTTCGAGGCCGGCTGGAACCGCATGAAGCTCTACTTTATGATGGGCCTTCCCGGCGAGCGCGACGAGGACATCGTGGCCATCGCCAATCTGGCCGATCACGTGCTGGAGCTCGGTCGTTCCGTGGTGCCCAAGGCTCGTCGCGGCTCGATCTCGGTGTCCATTTCGGTTTCGGTGTTTATCCCCAAGGCTGCCACGCCGTTCCAGTGGTGCCCGCAGCTCGACTACGACGACGTCAAGCGTCGCCAGAAGCTGCTTATCACGAGCGTTCGCAACCGTGCCGTCCGCGTGCATTACCACGATGCCGAGACCTCGCTCATCGAGGCCGCGCTCTCCCGCGCCGGTCGTGACATGACGCCCGTCATCATCGATGCTTGGCGCTTGGGGTCTCGCTTTGACGCCTGGGTAGAGCATTTCTCGCTCGATAACTGGAAGGAGGCTGCTGCCAAAAACGGCATCGACCTCAATGAGCTTGTGCACCTGCCCTATGAGTTGGACTGGCGTCTGCCGTGGGAGCATGTGAGCCCCGGCTGCACGCGCGGCTTCCTCGAGCGCGAGTACCGTCGCTCGCTCGAGGGTGTCACGACTCCCGACTGCACTCGCACGTCGTGCACCGGCTGCGGAATCTGCCCCACGCTCCACGCCAAGAATGTATTGATGGGTGATCGCGCATGAGTGAGCGCCTGACCGACAACCCCACGCTCTTTAGACTTCGTGTTCGCTATGGCAAGCGCGATCGCCTTAAGTACCTGGGCCATCTCGAAGTAATCCATACCATTGAGCGCATCGTGCGCCGTGCGGGACTTCCCTATGCCGTCACGCAGGGCTTTTCTCCGCACATGCGAGTGGGCTTCTCTTCTGCGCTACCGGTGGGTACGTCGTCGATCTGCGAGTGGTATGACCTGTTTATGACCGAGTTCGTGGCGCTCGACGAGGCGTTTGGGCGCCTGGCTGCGGCGTCTCCGGCCGATCTGGCGCCCATCGAGGCGGCGTACATCGACGTGCGCACGCCGGCGTTGACGGCGCAACTCACGCGTCTGTCGTATCGCATCGACCTGCACTTGGATCCTGAGGCGCCCGTAAGCGCCGACGAGGTGCGTCGTGCGATCGACACTCTGCGCGCGGTCCATGGCATCGACTACGCGCGCGGCAAAAAGAGCAAGCGCTTGGATTTGGATCACACGCTCGTGGGCTATGAGCTCACGGCGGGGGAGCGCCCGGACCATTTGGTGCTCATGCTCGACACCCATGCCGACAACGAGGGCTCCATGCGTCCGGAAATTTTGCTTTCTGCTGCTGATGTTTTGTTGCAGGGCTTGACCCCGGGCGTGGATGCACCTATTGTTTCCACCGGTATGCAAGACCTCGTGACCATCTGCTCCTACGATGTCGAGCGTCAGAATCAAGCATGCGAGGACGACGAGGGCCGACTCGTCAGCCCCATACCTGTGCGAACTTGTGGATTTGCTCCACATACTCGTTGACGGGGGTATTTTCGCCTGCTACTATATTCGGCTGTTGCACTAACTGATGCATGAAGGGCAAGTAAACATGTACGCAATCGTTAACACGGGCGGCAAGCAGTACAAGGTCGCCACCGACGATGTCATCACCGTCGAGAAGATTGAGGGCAATGAGGGCGACAAGGTCACCCTGCCGGTCATCTTCCTCAACGATGGTAAGAAGATCGTCACCGATCCCGACAAGCTGGCCAAGGCCAAGGTTACCGCTCAGATCGTTGAGCAGTTCAAGGGCGAGAAGCAGCTGGTCTTCAAGTTCCACAAGCGTAAGCGCTATCGTCGTCTGAAGGGTCACCGTCAGCAGCTCACCAAGCTGAAGATCGTGAAGGTCCAGGCTACGTCCCGCGCCAAGAAGGCTGTCAAGGCAGAGGCCGAGGCTGTTGCCGAGGCTCCCGTCGCCGAGTAGATTACACTCGTAACGAAAGAGTAGGTATACACAATGGCACACAAAAAAGGACTCGGTTCCTCCCGTAATGGCCGTGACTCCCGCGGTCAGCGCCTTGGCACGAAGCGCTATGCCGGCCAGACGGTAACCACGGGCACGATTCTCGTCCGTCAGCACGGCACTCACATCCACCCGGGTGAAAACGTTGGCCGTGGCAAGGACGACACGCTGTTCGCGCTGGTCGACGGTACCGTTGAGTTCCACAAGGGTATCAAGCACAGGGTCAGCGTACGCCCGCTCGCGAACGCGTAATTCACCCTTCATAGAGCACATATGTGGGAGGCACTTGAGTTTTAGGATTCAAGGGTCTCCCTCTTTTTGTAGGAGGCGATTCTGTTGTCACAGTTCACCGATATCAGCCGCATTAACGTGTGCGGCGGCGACGGCGGAGCCGGATGCATGTCGTTTAGGCGCGAGGCATTTGTCCCCAAGGGCGGCCCCGATGGCGGCGACGGCGGTCGTGGCGGCAATGTCGTCATCCAGGCCGATGCTCAGCTGTCTTCGTTGATCGATTACCGCTTTAAGCATCACTTCCGCGCCGAGCGCGGCACGCACGGGCAGGGTGCCCGTCGTAACGGTAAGAGCGGCGAGGACCTAATTTTGAAGGTTCCTATGGGCACCGTGGTGCGTGAGCTCGACCCCGAGACGCAGACCCCGATGTTCGAGATTGCCGATCTGGTGCACGATGGCGAGCGCGTTGTCGTGGCGCCCGGCGGTGCCGGTGGCCTTGGCAACACGCACTTTGTGACGTCGGTGCGCCGCGCGCCCGCGTTCGCTCAGCTGGGCGAACCGGCCGAGGAGCACTGGATTGAGCTTGAGATGAAGCTTATGGCCGATGCCGCACTCGTGGGCTTCCCCTCAGTGGGCAAGTCCTCGCTTATCGCGCGCATGAGTGCCGCCCGTCCCAAGATCGCCGACTATCCGTTTACAACGCTCGTGCCGAACCTCGGCATGGTGCGTGCCGGTGAGTATTCTTACGTCGTTGCCGACGTTCCTGGTTTGATCGAGGGCGCGAGCGAGGGCAAGGGCCTGGGCCACCAGTTCCTGCGCCACATCGAGCGTACGGCGCTCATCATGCACGTCGTCGACATGACGGGCGGTTTTGAGGATCGCGACCCGGTTGAGGATTACCGCATCATCAACCGTGAGCTCGAGCAGTATGGCGCCGAGCTTTCGGAGCGTCCGCAGATCGTCGTCGCCAACAAGTGCGATGCGCCGGGCACGGCCGACAAGATTGCCGACCTTAAGCGTGCGGCACTCGACGACGGCCATATGTTCTTTGCCGTGTCCGCCGTGACGGGCGCCGGCCTCAACACGCTGATGCTTGCCGTGGGCGAGCAGGTGGCTAAACTGCGCGCCGAGCTGGCGGTCTCCGATGAGCCTGTCGATCTTCGCGACGAGGAGTGGGAGCGCCGCCGTCTGCAGCGCGAGAAGCGTTTCCGCATTGTCCAGGAAGAGCCCGGTGCCTTCCGTGTGGTCGGTCGCGCGATTGAGCGCATGGTCATCCAGACCGACTGGGAAAACGAGGAAGCTGTCATCTACCTGCAGCATAAGTTTGCGCGCATGGGTGTCGACGATGCGCTCGAGAAGGCCGGCTGCCGTGCGGGCGACGAGGTCCGCATTTGCCAGCGTGCCTTTGACTTTGAGGGCGCTGAGGACTTCTCGGAGTACGAGGAGCTCGAGGACGCTGACGAGGACGTTGCCGTTGAGACCATTGACGTGGCCGATGCTGCGGATGAGGGCGTCGAGGTTGTCGATGCGGCTGATGCCGCGGACGATGCCGAGACCTCGGAGGGCGAGTAAGCCATGTCGCTGCGCGGTGGAATCGGTTTGCCCGAGCTGCCTATAAAAGAGGGCAAGGAGTTTCGGCTTGGCATTATGGGCGGCACATTCGATCCGATTCATTACGGGCACCTGGTGACTGCCGAACAGGCGCGCGAGTCGCTCGACTTGGACGCTGTGCTCTTTATGCCGGCCGGCTCTCCTGCCTTTAAACTCGACAAACCGGTGACGCCTGCTGAGGACCGTTATGCCATGACGGTCCTCGCCACCGCCGCGAACCCGGCCTTTTTGGCAAGCCGGTTCGAGATTGACCGTCCGGGCGTAACCTATACGGCCGATACGCTTCATGCCCTTCGCGACTTTTACCCGCCGCAGGTAAAGCTCTACTTTATTACGGGCGCCGATGCGATTATCGATATTGTGACCTGGCATGATGCCGAACGAATCGCTGAGCTTGCTACCTTTATTGCGGCGACGCGACCGGGCTTTGATATCGATACGGCGCGTGCCCGAATCAAAGAGTCGGGGCTGCCGTTCGACGTGCGCTATATTCAGATTCCGGCGCTGGCGATCAGCTCGACGAACATTCGTAAGCGAGTTGCCCGCGGCATGAGCGTGCGCTATCTTACGAGCGAGTCCGTGCTCGGCTACATTCGCAAGCGCAGTTTGTATGTCGATCTGGGTCAAGAAGATTTTGAGTGATGGGGGCTACGTTGTCGGTAGAGGATCAGTTTGAGGGCGATGAGCGCGCGCTGCTCAAGCGCATTCAAGAGCTGCTCGATGTTCGCATGAAAGATAAGCGCAAGCGCTATGTGCATTCGCTGGGTGTTGCCGAGACCGCACTTCATCTGGCCGAGGTCTACGGCGTTGACCGCTTTGATGCCGCTGCCGCCGGCTTAATTCACGACTGGGACAAGGTGCTTTCCGATGACGAGCTCGTGGCCCGCGCGCTTCACTATGGCATCAAGGTTGCCGGCTCTCCTTCCGCCGCGACGCCGCTTTTGCATGGCCCTGTTGCCGCCTATGAGCTTCCGCAGCTTTTTCCCGAGCTGTCACCGGCCGTTTTCCAGGCTGTCGACCGTCACACCGTGGGTGCCTGCGACATGACGCCGCTCGATATGGTGGTCTTTGTGGCAGATGCCATCGAGCCCAACCGCCACGGCGACTATGCCCATGCGCTGCGCAAGATGGTGGGGAAGTCCTCGCTCGACGAGTTGTTCTTCTCCTGTTTTGCGCAGGGTCTGGTCTATGTGATCCAGTCCGGGCGCTATCTTTATCCCACGGCTATTACGATTTACAACCATTACGCCCAGCTGCGCTAGCTCGGGTGTGTCTAGAAAGAGGTATTCCATGGCCGACGAGACCATGACTGACGAGCAGATTCTTGAAGGTGTGGAGCACAAGAGTTTCGTTGCCACGTCCGACCGCACCGCCGCCTCGCTGTCCGCGAGCGGTGTCGCCGCCGAGGATGTCGCCCGCGCCGCCGCGCAGGCCGCCTACGACAAGAAGGGCGAGGACGTGCAGGTGCTCGACCTGACCGAGCTTTCCGACGTGTGCGACTACTTTGTGCTTGCCACCGGTACCAACAACCGCCAGGTTGATTCGATTGTCGACGAGATCGAGGAGAAGGTCGCCGAGGCTTGCGGCGAGCATCCGTTCTCCATCGAGGGCCGCGAGCAGAAGACCTGGATGCTCATGGACTATGGCTCGGTCGTCGTCCACGTCTTCACTCCCGAAGCCCGCGACTTCTACCGCCTAGAAAAGCTCTGGGGTGACGCCCCCCAGCTCCCCCTCAACCTCCTCTAGTAGTTCATTTGATACGGGGCTTTTAGCTAGCCTCGCGCATTTTGCCGGGCAGTTGCGGTTTTCCGTACCTGCCCGGCTTTCTTTTTGCCCAAAGGCGGTTAATCGTTGAAGCGGGATTGGCGGCCGAAAGATAGGGCGGTGTCGCCGAACTTGTCTCGGACGGCGTCGATAGCGACCGAGAGGTCGCGACGGTCGCTTGATTGGGCTCCGCGGTCGTCGACTTCGCAGAACAGGTCGGTCTGGATGCCGCCTTGGTGGTCGAAGTCGCTCATGCCGATGCCCGCTAAGCGAACATGCATGCCTTCCTGCCAGATGTTGTCGAGCAGTTCGAGTGCAACCGCCACGAAGATGTTCTCATCGTCGGTCGGATGAGGCAGCCGGCGCTGTGCCGTACGCCCGCTGCCATACGAATACTTAAGCTTGAGCGTTACCGTGCCGCCCGTCAGTCCCTGACGGCGCAGGCGGCGTCCAACCGACTCACCCAGCAGCGCAATCGCCGCTTCGATGTCCCCGCGCTCAGTCAAATCTTTCGCAAAGGTGCGTTCATTGCTGACCGACTTGATCTTGCGCTCTTCATCGAGACTCGTGACTTCGGAGATTTCAAGTCCCAGCGCACGCTGACGCATACGTTCGCCGTTGACGCCAAAAATAGAGGCCAAGGTGGATTCCGGCGCGCGTGACAGCTCGCCGAGCGTGTAGATGCGCATACGGCGCAGTCGCTCCTCGGCCGAGCGCCCGATGCCGCTCATGGCAGATACCGGCAGCGCGGCCAAAAAGCGCTGCTCGGTTCCGGGGCGCACGATGGTCAGCCCAAACGGCTTATCCCGCTCGCTTGCGATCTTTGCGACCGTCTTGTTGCAGCCCACGCCAATGGAGCACGTCACTCCCAGCGCTGCCACACGGTCGCTTATACGCCGTGCAACCAGCAGTGGGTCCTCGGGCGCAAAGCGACCCGGTGTGATATCGATAAAGGCTTCGTCGATGGATACGCGCTCAACGTGCGGCGTCTCCTTGGCAAGAATCGCCATGACCTGCGCGCTCACCTCGCGGTAGCGATCAAAGTGCCCGTGCGTCCAAATGGCTTGCGGGCACAAGCGCCGCGCCTCGGCCGAGGCCATGGCAGAGTGCACGCCAAAGCGGCGCGCCTCATACGAACACGTGGACACGACGCCACGCGAATCGGCGTCCCCGCCCACGATGAGTGGCTTTCCGCGCCATTCGGGATGATCGAGCATCTCCACGCTCGCAAAAAACGCATCGAGGTCCATGAGGCCCACCGCCGGACCCGTCCAGGGAGGCGGCGTGACGCTCATGGCATCCTCATAACCGTATGTATGTTCGCGTCTTTCCATGTCATGAGTATACCGCGCAGCTCATGTGGGGTGCGTGTATGTGCTTGCAAATCCCGAATTCTTGTCTAAGATATGGATTTGCCCTCGACTACACCGAAGAAGTTGGTCTCACGGACTTCACCTGCCCGCGTCGATGGCGTATTATGTTCAACTGTTTGTTTGTAGTTGCAGCCTAAAGCTGCTTGGTTGGAGGAGTTTCCTTTGGCAGTCAAGATTCGCCTTGCTCGTCACGGCGCTAAGAAGCGTCCGTACTACCGTGTCGTCGTCGCCGATTCCCGCGCCCCGCGTGACGGTCGTATCATCGAGGAGGTTGGCCGCTACAACCCGATGACCGCCCCCAAGACCATCAACCTCGACCTCGAGAAGATCGCCGACTGGCAGTCCAAGGGCGCTCAGCTCACCGACGCCGTCGCCGCTCTGGTCAAGGCCGCCAACGAGGGCGAGAAGACCGAGACCGTTGTCAAGAAGTCCAAGAAGCAGCTCGCCAAAGAGGCCGAGGCCGCTAAGGCTGCCGCTGAGGCCGCTGAGGGCGCCGAGGAGTAAATCGTGCCTGAGGTTGACGCTGCACAGCTCGAGGGTGAGGCAATGCTCTCAGATCGCATCGCCGATCTCGTCGAATATCTCGTTGTTCAGATCGTCGACGACCCGGATTCCGTGAGCCTTGAGGTCATTGATGGTGATGACGCCTCTACGATTGAGGTTTCTGTCGCCGAGGATGACGTCGCTAAGGTCATCGGCCGTCGTGGCCGTACCATCAAGGCCATTCGCACGCTCGCCCGTGCACTGGCCGCTCGCCTCGACACTGCTGTCGAGGTAGAGGTTCTGGGCTAGGACCTTGAGGTCCCAGTACAAAAACATCGCCCGTGTGGTCAAGCCGCACGGAAGGAAGGGGGAGGTCCTCGCGCAGCCGCTGCGGGGGCTTCCTTCTGTATTAGAGCCGGGTATGCGCGTCGCCCTGACGCCGCCGGCGCTCAAGCGCGACCGCTTTTGCACGGTCGTGTCCGTCACCGATACGGGCGATGGCGATCTGGTCTCGTTTGAGGGCATTGACGACTTGACGGCCGCCGAGGGCATCACGGGATGCTATGTGCTGGCAAATCGTGACGACTTTGAGCTCGATTCGCTCGACGCCGCCTATACCGACCTGATGGGTCGCGAGGTGGTCGACGAGCGCTTCGGTTCGCTCGGCACGATTGTCGAGATCATGTCGACGCCTGCCAACGATGTTTGGGTTGTCGAAGGCGATCGGTACGGCGAGGTACTGATTCCCGTGATCGAGCAGGTTGTGCTCGATCTTCCCGATCAGGGGACAATTTCCGTCCACGTTATGGACGGCCTGATCGATATGGACAAGTAGGGAGGACAACATGCTGATTGAGACCCTTTCGGTCTTTCCCGAGATGTTTGAGCCCGTCATGTCCACATCGATTTTGGGCCGCGCCCGCAAGGCCGGCCTTTTTGATTTTAAGGCGTATAACCTGCGCGACTGGACGCACGACCGCCATCGTACCGTCGATGACGAGCCGTACGGCGGCGGGCAGGGCATGCTCATGAAGGTCGAGCCTATTGCCGAGGCCATCGAGGCTATTAGCTCCGAGGGTCCTAAGCCCACCGTGGTGTTTTTTACCCCCTGTGGCGAGCCTTTTACGCAGCATGTGGCCGAGCGCCTGCTCAAAAGCGAGCGCTTGCTGTTTGTGTGCAGCCGTTACGAGGGTGTCGACGAGCGTGCCTATGCGTATGCCGACGAGCGCCTGTCGATCGGCGATTACGTGCTCACGGGCGGCGAGCTTCCCGCTATGGTCGTTGCCGATGCCGTCGTACGCCTGATTCCCGGCGCCCTTGGTGACGAGATGAGCAACGTCGACGAGTCGTTCTCGACCGCCGAGGACGGAGGCCTGCTCGAGTATGCGCAGTACACCCGTCCTGCCGAGTTCAACGGCGAGGGCGTGCCTCCAGTGCTCGTGAGCGGTGATCACGCCAAGGTCGATGCCTGGCGCCGTAAGAATGCCATCGAGCGCACCTGCCGCTGGCGTCCCGACCTGATCGAGACGGCACGGCTTACGCCCCAGGAGCGCGCATACGCGCAGGAGATTCTGGACGCTTCGTATTCGCAGAGCGAGGAGTGAGAATGGTTCCATCGCAGCATTCCGCGTTGAGGGGCGCTTTTGAGTGGGTCGCGGTCATCGCGATCGCGCTCGTGGCCACCTTCCTGATCCGCACCTTTGTGGTCGAGCCCTTTGTGGTACCCACCGGCTCCATGGAGGACACGATCGAGATTGGCGACCAGATCCTGGCGCAAAAGGTGACGCTTGAGCTTGGACAGCCCGTCAGCCAAGGTGACATCGTGGTGTTCCACAACCCTGATGGTACTTCCGAGCATGATGTTCTTGTCAAGCGTGTTATTGCCACGGCCGGCCAGACGGTCGACCTGCAGGACGGCAAGGTGGTCGTTGACGGCCAAGCGCTCGACGAGGACTATACGACGGGCATGAGCTGGCCGCTTTCGGTCCAAGCGCCTGGCGCCCAGGTGAGTTATCCCTACACCGTTCCCGACGGGTGCGTGTGGGTGATGGGCGACAACCGCGAAAACTCTGCCGACTCACGCTACTTTGGTCCCGTCGATCGCTCTGATTTGATCGCTGTGGCGCTTGTGCGTTACTGGCCGCTCAACCGCATCGGCGCTATCGATTAAAAACCGCTATAGTACAGTACCTAACCGTGTATTCGTTTCGACGAGGGGATATTAGAGGCATGAACGCTTCATCGCTTTCCTTCCAAGACATCATCCTGCGCCTCCAGCAGTACTGGGGCGAGCAGGGCTGCGTCATTATGCAGCCCTATGACTCCGAGGTCGGTGCCGGTACCTTCCATACCGCGACCACACTGCGCTCGCTCGGTCCCGCCGAGTGGCGCACCTGCTATGCTCAGCCTTGCCGCCGTCCCGCCGACGGCCGCTACGGCGAGAACCCTAACCGCATGCAGCACTACTATCAGTTCCAGGTGCTCATCAAGCCGTCGCCGGTCAACGCCCAGGAGCTCTACCTGGGTTCGCTGGCCGCCATTGGCCTGGACCCCAACGACCATGACGTCCGTTTTGTCGAGGACGACTGGGAGAGCCCGACGCTGGGCGCCTGGGGCCTTGGCTGGGAGGTCTGGCTCAACGGCATGGAGGTCACGCAGTTCACGTACTTCCAGCAGGTGGGCGGTATCGAGGTCGACCCCGTGCCTGTCGAGATTACCTATGGCCTGGAGCGTATCGCCATGTACGCCCAGGGCGTCAACTCGGTCTACGATCTGGTGTGGAGCTACCTGCCCGACGGCACGCCCATGACCTATGGCGACGTGTTCCTGGAGAACGAGCGCGAGTTTAGCGCTTACAACTTTGAGGTCGCCAACGTCGAGATGATGCGTCAGAAGTTTGACGACTACGAGGCCGAGTGCCATTCCTGCCTGGAGCGCAAGCTGCCGCTGCCCGCGTACGACTGCGTCATGAAGTGCAGCCATGCCTTCAACCTGCTCGATGCCCGCGGCGCCCTGTCCGCGGTCGAGCGTGCCAACTACATCCTGCGCGTCCGCGCCGTCGCCAAGGCGTGCTGCGAGGCCTACATGGCCGAGGTCGCCGGAGTCAACGAGAATGCCGACCAGGAAGGCGAGGTGGCGTAAGCCATGGCAGACGCTAAGGATTTCCTGTTTGAGATCGGTACGGAGGAAATGCCCTCTGCACCGCTGAACAATGCCGTCAAGCAGCTTGGTACCATGATCGCCAAGGGTCTCGACGAGGCCGGTCTGGCCCACGGCGAGGTCCGCGTGATCTCGAGCCCGCGTCGCCTGGCTGCGCTCGTTGCGGACGTTGCCACCGCGACCGATGAGGTTCACGAGGTCAAGCGTGGCCCCGCGGCAAACATCGCCTTCGACGCTGACGGTAACGCCACCAAGGCCGCCCAGGGCTTCGCCCGCAAGTGCGGTGTGGCTGCCGAGGACCTGGTCCGTCGTGAGGATACCGACGGTCGCGAGTATGTCTTTGCCGAGAAGAACATTCCCTCCGCACCGGCAACCCCGATCCTGACGGCCCTGTGCGAGAAGACCATTGCCGGCCTGCAGTGGCCCAACTACCGCTCCCAGCGCTGGGGCCACGAGCACGCGACGTTCGTGCGTCCGGTCCGCTGGATTTGCTGCCTTCTGGGCGAGGATGTTGTGCCTGTGTCGTTTGCCGACGTGACGAGCGGCAACACCACGCGCGGCCATCGCGTGCTCGGCCCCGGTGACCACGTTGTCGCCAGCCCCGCCGCCTACGAGCAGGTACTCGAGGACGCCGGCGTGCTTTCTGCCGAGCGCCGTCGCGAGGCGATTCTCGCCGGTATCGCCGAGGTCGAGGCCGCTCGCCCCGGCTGCCATGTCGATACGCCCAAGAAGGTCTTTGAGGAGGTCATTAACCTCTGCGAGTGGCCGACGGTTCTCGTCGGTACTTTCGACGAGGAGTTCCTCAAGGTCCCGCACGAGATTATCTGCGAGTCCATGCTCACTAACCAGCGCTACTTCCCGATCTATGACGGCGAGGGCAAGCTGACGCGTGAGTTCGTGGTCGTCTCCAACAGCAAGCCTGAGAACGCCGAGCGCGTGATCGACGGTAACGAGCGCGTCGTGCGCGCCCGTCTGGACGACGCTAAGTTCTTCTACGAGGAGGACCTGAAGATCTCCCTCGACGAGTTCCGTGAGCGTCTGTCCAAGGTTGCCTTCCAGGAGAAGCTCGGTAGCGTGCTCGCCAAGTCCGAGCGCATCGAGCAGCTCGCGCTCGCTATCGCCCGCGAGGCTCACCTGGGCGCCCATCTTGCCGCCGACGCTGCTCGCGCCGCACACCTGTGCAAGGCAGACCTGGTGTCCAACGCCGTCGTCGAGTTCACGAGCCAGCAGGGCGTGATGGGCGGTTATTACGCGACCGCGATGGGGGAGAACGACGAGGTCGCCCATGCTATTCGCGATCACTATCGTCCCCGTTTTGCCGGTGACGAGCTACCCGAGGGCACCGCTGGCTGCATCGTGGCCTGCGCCGACAAGCTCGATACCATCGCTGGTATCTTTGCCATCGGCGAGCCCCCGACCGGCTCCTCCGACCCCTACGCGCTGCGTCGTGCCGCTATCGGCATTATCAACATCCTGCGCGACCGTCTGCCGATCGACCCCACGTCGCTCATCGACTTTGCCTTCGAACTCTACAGTGAGCAGGGCATTGAGTTCGACGCCGCCGAGGTCGCCCAGCAGGTTCGTGACTTCTTCCATGGCCGCCTGGTGAGCATGGCCCGCGACGAAAAGATTCCGGCCGATACCGTCGCCGCCGTCTCCGCGGTGCACATCATCGCCCCGTCCGTCTTCTTCGCCCGCTGCGCCGCCCTCGACGAGGCCCGCAAGAACGACGCTGAGACGTTCGACAACCTGGCGACCGCCTATGCCCGCGCCGCGCATATCTCCAAGCCCGAGCTGGGTGCGGAGTATGACCGCAGCCTGATGGGCGAGGTCGAGCTTGCGCTTGCCGATGCCTCCGAGGCCGCTCAGACCGCTGTCGATGCCGCCCTTGCTGCCGAGGACTACCCGGCCGCATTTACTGCCCTCGCCGCCCTGCGCGCGCCCATCGACCGTTTCTTCGATGAGGTCATGGTCATGGACAAGGACGAGCAGCTTCGCGATAATCGCCTTAAGCTGCTCAACCGCTTCGAGGCCGTTTTCTCCGGCATTGCCAACATCGGTGAGCTTGCCCGCAAAAAGTAAGCCAGCCTGCGCATAAGCGCAAAAGGAGCCCCGCATGGATTGCCCGGTCACCGCTCGTCCCACCGTTATCGTTATCTCCGACTCGCTCGGCGATACCGCTTGTGAGGTGGTGCTTGCGGCGTCCGGGCAATTTGATGAAGGGGCTTTTCGCGTTTTGCGCCTGCCCAAGGTGACCTCCGTGGAGCAGGTCAAGTCATTTGTGGGGCCGCGCGTCGATGCCGACCATCGCGATGTCGCCGTGTTCCATACCATTGTCGATCCGGCGCTTCGCGCCCGCGTGCTCGATTACCTGGGTATGCTGCATATCCGTTCGGTCGACCTGATCGGCCCGACGCTTGCCGTGCTGTCGTCGCTCATCGGTGTGCCGCCCAAGTGCGTTGCGGGCGTGATTCACAAGACCGACGATCGGTATTTCCATCGTATCGAGGCCATGGAGTATTTCGTTGAGCACGATGACGGTCGTGGTTGTGACGATCTGTCGGGTGCCGATATCGTGCTGCTGGGTGTGTCGCGTACATCCAAGACGCCGCTGTCGATGTATTTAGCCTATCAGGGTTACAAGGTTGCCAACGTCCCTCTGGCGCACGGCATGGAGCCGCCCAAGTCGATTTACGAGGTCGACCCGATGCGCCTGTTCGGCCTGATTTCGACCGTCGATGTGATTTCCGAAATTCGCGATAGCCGCTTGGGCGATGACTACGCTCGTGCCGTTGCCGGCTCCTATGCCGAGCCCGAGAGTGTGCGCGGCGAGCTTGAGGAAGCTCGTGCTCTCATGAAGCGCTTAGGCTGCTTTGTTGTGCGTACCGACGGCAAAGCCATCGAGGAAAGCGCTGCCGAGATCATTGCTCACCTTGAAGAGATTCAAGAGGCAAGAGCCCGCCGTGCCGTCCGCCGCGCTCAACAAAAGTAGCTCACTTGGGACAAGGTTGTTTGGGTAGCTAATTTGGGACGGGGCTCTTTTAGCTAACCAAAGAGAATACTTGGAAATAATGCTGATAAATGGTAAAGCGATTTAGCAAAAACATCGCATCCGACCTGCACTTTCCTTGTAGTGGTATCTTCATAAGGTAACCACCTTTACCTACCGTTTACCGCCGGTTTTAGCACGTTTACCAAACCGCGCACCCTCTGCTCAAGCCTGTCCAAAACCCGCCGTATAGTTCCCTCACGGCCCGCATCCGGCGGGTCGATTCGTTACCACGGTCGTGCGCGTAAGCGCATGGAAGGGGAAGTATCGTGAGCGATTGCAAGAGGGTTTACCGTTTTGGAACCGACGCCCAGGGCACCTGTGTCACTGAGGGCGACAAATCCATGAACTTCGTGCTTGGCGGCAAAGGCGCAAACCTTGCCGAGATGAGCCGCATCGGTCTGCCGGTTCCCGGTGGCTTTACCATTACCTGCCAGACCTGTGTCGAGTACTCCGGTGCCGGCAACGTCTGGCCCGAAGGCGCACTCGATGAGATCGTTGCCGCCGAGGCCGACCTCGAGGCCCGCTGCGGCAAGAAGCTCGGCGACGCCTCCGATCCGCTGCTCGTGTCGGTTCGCTCGGGCGCTCCGTTCTCCATGCCCGGCATGATGGACACGGTTCTCAACCTGGGCCTCAACGACGACTCCGTTCAGGGCCTTATCGCCCAGACGCAAAACCCGCGCTTTGCCTGGGACAGCTATCGTCGCTTTATCCAGATGTTCTCCAACGTCGTCATGGGTGTCGATGCCGACTTGTTCGAGAATGCCCTGACCCAGGCCCGCCTGGTCGCCGGCGTTCGCGTCGATTCCGAGCTTTCGGCCGAGGACCTGCAGGAACTCGTCGAGACCTTCAAGGGCATCTTCTCCGAGAACGTCGAGGCCGCCCTGTATCCCGAGCTCGAGGTCGCTGACGGCAAGCCCGTCTTCCCGCACGACCCGGAGCTTCAGCTGCGCCTTGCCATCCAGGCCGTCTTTGGCAGCTGGATGAACGAGCGCGCCTGCATCTACCGCAAGCAGCATGGCATTTCCGATGAGCTCGGCACCGCCGTCAACGTCCAGGCCATGGCCTTTGGCAACAAGGGCGAGACCTCTGCGACCGGCGTCGCCTTTACGCGCAACCCGGCCGACGGAACCAAGGAGTTCTATGGCGACTTTTTGGTGAATGCCCAGGGCGAGGACGTCGTCGCCGGCATCCGAAACACCGAGCCCATCGCCGACCTCAAGACCACCTCGGGCCTCGAGTCCGCAGGCGAGGAGCTCGAGCGCGTGTTCCTGACGCTCGAGGATCATTACCGCGATATGTGCGATATCGAGTTTACCATCGAGCAGGGCAAGCTCTGGATGCTCCAGACCCGCGTGGGCAAGCGCACCGCCACTGCCGCCCTGCGCATTGCTATCGAAATGGTCGAGGAGGGCCTCATCACCCGCGAGGAGGCTGTGAGCCGCATCGATCCCGCGCAGCTCGACCAGCTCCTGCACCCGCAGTTCGACGCCTCCAAGAAGTACGAGGCCCTGGCCAGCGGCCTTAACGCCAGCCCTGGTGCCGCCGTGGGCGAAGTCGTGTTCTCGAGTGATGACGCCGTCGCGCGCGCCAACGAGGGCCACAAGGTCATTCTGGTCCGCTGGGAGACCAACCCCGACGACCTGAAGGGCATGGTCGCCGCCGAGGGCATCCTGACCAGCCACGGTGGCAAGACGAGCCATGCCGCCGTTATCGCCCGCGGCATGGGTACGCCCTGCGTTTGCGGCGTTGAGCGCTTCCACATTGACGCGGCAGAGAAGGTCGTGCGCATCGAGGGCAGCGACCGCGTGCTGCGCGAGGGCGATGTCATCTCCATCGACGGCACCCAGGGTATCGTTGTCGACGGCGCGGTCGACCTGGTCTCTGCAGAGCTCACCGGCGACCTGGACACCATCCTGTCTTGGGCCGATGAGATCCGTTTGGACGAGACCGACGGTCACGCCAACCACGTGCGCGTCAACGCCGACAACCCCGAGGATGCTGCACTCGCGCTCGAGTTTGGCGCCGAGGCCATCGGTCTGTGCCGCACCGAGCACATGTTCCTGGGCGATCGCAAGAACATCATCCAGAGCTTTATCCTGTCTGACGATGAGGCCGTGAAGCAGCAGGCCCTGGCCGACTTGCTCAAGGTTCAGACCGAGGACTTCCTGGCGATGTTCAAGACCATGTCCGGTCGCGATGTGGTCGTCCGCCTGCTCGATCCGCCGCTTCATGAGTTCCTGGATAATCCTCGCGAGCTCGAGGTCGCCATCACCAAGAAGGAGGCCGCCGGCGCTCCCGAGGAGGAGCTCACTGCCCTGCGCGCCCGCCTGCGTCGCATTGATGGCATGGTCGAGTCCAACCCCATGCTGGGCTTGCGCGGCGTGCGCCTGTCCGTCGTCTTTGGCGATCTGCCGCTCATGCAGGTTCGCGCCGTCGCCACGGCCGCTGCCCGCCTTATCAAGGAGGGTGTCGACCCGCGCCCCGAGATCATGGTTCCGCTCGTTTCCATCACGGCCGAGCATGTCCAGACCCGCGAGGTTATCGAGCGCGTGATCGCCGAGGTTTCCGCCGAGGAAGGCGTCGAGCTCAATATTCCCGTTGGCACGATGCTCGAGCTGCCGCGTGCCTGCATGGTCGCTGACGAGATCGCCCATCATGCCGACTTCTTCTGCTTTGGCACCAACGACCTCACCCAGACGACCTTTGGCTTCTCGCGCGATGACGCCGAGGCCAAGTTCATCCCGCTGTACATGCATAAAAAGATCCTGAAAGACAACCCCTTCGAGACCATCGACGCGGCAGTGCTGGAGCTGGTGCGCATGGCCGTCGAGAAGGGCCGCGCCACCAATCCCGACATGCACTTTGGCGTGTGCGGCGAGCACGGCGGCGACCCCAAGTCCATCAAGGGCCTGTTTAACGTGGCCGACGTGGACTACGTGTCCTGCTCGCCCTATCGCGTGCCCCTCGCGCGCCTGGCTGCCGCTCAGGCCAAGCTCGAGGCCAAGCGTTCCGCCTAAGGTTTTGGGTTTAGACGCCTAGCGCAGCCCCCTTCATGCCGCCCGTCTCATTCGTGAGACGGGCGGTTATCATGTGCGGGTTTTGTCTTTTTGTCTGCGTGAAAAAATGTTCTTGCAGCAGAAACCCGCGCGTGTATACTCGAATACGTTTGTTCAACTACGTGCCGGCCAAGGTGGTACGGCACCTCTAGAAGAGTAAGGAATTGCACATGGATTACATCCGCGCAATCGAGCGTCAGCAGATCCGCGAGGACATTCCTCAGGTTCGCGTCGCCGACAACGTCAAGGTTCACTACCGCATTAAGGAAGGCGACCGCGAGCGCATTCAGGTCTTCCAGGGCGACGTCATCCGCATGGCCGGCGCCGGTGCCCGCGAGACCTTCACCGTCCGCAAGATGTCCTTCGGTGTCGGTGTTGAGCGTACCTTCCCGCTTCACAGCCCCAAGATCGCCAAGCTCGAGGTCGTTCGTCATGGTCGCGTCCGTCGCGCCAAGCTGTACTACCTCCGCGACAAGGTGGGCAAGGCTGCTCGCATCCCCGAGAAGCGCTAAGAAGATCGCAGCGTCTGTCCACTCGTTTGGACACAAGGGTCACCTTCGGGTGGCCCTTCTTTTTATCTGATTTGCATGCAAGGAGGGCCTGGTATGGCCAATATGACGAGCTCGGTTTCGGCATCGCAGGTTGCCGGTGAGTTGGCGAGCGCTACGTTTGAGGAGATCCCCGCCCTCGTGGAGCATTATCGCGAGGACCCGCGCCAGCAGGTGATCAAGGCTTGCGAGCGTGCTCTTAAGCGCCATGCCAAGGAACTTGCCGAGCGCGAGCGCGTCAATGACATGTACGAGCTTATGCATGAGCTTGGCGGCGATGGGGTGGTCGTTGGTGTCGACGAGGTGGGTCGCGGATCGGTGGCCGGTCCTTTGACGGTATGCGCCGTCTGCCTTCCTATGGAGCCGCGCGTCTGGGGCATCAACGATTCCAAAAAGCTCACGCCGGCGCGCCGCGAGTTGCTCTCAGTGAAGATTGCCGAGGTGGCGACGGCAATTGGTTTTTGCCATATCGCGCCTGCAGATATCGATGAGATGGGTATGGCCCGCGCCATTCGAGCCGCTGTCGCGGGCGCCGTGGCCGATACGGGGCTCGAGCCCGATTGCGTGCTTATGGATGGCAACCCCTTGGGCGCCGTTCCCAATGAGCGCGATGTGGTGAAGGGTGATGCCAAAATTGCCTGCATCGCCGCGGCGTCCATCATGGCCAAGGTCACGCGTGATGAGATGATGGTCGAGTACGATGCCGAGTATCCCGAGTACCATTTGGCCGAATCGAAAGGCTACGCAAGCCCCGAGCACATCGAGGCCATTCGCAAACATGGACTTTGTCCACTGCACCGCGTGAGCTTTTGCGGAAACTTTCTGCAGACTGAGCGCCTTTTCTAGGTCAATTGTGGAGACAGGGACCTCAGGGGTTTTATAAACCTGCTGGTAGCGGGCCGTATGCAACACCATTGCTGCGTACGGCCCGTTTTTTGACGGCATTTGGTCAGCTTTTGGTTTGCTTCCGGTACTTACCCGCATGAAAGGTGCCCTCATCATCGGGGCAATGCAGCGTGCGGGAAAGGAGACCCCATGAGTGCCGCAAGCAAAAAGAGCAAGACGCAGCAGCTCAAGGAGCGTTGGGAAAACGGCGAGCTCGACTGCGGGGCGATGACGCCCGAGTTTATCAAGGGACTCAGTCCCCGCGAGCTGGGCATGCTGGGCGAGCTGATCACCATCGACTACTTTAACGAGCGCGGCTACACCTTGCTGGAGCAGGGTTATCGTTGCACCGAGGGCGAGGCCGATCTGGTGCTGCTCGATGAGCTCGACGATGTCGTGGTGATGGCCGAGGTCAAGACCAGACGCGTCGCACTGGATTGCAACACGCGGGTCTTTCCCGAGGAGGCCGTGGACGTCCAGAAGCAACGCCGCTACCGCCGCATCGCAAGCTGCTATCTCATGGAGCATTATCCGCTCAAGGCGATTCGCTTCGATGCCGTGGGTGTCACCATTCGCGGCGGGCATATCGCCGAGATCGAGCATCAGTACAACGCGTTCGATTGGCAGGTGTCGTGATGGCGTTCGAGACGTTTGCCGTTCACGCGGCCTGCATCCGTGGCGTCGAGGCGATTCACGTCACGGTCGAGGTCTCGCTTGCCGGTGGTGTTCCGGGCATCCAAATGCTCGGCATTCCGAGTATGGAGGTGATGGAGTCACGCGGTCGTATTCGCTGCGCGATGCACTCCGCCGGGTTCGAGATCCCACGCTCGGGCATTACGGTCAACCTGGCGCCCGGCGATATTCGCAAGACCGGTAGCGGCTTTGATCTGCCCATCGCCATCGCGGTTCTGGCGGCCGATGGGCAGATTCCCCGTGACAACCTCGATCGCTGCCTTATCGCCGGCGAGCTCGGCTTGGACGGTACGGTGCTTCCCGTCAAGGGCGAGGTGGCGTTTCAGCTATTGGCGCGTGATATGGGGCTGTCCTTTATCGCCGGCAGGTCCGATCAGCATGTGCCACTCGCGGGCGTGGATTGCGGATTTATCGATCATTTGTCTCAGCTTGCCCATGGCATGGGCGATGCCGCGCGGCACTACTTGGATTCTGAAGTGCTCGAGGCGACCTTTGAGCCCGAACTCGACTATGCCGACGTACTGGGGCAGGAGGTCGCCAAGCGCGGCATGGCGCTGGCGGCAGCGGGTGAGCTCGGTTTGCTTATGATCGGGTCCCCGGGATCGGGCAAGACGATGCTCGCGCGTCGTATGACCGGCATCCTGCCTGAGCTTTCCGTTGAGGATCAACAGGAGGCGCTGTGCATCCATTCGGTTTTGGGTGAGAACATTGATGGCTTGTTGGCGGGGCACCGGCCCTTCCGCAGCCCCCATCACAGTATTTCGACCGCAGGTCTTATCGGCGGTGGGCGCCCGGTGCACCCGGGTGAGATCAGCCTTGCTCATGGCGGCGTGCTCTTTTTGGACGAGCTTGCCGAGTTTCCCACGGGTGTGCTGCAGACGCTGCGTCAGCCCATCGAACGCGGCTACGTCAGGATCGTACGCGTCGACGGGGCTTTTACCTTCCCGTCGCGCTTTCAGCTGCTGGCTGCGAGCAATCCCTGCCCCTGCGGCTTTTTGGGCGATCGTGAGGTACCGTGTCGCTGCTCGGCGGCGATGGTCGAGCGCTATCGGTCTAAACTGCGCGGTCCTTTGGCCGACCGTATCGACATGATGATCGATGTGACCCGTCCCGACCCTCAGGTGATTATCGAGGGCGCGGAGGGTATGTCGTCAGCTGAGTTACGTGACTACGTTGTGCGCGGTCGCGCTTTTCGCGCTTGGCGCGAATCCCGTATGGACGATGCGGATGCCGAGGCCGAGGATGACGAGACGCGGTCCATTGACGGCGTCGTTTCGACCTTTGAGCTCGATGATGCGGCGGAGAAGTGTGTGCTCGGCCTGTCCAAACGCACGCATCTCACGGGTCGCGGCATCGTGCGACTGGTGCGTATCGCGCGTACAATCGCCGACGTCGCCGAGAGCGAGCAAGTGACGCAGGACCACGTGCTCGAGGCAGCGATGTACCAGGGAAGGAGGGACCAATGATGGCCGAGGGGACCTACGAGCTGCATCCAGGTGATGCGTTGTATCCCGAGACCGTTTTGGAGCTTTCTGATGTACCCCAGACGCTCTATGTGCGCGGCAACCCCGAGGTGCTTTCGACGCCCGCGCTCTCCATCATCGGCGCGCGCAAGGCCTCGCCGTATGGTCTTGCCGTGGCAGAGCTTGCGGCAAAGGTGGCGGTCGAGGCGGGAGTGACGGTAGTTTCGGGCGGCGCGGTCGGTTGTGACCAGGCCTCGGGTTGGGCTGCGGTCAACGCCGGCGGCAAACACGTCGTGGTGCTGGGGACGGGCGCCGACGTGGCCTACCCGCGTTCGAGCGCGGGGCTTATTATGCGCACGCTCGATACGGGTGGCGCGGTCGTGTCGATCTCTCCGTGGGGCATGGGCCCGCGCAAGTTTGCCTTTCCGCGCCGCAATCGCGTGATCGCGGCCCTGTCGCAAGCCCTCTTTGTTTCCGAGGCGGGTATGCCTTCCGGGACGTTTTCTACCGCCGAGGCTGCTATGGATTTGGGGCGCGAACTTCTTGTCGTGCCGGGGTCGATCCTATCGCCCGAGTCGCGTGGTACGAATTACCTCATTGCGAACGGTGCTTGCTGCATCATCGACGAGGAATCTATCGAGATGGCTATCTCACGCATCTACGGCACCCTGCGCTACTCGCGCCCCGATGCTCCCGGCATTGCCGACCTGGATCCAACACAGCAGACCGTGATGCATGCGCTCATCGCCTCTCCGCTCAAGGTCGACGACATCGCGGCGCTCGTCGCGCTCGATGCTGTCGGCGTACTCAAACTCTTGGGTTCGCTTGAACTCGAGGGCCTTATCGAGCGCATGATGGATGGAAGGTATGCGCCCTCCAAGTTTGCCCTTCACGCCCAGACGCCCTTCGGTCACAATGGAAAACGTGTCAATTAGAAAGGTGTTTGCAGATGCAGTTCGATCAGGTGACGGTTATCGGTGGCGGTCTGGCGGGTTCGGAATGCGCGATCCAGCTGGCAGACCGCGGGTTTGCCGTAAAGCTGTGCGAGATGCGCCCCCAGGTGAGCTCCCCGGCTCACCATACCGATCACTTGGCAGAGCTCGTCTGCTCCAATTCGTTTAAGTCGACCCGTCCGGATTCCGCGGCTGGTTTGCTGAAGGCCGAGCTTAAGCGCATGGGTTCAGTCCTGCTCGATTGCGCCCATCGCGCGGCTGTTCCCGCCGGCGGTGCCCTGGCGGTCGACCGCGTCAAGTTTTCCGAGCTTGTCGAGGCCGAGGTTGCCGCCCGTCCCAATATCGAGGTCGCGCACGGCGAGGTCACGCAGATTCCCGAGGGCCACGTGGTCATTGCCGCGGGCCCCTTGTGCTCGCCGGCGCTGAGCGAAGAGGTCATGAAGCTCGTCGGTGGCGATGCCCTTGCGTTCTTCGATGCCGCGGCACCGATCGTCGATGCCTCCACGCTCGATATGGACGTGCTGTTTTCGCAGTCGCGCTACGAGGAGCAGGGGAACGGCGACTATCTCAACGCTCCGCTCAACAAGGAGGAGTACGAGGCCTTTATCGAGGCGCTTACCACGGCCGACCGCGTGGTGCTCAAAGACTTTGAGGGCGGCGATCTGTTCCAGGCCTGCCAGCCTGCCGAGGAAGTTGCGCGCACCGGCAAGGACGCCATTCGCTTTGGCGCCATGAAGCCCGTCGGCCTCACCGACCCGCGTACCGGACGTCGCCCCTGGGCGGCGATTCAGCTGCGTGCCGAGAACAAGGAGAAGACCGCCTATAACCTGGTGGGCTTCCAGACAAACCTGACCTTTGGCGAGCAGAAGCGCGTCTTCCATATGGTGCCGGGCCTGGAGAACGCTGAGTTCTTCCGCTACGGTGTCATGCACCGCAATACCTTTGTCGACGCCCCGCACGTGCTCGATGGCACCTTTGCCGTGCCCGGTACCGGCGTGCGCCTGGCCGGTCAGATCACCGGCACCGAGGGGTACATGGAAGCCGTGGCGACCGGTCTGCTCGCGGCGCTCAACACCTATGCCGAGGCCATCGGTGTCGCGGGCGTCGAGTTGCCGCGCGTGGGCGCCCTGGGTGCGCTCTTGGGCTATGCGACCGATCCTGCCACCGTGGGCTATCAGCCTATGCATGTCAACTTTGGCCTGGTGCCGCCACTCGAGGATGGTAAGCGCCGCAGCAAGCGCGACCGCTACCAGGCCTATGCGGACCGTGCGCTCGATGCCCTTGATGCCTATCTGGCCACTCGTCCTGATCTGTTTGGAGGCGACCGGTCATAGCCTTTGACCTGTACGACACCGTCGACTCGTTTATCGCCTATATCTCACGTGTCGAGGGACTTTCTCCCAACACGGTGACGGCCTACGGCTCGAGGCTGGAGCGCTTTGCTGCCTGGTGCGAGCGCGAGGATATCGATGCTTTCGCTGCCGACGTGCGCACCATTCGCCGCTATCTTGCCGAGCTTTCGCGTGAGCAGGTGGCTCCCCGAACGCTTGCGGCGCATCTGTCGGCTATCCGATCGCTCTATCGATGGATGGCTGCCGAGGGGGTCGTGGAGGGCGATGTGGTCTCGGCGATCGCATCGCCCAAGCTGCCGCGTGACCTGCCGGGCGTCCTTACGACCCAGCAGGTCGAGGCGCTGCTCAAGACGCCTGATACCTCAACACCCGCGGGACTGCGCGATGCGGCGATGCTCGAGCTGCTCTATGCCTCGGGTGCTCGTATCTCTGAGCTTGCGGCGCTCAATGTGGAATCCATCTCATGGTCCGAGCGCACGCTGCGCCTGTGGGGCAAGGGGAGCAAAGAACGTATCGTCCCTCTGTATCGTCGTGCGCTCGAGGCGACGCGTCTCTATATTGAGGAGGGGAGGCCGGAGTTGCTCGCTCAGGCAAAGCGTCGTGACCCCGCTACCGGGCCGCATCCGCTGCTTATATCGGCGCGCGGTAATCGCATGAGTGCCGCCATGCTCAGGCGGCGGTTTCATATGCTGGCGACGCTCGCCGGCATTCCGGCCGACATCGCCCCGCATGCGATGCGCCATACCTTTGCGACCGACTTGCTCGAGGGCGGTGCGGACCTGCGCTCGGTTCAAGAGCTGCTGGGTCATGCGAGCCTGTCCACGACGCAGATCTACACGCATCTCACGCCCGATCGGCTTAAGCGGGCTGTGGCTCAAGCCCATCCCCGCGGCGAATAGTGGCTGGGACGTCCCGCGCCGCGCTCAGGTGTGTGGTTTTGATTGCGGGTTGGCAGGAAGATGCATTCCTGCTATCATTCATCGGGTTGCTTCACGGCAACAGGTTTTTATCACGCACGCGCGGCTACTTCATACCGTGGTGCCCGGGCTTTGGTAGCACATGTCCGGGTTGGTTTTGGAGGATGACCCCGCGCGGAGGCAAACCACAGGAGGTTTAACATGGCTACCAAGATTAATATCCGCACCCTGCTCGAGGCCGGCTGCCACTTCGGTCACCAGACCCGTCGCTGGAACCCCAAGATGAAGCCGTTCATCTTCGGTGAGCGCAACGGCATCTACATCCTCGACCTCAAGCAGACCATCCTCGACGCCGACCAGGCCTACACCTTCGTCAAGAACGTCGCCAAGGGCGGCAACGTGCTGTTCGTCGGCACCAAGAAGCAGGCTCAGGAGGCCGTCAAGAACGCTGCTGAGCGCGCCAACATGCCTTACATTAACCAGCGTTGGCTCGGCGGCATGCTGACCAACTTCGTCACCATCCGCTCCCGCATCAACCGCATGGAGGAGCTCGAGGCCATGGTCGAGGACGGCCGCATGGCAGTGCTCCCCAAGAAGGAGCAGGCTGTTCTCGGCAAGGAGCTCACCAAGCTCCAGACCAACCTCGGCGGTGCCCGTGACATGAAGGGTCTGCCCCAGGCTCTCTTCGTCATCGACACCAAGCGCGAGGAGAACGCCATCAAGGAGGCTCAGCGCCTGAACATCCCCGTCGTCGCTCTGATCGACACCAACTCCGATCCCGACGAGGTCGAGTACGGCATCCCCTGCAACGATGACGCTATCTCTGCTGTCACCCTTATGTGCGAGCTCATGGCTGACGCCTGCCTCGCTGGCTCCGGTAAGGAGCAGGTCTCCGAGGCCGAGATGGCCGCTGAGCCCAAGGCCGAGTAAATCAGTCTTAGTTAATTCTTTTTCATCTCTTTGAAAGGAACCACAATGGCCCAGATTACCGCCGCTATGGTCAAGCAGCTCCGCGAGATGACCGACTCCCCGATGATGGAGTGCAAGAAGGCTCTCGTCGAGGCTGACGGCGACATGGACGCCGCTGTCGACGTTCTGCGCAAGAACGGCCTCGCCAAGGCTGCTAAGAAGGCTGGCCGCGAGACCAACGAGGGCGCTGTAGCCGCGTACGTCTCCGAGGATGGCAAGACCGGCGCTCTGCTCGAGCTCTCCTGCGAGACCGACTTCGTTGGCTCCAACGCCAAGTTCACCGGCTTTGCTTCTAAGGTCGCTGAGGTTGTCGCTACCACCGAGCCTGCTGACGTCGACGCTCTGCTCGAGAAGCCGATGGGCGAGGAGACCGTTTCCTCCGAGCTCACCGAGATGATTCACATCATGGGCGAGAATATGAAGATTTCCCGCTTCGCCGCCCGCAAGGCCGAGAACGGCGCTCTCGCTTCTTACATCCACATGGGTGGTAAGATCGGCGTCCTCGTCGAGTTCGCCTTCGAGAAGGCCGAGACTGCTCAGGCTGAGTCCTTCAAGGCCTTCGCTCACGACGTTGCCCTTCAGGTTGCCGCCGTCGCCCCGATCTGCGCTACCCGCGATCAGGTTCCGGCCGAGACCGTCGAGCACGAGAAGCAGATCTACATGGCTCAGGCTGCCGAGTCCGGCAAGCCCGAGGCTATCCAGGAGAAGATGGCTGTCGGCCGTCTGGAGAAGTTCTACAAGCAGTCCGTGCTCACCGAGCAGGAGTTCATCAAGGACAGCTCCCTCACCATCAAGAAGTACGCTGAGCAGGTCTCCAAGGAGCTTGGCGACACCATTACCGTCGTTGCCTTTGACCGTCTGGTCCGTGGCGAGTAAATAAGCTCTTGTAGCTGGTAATGAGCAGGCTGTGGGTTTTACTCACAGCCTGCTTTTTCATGGCTCTTCTTAGAGCCTTTGATAGAATGTTGAGAGTTCAATCTAAAGGAGGATCGCTTTGTCCGACATCCGATATAAACGCGTGCTTCTTAAGCTTTCTGGCGAAGCACTGATGGGCGACGGCCAATATGGCATCGACCCCAAGGTTACCGACCATCTTGCCAAGCAGGTCAAGGAGCTGCTCGCCGTTGGTCATGAGGTCGGCGTCGTTGTCGGCGGCGGCAATATTTTCCGCGGCATGGCCGGCGCTGCCGGTGGCATGGAGCGTGCTCAGGCCGACTACATGGGCATGCTGGCAACCGTTATGAACGCGCTCGCCCTGCAGGATGCCTTCGAGCATAATGATGTTCCCTGCCGCGTGATGAGCGCTATCCAGATGAACGAGATCTGCGAGCCCTATATTCGCCGTCGCGCCATCAACCACCTTTCCAAGGGCAACGTCGTTATTTTTGCCGCCGGTTCGGGCAATCCGTACTTTACGACCGACACCGCCGCGGCTCTTCGTGCGTGTGAGATCGGCGCCGAGATTCTGATTAAAGCCACCAAGGTTGACGGCATCTACGATAAGGATCCCGTCAAGTGCGCTGATGCCGTCCGTTTTGACAAGATTACCTATCACGAGGTTCTCGTCCGCGGTCTGCAGGTTATGGATTCCACGGCTACGGCACTGTGCCAGGACAACCGTATGCCGATTTTGGTCCTCAACATCGATGGCGAGGACACCGTCAAGCGCGCGCTTTCGGGTGAGCCCGTCGGCACGCTCGTCTATCAGGAGGATTAAGCATGGCAGAGAACATCACCGCCCATATGGACAAGTCGCTCGAGTCCCTCAAGCATAACTTCTCCAAGGTCCGTACCGGCCGCGCCAATGCCAACATTCTGTCCGACATCACCGTCGATTATTACGGTGTTCCCACGCCGGTCACGCAGGTTGCCGCCGTCAAGACCCCCGAGGCCCACATGCTGCTCATCGAGCCGTGGGACAAGGCACTCATCAATGCTATCGTCAAGGCCATCGGCGCTTCCGATCTGGGTATTACCCCCAACTCCGATGGCACCGTCGTTCGTCTTCCGTTCCCGGCTCCCACTGAGGAGCGCCGTCGCGAGCTCGTCAAGGAGTGCCGCGAGTACGCCGAGCAGGCCAAGGTGTCTATCCGTAACATCCGTCGCGACTTCAACAACAAGCTCGAGCGCGATGAGGAGCTCACCGAGGACGATGTCCGTCGCGAGCAGGCCAAGGTCCAGAAGCACACTGATGAGTATGTCGCCAAGGTCGAGGAGCTTCTGAAGGAAAAAGAAGCCGAGGTCATGGAGATCTAAGGTGCAATACGACGAGCATAAACTGGTCGAGTACTTTGCCGACGCCCCTGCGGGCGTCGGTTTTTCCGACCTTGACCTCAATAACATTCCGCACCATATCTCGTGCATCATGGACGGCAACGGTCGTTGGGCCACGTCGCGCGGTCTTGCACGCACTGAGGGCCACAAGGCGGGTATCGTCTCGCTGCGCGAGATCATTACCGCCTGCGTGCGCCTGGGCGTCGACGTGCTTTCTGCCTATGCGTTTTCTACCGAAAACTGGAACCGCCCGCAGCATGAGGTCAACGTCTTGATGCACTTGTTTGCCAAGACGTTCATCGACGAGTTGCCGCTTCTGAAGCGCGAAAACGTGCGCGTTGTCTTTTTGGGTGATATTTCCGCGCTGCCCAAGAAGACCCGCGACGTTTTTGAACGCGGTCTTGCCGAGTGCGCCGATCACACCGGTATGACGCTGGCGCTTGCTGTCAACTACGGCGCGCGTGCCGAGATTACCCGCGCTGTCCGTCAGATCGCGCTCGACGTTGCCGCCGGTAAGATTGATCCTGCCGCAATTGATGACGACATGGTGGCTTCCCACCTCTATACCGCCGGCCTTCCCGATCCTGAGCTTGTGATTCGCACTTCTGGTGAGCTGCGCCTTTCGAACTATCTGCTGTGGCAGGTGGCTTATTCCGAATTCTACGTCACCGATACCTATTGGCCCGACTTTGATCGTTGGGGCCTTGTCGACGCCATTTTGGCCTATCAGGGCCGTGACCGTAGGTTTGGTGGTCTGAGCAAGACCGAGGAGGCTTAATCGTGTCCGATCGTCCCAAGGCAATTGCTCCCAAGACATCTGAGCGCAAGGCTGTCGCTGCGGGAGCGCCCGCAGCGAAGAATGGCACCGGTTCGTGGCTTGCCGGCTTTATCACCCGTGCCGCCGCCGGTATCGTCTATGCCGTTGTCTTTATCCTGTGCCTGGTTTTGGGTATCGTGCCCACTGCCATCTTTGTTTCTGTCATGAGCGGTCTGTGCTGCTATGAGTTTTTCCGTATGACGAGGCTCGATGGCAAGATGGCTAACGAGCGCATGGGTATCGCTGCCGCCGTACTCTTTCCGCTGTCGGCGTTGGGCGATTCGATGTTGCTGAATGCCCTGCTTTTTGCCCTGATGCTCGCTGTGGGCATTTGGTATGTCTGGTCGCCGCGTACCCGCATCTCTGATGTGGCCGTGACGCTCATGGGTCCCATCTACACTGGCTTTATGCTGTCGGCTATCGTGCTGCTGCGCGATGCCGTGCCCGGTTTTGCCGGTGCCCTGCTTTCAGTGGGCGTTTGCGCGTCCCTTTGGGTCTCCGATTCGTTTGCCTACATCGTGGGCAGCCGTATCGGCAAGCACAAGATGGTTCCCAAGATTTCTCCCAAAAAGAGCTGGGAGGGGTTTGTCGGCGGCATCCTGGGCTCGGTTTTGATTTGGCTCATCCTGTGGGCGACGCACTTCTACAAGCTCAGCCTGCCCTATGCGCTGCTGTGCGGCGTGGTTGTGTCCATTCTGGGCGTTATCGGCGACCTTATCGAGTCGCGCATCAAGCGCGGTGTGGGCGTCAAGGATTCCGGCAACCTTATCCCGGGCCACGGCGGCATGCTCGATCGTAGCGATTCGCTTATCTTCGGCTGCATCACCGCGCAGCTGTTGCTGATGATCGGAGGCGTGCTGTAATGTCTTTCCAGACGACGTATGGCTCCGATGGACGTCTCCGCGTTGCCATCCTGGGCTGTACAGGCTCTATCGGCACCCAGGCGCTCGATGTGTGCCGCCAGCATGCCGATCGCCTGCAGGTGACGGCGCTGTCCGTTAACTCCAGTACCTCTGAGCTCGTTGCCGCTGCCCGTGAGTTCTCGGTTCCGGCGGTTGCCGTGGCCGATGCCGCTCATGGCGATGACGCCGTGCTGCAGGAGCTGCCCGAGGGAACGAAGCTCGGCGTTGGCGCGCAGGCGGTTTGCGAGCTCGCGCGTCGCGACGATGTCGACTGCGTGCTCGTCGCTATTGTGGGCGCCGCCGGTCTCGAGGCGAGCCATGCGGCCTTGACCTCGAATAAGCGCCTTGCCCTTGCCAACAAGGAGTCCCTCGTCGTCGGTGGCGACTTGCTTATGCCGTTGGCACAACCGGGCCAGCTTATTCCGGTCGACTCTGAGCATTCCGCCATCTACCAGTGCTATCTGGGGGAGAACCCGCGCGAGGCCCACTGCATTTGGCTCACCTGCTCGGGCGGTCCGTTCTTTGGCCGCACGCGCGACGAGCTCGATCGCGTGACGCGTGCCGATGCCCTCGCGCATCCCACGTGGGCCATGGGTGCCAAGATCACCATTGACTCCGCCACCCTCATGAACAAGGGCCTGGAGCGCATTGAGGCCATGCATCTGTTTAACTGCGACCTCGATTTCATTAACGTGGTCGTGCAGCGTCAGTCCAAGATTCACTCTATGGTCGAGTTCGCCGACGGCTCCGTGATGGCGCATCTCGGTGCATCCGACATGCGTATTCCCATCCAGTTCGCGTTCTCGTATCCCGAGCGTTGGGATACCCCGGCGCCTCGTATCGATTTCCGCGAGCTGGGGCAGCTCACGTTTGATGCTGCCGACATGGATACCTTCCGCTGTCTGGCACTGGCCGAGCGTGCCGGCAAGACGGGTGGCACCATGCCGTGCGTGCTCAATGCCGCCAACGAGGTTGCCGTCGATGCCTTCCTGCACGATGGCTGCAGCTTTACCGATATCGATCGCATTGTGGAATCCTGCATGGACGCCCACGATATGCAGGCGGTCGATTCGTTTGAGCAGCTTCGCGACATCGATGCGTGGGCGCGTGAAAAGGCTGCGCAGGTGCTCGCCGCAACCCGTTCCTAACCCATAAGGATTGCTTTTTCGTTTTATGGATACTGTTCTGAGCGTTCTCTCATCGGTCTTTTGGGGCCTGCTGATGCTTTCCGTCCTCGTGTTTTTGCACGAGGGCGGCCACTTTTTGGCGGCGCGTGCCTGCGGCGTCCGTGTGACCGAGTTCTTTTTGGGTCTGCCGTGCCGCTTTGACATCCATTACACGTCGCGTCGCATTGGAACCAAGTTTGGCGTGACCCCGCTGCTGCTGGGTGGCTACGCTGCCATCTGCGGTATGGATCCGACCGATGTTTCGTGCGCCGATCGCGTGCTCGCGGCTATCTATCGTCATGGTCGCGTGACCGTGGCCGACCTTGCTGTCGAGCTCGAGCTTTCCGAGGAGGTTGTGCTCGAGGCATGCGCCCTTTTGCTGGGCTGGGGCTCCATCGCGCCCTGGTATGAGGAAGGGGAGAAGCCCTCGCCGAGCTACTATCCCACCAAGTACCAGACTCTGCCGCGTGACGCGGCGGGTTATACCACCTTTGACGGCCGTCGGTTCGATCGCGGGCATGCGACTGCCGAGGGCGATGTATGGGAACTGCCGTGCGACGAGGCCGAATTCCTTGCGCGCGAGCGCTCGCACACCTATTTGGGCCAGGGCTTTGTCAAGCGTGCCTTTATGCTGCTTGCGGGCATTATCGTCAATATCCTGACGGGTTTTTTGCTCCTTATGAGCATCTATTCCATCGCAGGTGTCACCGTGCCGGTGGATACCAATGTGATTGGCCAGGTTGACGAAGGCTCGATTGCCGCCTCGGCGGGAATCGAGGGCGGCGACGCGATTCTTTCGGTCGACGGTGTATCGTGCTCCACATGGATGGACGTTTACGATGCTATCGGCAAGGCCGCCGGTAAGGACGATATCGCCATCGAGTATGAGCGCGATGGCAAGCAGTGCTCGACCTCGGTCGCACTCAAAGAGAACGAACGCCTGGGCGTTTATGCCTCTACGCAGGTGGTTCGTTTGGACCCCATCACGTCGGGCCGCCTGTCGTTCTCCTATGTTGTGCAGACAGCGGAGGGCGTGATGCGCCTGCTCCAGCCGCAGCATACGATGGAGATTCTCGATCAGTCCTCTTCGATCGTGGGTATTAGCGTTATGTCCTCACAGGCTGCTGCTGCCGGCCCTGCCACGTTCCTTTCGTTTGCCGCCCTCATTTCATTCTCGCTTGGCTTTATGAACCTGCTGCCCATCCCGCCACTCGATGGCGGCAAGCTAGTCATCGAGATCATTCAGAAGATTGCGGGCCGCGAGCTTCCGCTCAAGGTCCAGACGATTGTGAGCTATGTGGGCATCGCGCTCTTTGCGCTGCTGTTTGTCTATATGCTTCGTTCCGACATCCTTCGATTTATTCTGTAGGGGAGTGTTTGGATTGTCTTTATCCCATCCTTTGCCTCGCGAGCTGACGCGCCCCGTGCATGTGGGCGGCGTGCAGATCGGTGGCGGCGCGCCGGTGGTGGTCCAATCTATGACCTGCACCGATACCGCTGATGCCCAGGCAACGCTTGCGCAAGTGTGCGCGTTGGCGCAGGCTGGCTGCGATATCGTGCGCGTGAGCGTGCCCTCCGAGGCCGCGCTTGAGGGCTTCCGCACCATCTGTGCCGAGTCTCCGGTGCCGATTGTCGCCGATATCCACTTTAACCATAAGCTCGCCATTGGTGCCGTTGAGGCCGGTGCCGCCAAGCTGCGCATCAATCCCGGCAATATCGGCGATTGGGCCAAGGTTGACGCGGTGATCGATGCTGCGGGTGCCGCGGGCTGTGCGATTCGCATTGGCGTGAACGCGGGCTCGCTTGAGCAAGATATTGCCGAGCGCGACGACCTCACGCAGCCCGAAAAGCTCGTGATGTCGAGCGAGCGCTTCGTCAAGCACTTTGAGGATCGCGGCTTTACGAACATTGTGCTTTCGGCCAAGGCCCATAGCGTGCAAACGACGCTCGATACCTATCGAGCCCTGTCACGTGAGATTCCCCACGTTCCGCTTCACCTGGGCGTGACGGAGGCGGGGACCAAGCTTCAGGGCACCATCAAGAGCTCTGTAGGCTTGGGTATCTTGCTTTCCGAAGGCATCGGCGACACCATGCGTGTGTCGCTCACGGCCGATCCGGTTGAGGAGCCGCCGGTCGCCTGGGGAATTCTACAGTCGCTGGGCCTGCGTCGCCGTGGTCCCGAGATTGTCTCGTGCCCCACGTGCGCCCGCTGCCAGGTTAACCTCATTCCCATCGCCGAGGAGGTCACCGAGCGGCTTAAGAACTATTCCGCGCCGCTTTCGATTGCCGTCATGGGATGTGCCGTTAATGGCCCCGGTGAGGCTTCTGATGCCGACCTGGGCGTTGCTTGCGGACGTGGTCAGGCCTTGCTCTTTTCGCATGGCCAGATCATTGGTAAAGTAGCTGAGGACCAAATTGTCGACGCGCTTATGGCAGAGGTCGACAAGCTTATTGAGGAGAAATAAATGACCCGAGCAATGTATATGTCTAAGCTCTATGCGCCGACGCTTAAAGAGGATCCGGCGGACGCTGAGCTCGCCAGCCACCGCCTGCTGCTCCGTGCCGGCATGATCCGCAAGGAGGCCGCCGGTCTGTATTCCTACCTGCCGCTCGCATGGCGCTCGATTCGCAAGATTGAGAACATCGTGCGCGACGAGATGGACGCCGCCGGCGCCCAGGAGCTTATGATGCCTATCATGGTCGATGCCGAGTTGTGGCGTGAGTCCGGCCGTATCGATGCCTATGGCAAGGAGCTTGTGCGCTTTGACGACCGTCATGGTCGCGAGTTCGTGCTGGGCCCCACGCACGAGGAGACCGTCACGGCCCTGGTGCGCAACGAGCTGCGCTCCTATAAGCAGCTGCCAGTGAACCTCTATCACATCCAGGATAAGTTCCGCGACGAGTTCCGTCCCCGTTTTGGCCTGATGCGCGGTCGCGAGTTCATCATGAAGGATGCCTACAGCTTCTCCGCCACGCAGGAGAGCTTGCAGGAGGAGTATGACAAGATGAAGCAGGCCTACGCTAACATTTGCGAGCGCTGCTACATCAAGGCCTTGCCCGTCGTTGCCGACTCCGGCGAGATCGGTGGCGATACCTCCGTCGAGTACATGGCTTTGGCCGACGCCGGCGAGGCTTCTCTCGTCTATTGCGATGACTGCGGTTTTGCCGCCGATGATGAGGCTGCAAGCACCAAGGTCGTCGTGACTGAGGGTCCCGGTGACGGTACGCTTACCAAGGTCGAGACTCCGGGCATGGGCACCATTGAGGCCGTTGCTAAGTTCTTTGGGTTCCCCGAGAACGGCACGCGCAAGTCCCTGGCGCTCATCGATGCCGAGGGCAAGCCCGTCGTGGCCATCGTCCCGGGCGATCATGAGCTCAACGACTGCAAGGCCGAGCATGTCTTTGGCAAGGGTTATCGCATGATGACGGACGAGGAGCTCCAGACCTACGGTCTGCACAAGGGCTTTATCGGACCGGTTAACTTGCCCGAGGGCATCCGTCTGGTTTGCGACGAGAGCCTGCGCGAGTCCAAGCAGTGGGCCTGCGGTGCCAACGAGGTCGATTATCACTTTACCGGTGCCTGCCCCGAGCGCGACTTTACCGTCGATGAGTGGGCAGATCTGGTCACCGTCGTTGCCGGCGATCCCTGCCCGCACTGCGGCAAGCCGCTCTCTGCTGCTCGCGGCATCGAGGTCTCGCAGGTCTTCCAGCTGGGTACCAAGTATTCCGAGGCCATGGGCGCCACCTTTATGGACGAGGACGGCAAGGAGAAGCCGCTTATCATGGGTTGCTACGGCGTGGGCGTGTCCCGCTCGCTTGCTGCCGTCGTGGAGCAGCACAACGACGAGCACGGTATCGTCTGGCCGGTTTCCGTTGCCCCGTACGAGGTCGCTGTGATTCCGCTCGATCCCAAGAAGGAGGAGTGCGCAACCGTCTGCGACCAAATCGTCGAGGGCTTGTGCGCCGAGGGTATCGAGGTCGTCGTCGACGACCGTGACGAGCGTCCCGGCTTTAAGTTTGCCGATAACGACCTTATGGGATTCCCGTATCAGGTGGTGCTTGGCAAGCGTGGCCTTAAGAATGGCACCGTTGAGCTCAAGGACCGTGCCACGGGCGAGCGCGAGGACGTGGCGATTGACGAGGTCGTCGCCAAGGTTGCCGAGCTTGTTAAGGCGGCCCGCCGTTAATCGACGTTTCTGCTATTAGATGTAATTGCGGGACTGCTCCGTATCTCTCTTAGGAAGAGATGCGGAGCAGTCTATTTTGTTGCGTGAATAAACTCGATGGGTAAAGGAAAACCCCACAGCCCATATGAGCTGCGGGGTTTTCTTGTGCCTCCGATGCGAAATAAATCGCTCAGATATTACTGATAATCGACGACGTCGATCCAGTTCTTCAGGAACTCATCGTTCACGTTGCGCTTACGAGCGAGCTCGGAAGCGGCGACGATGCTCGTCCACTGACGCACGACCTGCATGGGCATGTCGGCGCGGTCGCAGTAGAGCTCCAGGTAGGCCTCGGCCTGATCCTTGCTGTTGAGGGCGAAGAGCAGGTAGGTGGTGGCAACGTCGGCAGCAGGGGAGCCCTGGGTGGCGTGTGCCCAGTCGCACACATAGAGCTGGCCGTCGTCGCCGACGATGACGTTGGAGGGGTTGAAGTCGCCGTGGCAGACCTTGAACTCCTTGGTCATGCCGTCCAGACGCTCCTGAAGGTTGTAGCGCGTGGTGGCATTGAGCTGATCAAGGCTGTCGATCATGCGGGCGAACTTGTCGCGCTGACGGTTGAGCAGCGGGGAGGTGTAGCCGTGGATCTCGATCTGGAGGTCGACGAACATCTCGAGATACTCACCAAAGCGCTGGGGCTCGGCAGTCATCTTCTCGGCAAGGGTGGTGCCCGGAACCTTCTCGGTCACGAGCGCCCAGCCGTTGGCGTTCTCGAGCTGGGAAACCTCGAGAGCCTTGGGGCTGCGGATGCCGCACTCATTGATGCGGGCAAGATTCAAAGCCTCGTTGAACACGTCGGAGACAGGCTTGGTCTCGTTAAAGACCTTGACGATCTTGTCGCCCAGGTCGTAAACGACCTTGTTGCCACGGCGGACGAGCTCGGTCTTGGAATCGGGTAGCAGCATGGTTGCATCCTTTCAACGATGCGATAGAAGCGACGGCGGGGGTGTGTGAAACACCCGTGCACCCCCGCCGTTAAAAACCGTGCTAAAACTAGCAGACGGCGTAGTCCTGAGGCTCGCGGCCGTAGTAGGCGTCCAGGTAGAGCTCCTTGATCTCGCTCATGAGCGGGTAGCGCGGGTTGGCGCCGGTGCACTGGTCGTTGAATGCCTGCTCGGTCATCTCGTCGAGGGTGTCGAGGAAGTACTGCTCGTCAACACCGTAGTCGGCGATGGTCTTCTTGACGCCGATGAAGTCCTTGAGCTCCTCGAGCTTCGTGATGAAGTTCTCGAAGACCTCCTTGTCGTCCTTGCCCTCGATGCCGCAGTACTTGGCCATCTCGGCGTAGTTGTGCAGCGCGTTGGGGTAAGGATACTGGGAGAACGTGCCCATCTTGACGGGAGCCTCGGCGGCGTTGTAGCGCATGACGCGGGTCAGGATGACGGCGTTTGCGAGGCCGTGGGGCAGGTGATGGAAAGCGCCGAGCTTGTGGGCCATGGAGTGGTTGAGGCCCAGGAAGGCGTTGGCGAAGGCCATGCCGGCCATGCAAGAGGCGTTGTGCATCTCCTCGCGGGCATGCGGGTCCTTGGCGCCGTTCGTGAAGCTGGAGGGCAGGTTCTCGAAGACGAGCTTAGCAGCGCGCTCGGAGAGGCCCTTGGTGTAGTCGGAAGCCATGATGGAGACGTAGGACTCGATGGCGTGGGTCATGACGTCGATGCCGGAGGCAGCGGTCAGGCCGCGCGGGGCGGTCATGCAGTTGTCGGCGTCGACGATAGCCATGTTGGGGAGCAGCGCGTAGTCGGCGAGCGGCCACTTGATGCCGGTCTCCTTGTCGGTGATGATGGCGAACGGCGTGCACTCGGAGCCGGTACCCGAAGAGGTCGGGACGGCGACGAAGTAGGCCTTCTTGCCCATCTCGGGGAAAGTGAAGATACGCTTGCGGATGTCCATGAAGTCCATGGCCATGTCCTCAAACTTGCACTCGGGGTGCTCGTACATCATCCACATGATCTTGCCGGCGTCCATAGCGGAGCCACCGCCGACGGCGATGATGACGTCCGGCTCAAAGAGAGCCATCTGCTTGGCGCCGCGACGTGCGCACTGCAGCGACGGATCGGGCTCGACATCGTAGAAGCAGTCGTGGGCGATGCCCATCTCGTCGAGCTTGGCCTCGATGGCGCGGGTGTTGCCATTCTTGAAGAGGAACTGGTCGGTGACGATGAAGGCGCGCTTCTTGCCCATGACGGTACCGAGCTCGTCGAGGGCGACGGGCGTGGAACCCTTCTTGAAGTAGACCTTCTCGGGAGCGCGGAACCACAGCATGTTCTCACGGCGCTCGGCCACAGTCTTAACGTTGATCAAGTGCTTCACCCCAACGTTCTCGGAGACGGAGTTGCCGCCCCAGGAGCCGCAGCCCAGGGTCAGAGACGGCTTCATGCCAAAGTTGTACAGGTCACCGATGCCGCCGTGCGAGGACGGGGTGTTGATGACGATACGGCAGGCCTTCATGACGTGCTCGAATAGGCTGATCTTCTCGGCCTGGGCGGGGTGCACGTACAGAGAGGCGGTGTGGCCCGGGCCACCGGCGAGCACCAGGTGCTCGGCCTTGTCGACTGCCTCCTGGAAGTCCTTGGCGTGGTACATGGCCAGGACCGGGGAGAGCTTCTCGTGGGAGAACTCCTCCTTGGCGGGGTCGGTGGAGGTGACCTCGGCGATCAGGATCTTGGTCTTGGCGGGAACCTCGATGCCTGCGAGCTCGGCGATCTTGGCGGCAGCCATGCCGGGGATGCGGTGATCGAGGGCGCCGTTCTTGAACATGGCGGCACGCAGGGCCTCCATCTCGGCACCCTGCTTGACGAAGTAGCAGCCGCGCTTCTGGAACTCGGCCTTAACCTGGTCATAGATGGTGTCGATGACGGTCACGGACTGCTCGGAAGCGCAGATCATGCCGTTGTCGAAGGTCTTGGAATGGATGATGGAGTTGACGGCGAGCAGCACGTCGGCGGTGTCGTCGATGATGACCGGGGTGTTACCGGCGCCAACGCCCAGGGCGGGCTTGCCCGAGGAGTAGGCGGCCTTGACCATGCCCGGGCCACCGGTGGCGAGGATGATGTCGACGTCGCGCATGACCATGTTGGTCAGCTCGATGGAGGGGACATCGACCCAGCCGATGATGCCCTCGGGGGCGCCGGCCTTGACGGCGGCGTCGAGCACGAGCTTGGCGGCGGCGATGGTGCACTTGGCGGCTGCCGGGTGCGGGGAGATGATGATGCCGTTGCGGGTCTTCAGGCTGATCAGCGTCTTGAAGATCGCGGTGGAGGTGGGGTTGGTCGTCGGGATGACGGCGCCCACGATGCCGATGGGCTCGGCGATCTTGGTGATGCCGTAGGCCTCGTCGCGCTCCAGGACACCACAGGTCTTGGTGTTCTTGTAAGCGTTGTAGATGTACTCTGCGGCGTAGTGGTTCTTGATGACCTTGTCCTCAAGAACGCCGCGGCCGGTCTCCTCGATGGCCATCTTCGCCAACGGGATACGAGCCTTGTTGGCGGCCATGGCGGCCTCATAGAAGATCTTGTCGACCTGCTCCTGCGTGTACGTAGCAAAAAGCGCCTGGGCCTCTCGCATCTGAGCGAGCTTAGCCTCAAGCGCCTCTACGTTGTCCACAATTGCGGGAGTAGTGTTTTCCGGTGACTTTTTCACCATTTGTGTCTCCTTGCGATCGGAGATTTACCCTACGCCTTGCATGATAGCAAGAAATAATTCGGTAAACGGTAAGATTCCCGTAAAAGGCACACTAAAACGCTTCAATAAACTGAAACGCTTCAACTATAACTTTTAACTTTTCGTTTGCCGCATCGCCCCACTCATTGGGGACAGACTTATATGAGTGCTTTCACTCATTTGGGACAGACATCGATTTGTCATTTTGTCGTTTTGGGCATGTTTTTGTCGTTCATTGTATATAAATAGGTCACAGGCTCAGCATTTCGCGTTGCTTCTCTCCTTTTAGGTGTTGCCTGTACAGTTTTGAAAGGAGAGATTATGCCCCGATGCGCCCGCGCCGTTTCGCTCACCGGCTATTACCACGTCTATGACCGCGGCAATTCCAAACAGATTATTTTTGAAGATGACTCCGACCGCTATCGTTTCTTATCGGATATCTCGGACAGGTTTGCACGCCATAAAGTGGCGGTGTTGGCTTGGTGCCTTATGGACAATCACTTCCATTTGATGGTTGATGACCCATATGACAACCTTTCAAGGGCGATGCAGTGTGCTCTGACGGCGTACGCTAAATATTTCAACGGGAAAACGGGGAGAACGGGCCACCTGTTTGACAATCGCTATTCGCGTGTTGCGGTTGAGTCTGACACACAGGCGGTGCAGCTACTCGATTATATCCATCTCAATCCTGTGAAAGGGGCGATCGACTCACTTGAAGCATACCGCTGGTCAAGCTTTAGGGCATACCAGCTGGGCTACGATCCCCTTGACATCTGCGATGCGGCCCCTATGCTCGATATTGTCGGGGGGTCTCGTCGCTATTGCGAGCATCTTAAGGAAGTTGCCGGGCGGATCTGGTCAGTTGAGATTCTTCCGCGTCGACGGATTCCCGACGAGGATGCCCTTACCGTCGCATGCGAGGCCTTGCCGAGCATTGATCCTGCGCTGCTCAAGGCTCTGCCTCACCCCGAACGTGATGCGTGTCTGCTGAGGCTCAGGCGGGCGCATCTCACGGTCAAGCAAATTGCCCGTATCACCGGTATCGGCGCCACAAGCGTAACCAAGGCCACCGCAGGCTGGAACGAGGCGGCGTGAGGCAGGGGCCGAACCGCTGCCGGCATGCGTTACGTCTGTTCCCAATGCATGAAAGCACTCATGTAAGTCTGTCCCCAATGAGTGCGTCCCCAATGAGTGCAAAAAGGCGTCCTCCACAAGAGAGGACGCCTTTGGTAAGTTCTATATGAACGCGAGGTCTTTGACCCGGAGAGTCCGAGGTACTTGTTGGTAAGACCTTATTTAGGAGCGCGCAACCTTGCCGGACTTGAGGCAGGTGGAGCAAACGTTCATCTTGCGACGGTGACCATCGACGACGACGTAAACGCGCTGGATGTTGGGGCGGAACTTACGGTTGGTGACGCGGTGAGAGTGGCTGATGGAGCGACCGGCAACGGGGTGCTTACCGCAAACTTCGCAAACTTTGGACATAACTGACCCTCCTTGGGCGACAAACGAACATGTCGCGTTAACAAACAAGCCTGAACTATAGCACAGAAGCAGCTCCCTGTGCGTAATCTACACAGAGATATTCCTCTTTTGGCGATAGTGCTCACGCCACGGCCCTGGACGTAGATCCGATTTGCGTGCAGCAGAGGGGATTATGCCAGCTCGTGCGTGCGTTTTCAAGCTCGTCCCACAAATATATATAGGTTTATGGAGCATTGGGCTCCGTTTACGGATTGTTCTGTATTTATGCTCGCAATTAAGCTCGAGGTTGGCTACACTATCCCTTGACCATTAAAGGGGTACGAGATACCCACATGGAATTACATAGCTGCCAAAGAGCAGCCCTTCCTGTGGGTGTCTGGTCCGCTTTAAGCGGTCGGGCATCTATTTTTTTGACTCTGTCAGCAGTCAAGACATGTGAGGAAGGAGATCGATGGGCACGACTTCCCCCAAGGCGGTCATCATGGACGAGACCGCCGTCAATCGAGCGATGACCCGCATCGCGCACGAGATTCTCGAGCGCAACGAGGGCTGTGAAGACCTCGCTCTGGTCGGCATCGTCACGCGCGGCGACCTTCTGGCAAAGAAGCTCGCCGAGGAGATCAAGGAGATCGAGGGCGTCGACGTTCCGCTCGGCAGCCTGGACATCAGCTTCTACCGCGATGACTATGCGACCAATTTCGCTCCCGCGATCCACGCTACCAACATTCCCTTCAGCGTCGACGGCAAGCGCGTCGTGCTGGTGGACGACATCCTGTATACGGGCCGTACTATCCGCGCCGCTCTGGATGCCGTCATGGACCTGGGCCGTCCGAGCCGCATCGAGCTGGCAGTTCTCGTTGACCGCGGTCACCGTGAGCTCCCCATCTCGCCGGACTTTGTCGGCAAGAACGTTCCCTCGTCGCATGAGGAGAACGTGCACCTATATATGAAGGAAGTCGACGGCCACACCGCCGTCGAGATTAACGACGTCGCGCCGGGTTCCCACGTGGGCTCCGCGCCGCTGGGAGGTGAGTAGTACCGTGGCGTTCAACCATAAGCACCTGATCGACATTACCGAGTACTCCGAAGAGGACATCAAGCTCATCCTCGAGACCGCCAAGGCGTTCTCTGAGGTCAACGAGCGTGCGATCAAGAAGGTCCCCACGCTCAAGGGCAAGACCATCGTCAACATGTTCAACGAGCCCTCGACGCGCACCCGCAGCTCCTTCGAGCTCGCCGAGAAGCGCCTTTCGGCCGACAGCCTCAACTTTGGCGGCTCCTCGACCTCCACGGTCAAGGGCGAGAGCCTCGTCGACACCGTCGAGACCCTCAACGCCTACAAGATTGATTGCATCGTCGTTCGCGATAAGCACGCCGGTGCTCCCTACATCGTCACGCAGAACTCGCCCGCGAGCGTCATCTGCGCCGGCGACGGCAAGCACAACCACCCCACGCAGGCCCTGCTCGACCTGTACACCATCTGGGAGCACAAGGGTGACTTCCACGGTCTGAAGGTCGCCGTCGTCGGCGATATCGCACACTCCCGCGTGTGCGGCTCGCTGATCCCCGCACTTAAGATCATGGGCTGCGAGACCTACGCCGTCGCCCCCGGCACGCTGCTGCCGCCGGCGCCCGAGGTCCTGGGCTGCGACCACGTGACGAGCGACCTCGATTCCGTCCTGTCCGAGCTGGACGTCGTCTACATGTTGCGCGTGCAGCAGGAGCGCCTCGAGGGCGCACCGTTCCCCACGATTCGTGAGTACCACAAGCTCTTCGGTCTGACCAAGGACCGCGAGAAGCTCATGAAGCCCGATGCGATTATCTGCCACCCGGGCCCCATCAACCGCGGCGTTGAGTTCGACTCCTATATGGCCGACCACCCGCAACGCTCCGTCATCCTGGAGCAGGTCTACGCCGGTATCTGCGTGCGTATGGCTATCCTGTATCTGCTGCTTGGAGGTGCCGATAATGGCCTTGCTTCTTAAGAATGCCCACGTCGTCGATCCGTCCGTCGAGCTTGACGGTGTCGTCGACGTCCTGATCGACGGTGACAAGATCGCCGAGGTCGGCGAGAACCTCGCCGCCGAGGGAGCCGAGGTCCGCGACCTTTCCGGCAAGTATCTCGTCCCCGGCCTGGTGGATATGCACGTGCATCTGCGCGAGCCTGGCTACGAGGTCAAAGAGGACATCGAGAGCGGCACCCGCGCTGCTGCCAAGGGCGGCTTCACCGGCGTGTGCGCCATGCCCAACACCGATCCCGTCACCGATAACGGCACCGTCGTGGAGTTCGTCAAGTCCCGCGCTGCCGAGGTCGGCCACTGCCGCGTCTATCCGTCGGGCGCCATGACCCGCGGTCTTAAGGGCGAGGCCATGTCCGAGATGGGCGATATGGTCGCCCACGGCGCCGTCGCCTTCACCGACGATGGTCGCGGCGTGCAGGGCGCGGGCATGCTCCGTCGCTGCATGGACTACGGCAAGATGTTCGGCAAGGTCTTTATGAGCCACTGCCAGGACGAGGATCTGGTCGGCCACGGCCAGATCAACGAGGGCAAGGTCTCGACCCGTCTGGCCCTCGAGGGTTGGCCGGCCGCCGGCGAGGAGCTTCAGATTGCCCGCGACATCGAGATTGCCAAGCTGACCGGTGCCAAGCTGCACATCCAGCACATCTCCACCGCTCATGGCTTGGAGCTCGTGCGTGCCGGTAAGGCTGCCGGTGTCCAGGTGACCTGCGAGGCCACCCCGCACCACATGTTCCTGACCGAGAACGACCTGGACGAGACCTACAACACCTCGCTCAAGGTCAATCCGCCGCTGCGCACCGACGAGGATGCCGAGGCCATCCGTCAGGGTGTCATCGACGGTACCGTCGACGCTATCGTTACCGACCACGCTCCCCACACCCCGTGGGAGAAGGCCCGCGAGTTCGAGCTCGCGCCCTTTGGAATGATTGGCCTCGAGACTTCGCTGTCGCTCGTGCTCACTGAGCTGGTCAACACGGGCAAGATGAGCGTGAGCCGCATGGTCGAGCTCATGGCCATCAAGCCGCGTGAGATTCTGGGCCTCGATCAGGTTCAGGTCAAGGCGGGCTCTGTCGCCGACCTGACCGTGTTCGACCCCTCCGCAACCTGGACGGTTGGCGAGGACGGTTACGAGTCGCGCGCCGAGAACTCCGGTTTTGCCGGCCGCACGCTCACCGGTCGTGCCACCGATGTATTTGTCGGTGGCAAGCAGACGCTCGCCGACGGCTGCATCTGCTAGCATAGCCTTATCGCTTTTGTGCGCGGCGCCCTTGCGGTGCCGCGCTTTCTGTTCGTTTAGACCATGCAACCGCATGGGGGATTGGAGCGTCTATGCCCACACCTTCCACTGCACGCATGCACGACTTCGAGGTCGTCTCGAACCGGGAGATCGCCGACGGCATCTTCTCGCTCGTTATCTCGGCCCCCAAGCTTGCAAGTGCGCTCAAGCCCGGTCAGTTTGTGAACATCGCCGTCCCCGGCGATGCGTCTTCTCTGCTTCGTGTGCCCTTGAGTTTCTACCGCGCCGACGCCGAGGCCGGCACCGTCGAGCTGTGGTACGCCGTCGTGGGCGACGATACCCGCCGTTTGTCCAAGATGGGCCCTGGCTCCACCTCTAACCTGTTGGGCCCCGGTGGCCGTGGCTGGATGGTACCCGAGGGCACCAGGAAGGCACTGCTCGTCGCCGGTGGCATCGGCGTTCCGCCTGTGCTGTGTCTTGCCGGCATGCTTGCCGAGCAGGGTGTTGATGTGGACGTGTGCCTGGGCTTTGGCACCGCTTCCAAGGCCGTGGGTGTCGATGAGTTCCGTGCGCTGGGCGCCACGGTTAACGTGTGCACCGACGACGGTTCGCTCGGCACGCACGGTTTTTGCACCGATCCGGCAGCCGAGCTGCTTGGAGAGGGCGGCTACGACTACGTCGCCAGCTGCGGCCCCGCCGTCATGATGAAGAAGGTCGCCGCCGCTGCCGCCGAGGCCGGTGTGTACTGCGAGGTGTCGCTCGAGCGCATGATGAGCTGTGGCTTTGGCGCCTGCAACACCTGCAATGTCGAGACGGTCGACGGTATGAAGGGTGCTTGTATGTGCGGCCCCGTGTTCGATGCTTCCAAGGTGGTGGTCTTCTAGTGGGTACCGTGAACATGGCCGTCGATTTCGGCGGCGTCAAGATGCAGAACCCCATTAACACCGCAGCCGGTACCTTTGGCTACGGTTGGCAGTTCCAGAACTTCTTTGATGTTTCCCAGCTGGGCGCCATCACCACCAAGGGTTGCGCTGCCGAGCCCTGGCCCGGCAATCCCGCGCCCCGCATGGCCGAGATTCCCGGCGGTATGATCAACTCCGTGGGCCTTCAGAACCCCGGCGTGGCCGCCTTTGCCCGCGAGTCCGGTCCGTGGCTCGAACAGCTGTCCAAGGACGGCTGCCAGGTCATCTGTCAGGTTGCCGGTCACTCCGTTGACGAGTTTGTCCGCGCACTCGAGATGTATGTCGAGCTGTGCCCCTGGGCTGCCGGCTACGAGATCAACGTGAGCTGCCCTAATATCGCCGCCGGCGGTGCCGCCATGGGCTCCACGCCCGAGGGCGCCTCTTCCGTTATGGCTGCTTGCCGCAAGGTGACCGATAAGCCGCTGTTCGTGAAGATGGCGCCGGTCAACGTCGCCGAGATCGCCAAGGCCCTCGAGGCTGCCGGCGCCGACGGCCTTTCGGTCATCAACTCCATCCAGGGCATGGCCATCGACGTCCATACCCGCAAGTCCCGCGTGGCCAAGCCCAAGGGCGGCCTTTCGGGCCCGCTGTGCCACCACATCGCCGTGCGCATGGTCTGGGAGGTTGCCCAGGCCGTCGATATCCCCATCAACGGTGTCGGCGGTGTCATGACTGGCGAGGATGCGGCTGAGTTTATCCTGGCCGGCGCCACCTGCGTGTCGGTCGGCATGGCCAACTTCGTCGATCCGTGCGCTTCGCTTAAGATCGCGCATGAGCTCGAGGCCTGGGCCGAGTCCCAGGGCGTAAAGGACATCAACGAGCTGGTGGGTGCTTTCGAATGCTAGAGAATGATGCCCGCGACCGTGTTATCGTCGCCCTCGACTGCGACCGTGAGCGCGCGCTCGAGCTCGCCCACGAGCTTTCGGGCCATGCCGCCTGGCTCAAGGTCGGCATGACGCTCTATTACGCTGAGGGTCCCCAGATCGTCAAGACCTTTAAGGACCTTGGCTTTAAGGTCTTCCTCGACCTTAAGTTCCATGACATTCCGCATCAGGTGCGCGGCGCTGCCCGCTCGGCCTCGCTTGCCGGTGCCGACCTGCTTTCGGTCCACGGCCTGGGCTCGGGTGCTATGCTCGCTGCCTGCCGCGAGGGTGCCGAGGAGGCGCGTGAGGACCGCGCCAAGCTCGTCGCCATCACCGTGCTCACGAGCATGAATCAGGATGCCTTGAGCGAGGTCGGCGTCGAGTCTCCCGTGGCCGAGGAGGCCGCCCGCTTGGCAAAGCTTGCTCAGGCCAATGGCATCGATGGCATCGTGTGCTCACCGATGGAGGCTCACGACATGCGTGAGCTGCTGGGTCCTGATGCCCTGATCGTGACTCCGGGTGTGCGTCCGGTGGGTGCCGCCCTTGGTGACCAGTCCCGCGTGGCGACGCCTTCCCAGGCTATCGAGCGTGGCGCAAGCCACATTGTGGTGGGCCGTCCCATCACCGGTGCCGACGATCCGGTTGCCGCCTTTGACGCCATCGTCGCCGAGCTGGTCGAAAACGTCGCGTAAAAGATTCCCCTAAGTCACCACTTTTGGGTCTCATTAGCACAAAATAGCCCCTGTGCCTGCGTAAACTTTCCCATCCTTTGTGTGGAATCGCAGGTCAGGGGCTTAACTTTGGGCGCAGTATATTGCACTTTTTGCGGGTATCGTCTAACCTATGGAGCCGCGATTAGGCTTTTTGTGCGTTCTACGTGCTAAAATGCCAATTATTGAATCAGATATAACCCAACTATTTGGAGGTACGAATGGCACTCCCTCAGCTTACCGACGAGCAGCGCAAGCAGGCTCTTGAGAAGGCTGCTGCCGCACGTCACGCCCGCGCTGAGCTTCGCGAGCAGATCAAGAAGGGCGAGAAGTCCCTCGAGTCCGTGCTCAACTCCGATGACCCCATCGCTTCCCGCATGAAGGTTTCCACCCTCATCGAGTCTCTCCCCGGTTATGGCAAGGCCAAGGCCGCCAAGATCATGGAGGAGCTCGGTATCTCCGCTACTCGTCGCGTCCAGGGCCTCGGCGTCCGTCAGCGCGAGCAGCTCCTCGAGCAGCTGACCAAATAAGTGAGCGCTCAGGATTCCAAGCTCTTTGTGATTTCTGGACCGTCAGGCGCAGGCAAGGGTACGCTCGTCACTCGTGTGCGCGAGCGCCGCTCGAACCTGGGTCTGACGGTTTCGGCTACCACGCGAGCACCACGCAAAGGTGAGGTCGACGGCGTCAACTACTTTTTTCTGACGCGCGAGGAGTTCGACCGCCGCGTGGCAAACGGTGAGTTTGTTGAGTGGGCCGAGGTCCACGGTAACTGCTACGGCACGTTGGTGAGCGAGGTCACATCCAAGCTCGCCTCGGGCTCGTCTCTGATTTTGGAGATCGATGTCCAGGGCGCCCTGCAGGTGAAGGAGCGTTTCCCCGAGGCCGTGCTGATCTTTATCAAGCCGCCTTCGCTTGAGGTGCTCCGCGAGCGTCTAGTCGGTCGCGGTACCGAGACGCCCGAGACGATTGAGCTGCGTATGGCAAACGCCGCCGATGAGCTTGCCCTTGCCGACCGCTACGACGACGTCGTGGTGAATGACGATCTCGACCGCGCGACCGATGAGCTCGTTCGCGTTCTCGATATGCATGAAAGGATCTGAGGTCCGTGTCCGTTGTAAAGCCTTGCATTGACGATCTTCTGGAGAAGACCGATCACAACCGCTTCCTGCTCGCTTCGCTTGCCTCCAAGCGCGCCTGCGACATCAATAGCATGCTGCGTGGCCAGCACAACCGCGTGCTTGCCGTCCAGGATGTCGATGACATCACCATCGGGCTTTCCGGTGCCGATACCATCTCGATGGCTATGGACGAGATTGTCGACGGCGACATCTCTTACGACGAGGCCCGTTACGAGAAGGCGCTCGGCCACAAGGTTGCTGAAGCCTAAATGGCGGCTCGCGTCTGCCTAGTCCACTATCACGAGGTTGGGCTGAAGGGCAAGAACCGCGCACATTTTGAGCATATCCTCATGGATAACATCAAGGCGGCCTTGGCCGCCTTTTCCGTGAACGCCGTGTCTCGAATTTCCGGTTATATCCTCGTGACCTTTAACGAGCATCAGGCCGACGAGGCGGCGCGTGTCATCCGCACCGTCCCCGGCGTTGCCCGTGTGTCTTTGGCGTATCACACCAACCGCGACCCGCAGGAGTACTGCGCCGCCGCTGTGAAGGCGCTGCGCGAGTTTGGTTCCTTCGATTCGTTTAAGGTGCACGCCAAGCGCTCCAATACTGACTATGAGCTCACCTCGATCGATATCAATCGACAGGTTGGCGAGGTGCTGTGTGAGGCGTTTCCCGATAAAAAGGTCCAGATGCACGACCCCGACGCGATGGTGCACGTTCTGGTGGTTCAGGGTAGTGTCTACGTGTATGCGCGCTCCGAGCGCGGCGTTGGCGGCCTTCCGGTGGGTTCTGCCGGCAAGGTCGTGACGCTGCTGTCGTCGGGTATCGATTCTCCGGTGGCGACTTGGATGCTCGCGCGTCGCGGCGCGGTCTGCGTGCCGGTGCATTTCTCCGGTCGTCCGCAGACGCCCGATACGAGCGAGTATTTGGTGCAGGATATCATCCGTGCGCTTGAGCCGGGTGTCCAGATCGGCCGCCTGTACGTGGTGCCGTTTGGCGACTGCCAGCGTGAGATTTCGGTCACCTGTCCCAGTAACCTGCGCGTGATCATGTATCGCCGCATTATGTATTCGGTTGCCGAGCGCATTGCACACATCGAGGGTGCCAGGGCCATCGTTACGGGCGAATCGCTTGGGCAGGTTGCCTCCCAAACGCTTGAGAACATCATGGCCGTCAACGAAGCCGTGAAGATTCCCGTGTTCCGTCCTCTCATCGGTTCGGACAAACAGGAGATCATCGCACGCGCCGAGGAGATCGGTACGTTCGATATCTCGACTGAGGCCGCTCCCGACTGCTGCACGCTGTTTATGCCGCGCCGTCCCGAGACGCACGCTAAACTCGATGCCGTGCATGAGGCCTGGGAACTGTTTGATCACGAGGAGATGATTGAGCGTCTGCTCAAGCAGACCGAGTACATCGACTTCGAGAGCAACACGTACAAGGCCCCTAAGACCTTAAAACGCAAACATTCTGAGCTTGCTCCGCGTGAGATTTACCAAGATCACGAGTAAATTTGTGCATAGACCGACGATGCGCCTGCATCGTCGGTCTTTTGCTATCTGGGCATTTTGCGGCTAAGTGTTCATTTGCTGACGTGTGCCTGAATAAACGGGCACATTTGCGCAAGGTTTTGGTTAACTTTTGGTTTGACCGCGAAAACCGGTGTGGACGTGCGGAAGCTGCGGCGTTCGTTTCCTGACACGATGGTGTTGGGAGGTTTTGCTATGGCGCAGCGCGAACAACACGAACGAGTCAAAAAGATGGACCGCTGGGCGGGCAAACTGCTCGGTCATAAGGCAGTGGTGATGGCGATACTGGTCGTCATTGCGATGGCGAGTGGACTGGCAATGGCGAACTTTGGCGGCGGTGCCGGCGGTGTGTCGTTTGAGCGCACTGATGGTTCGGGCACGTTAGTGGAGCCGGGATCCGGCGATGCTTCGAGTGGAAAGACATCTGAAGGCTCTTCGCCTAAGGCGTCTGCCGCGGCAGAGGTCTATGTCGATGTTGATGGCGCCGTGGTGTCACCCGGTGTATATCGCCTCAAAGACGGGGTGCGGGTGGCTCAGGCGATTGATGCCGCCGGCGGGCTGGCGCCCGAAGCAGACGTTACGGGGCTTAATCGTGCATCCAAGGTCACTGATGGACAAAAAATTCACGTTCCAACGGTAGGGGAGCAGCAGGTGTCCATTGCGGAAGCCGGTGTTGATGGTGGGACTTCCGCATCATCAGGCGTCGGTGGCGCAACAGGCCTAGTAAACATTAATACGGCAAGCTCGGCAGAGCTGCAGACGCTCTCGGGAATCGGTCCCTCAATGGCACAGTCGATTATCGATGAGCGGACAAAGAACGGTGCTTTTGCTTCGGTTGACGATCTGATGCGCGTGTCGGGAATCGGCGAGAAGAAGCTTGCCAAAATCAAAGATTGCATCTGCGTATGAGTGCGACCGAGCGAGAGCACGTGATGCCTCCGCGGCCCCTGATTCCGTGGACGATGGCCCTGTGTGCCGGCATGTGCGTGAGCTGCGCCTTGGTGCTCAGCATAGCCGCTGATGCGCTGCTGAGGGAGCGGGCGACGGCGGTCGGGCCGCTATGGGCCATTCCCGTTGCGGCAGCGGTTTTCGTTGTGCTGGCTCACTCTTGTGCGAGGCTTGCCCCTTTGAAGCGGTGGCTGTATGCCGCGTCCGTCGGTCTCATAGCGGGTGCGGTCGTTTCGGCGTGGTGGGCCGTGGGTGCGCTCAACGCCTCGAAGACGCTCGACGGTCGAGCGGCAAGCAGTCTCGAGTTTGTCGTGCAGGGTGACCCATCCATAAATGACGACGTGCATTCCTATACCTGCGAGGCACGCTCGGACGGTAAGAACTTGGCAACGGTTCGCCTATCGTGTGACCGTGAGTTCAAGGTCGGGGCGCACGTGCGTGTTATCGGTCGCGTGTCACGTTTTGAGAACGATGCGTATGGACGATCGCGCGTGCTTCGAGGCGAGGTGCGCAAGGTTAAAGCCGTTCGGATTGTGTCGGTCGATGAGGGTTCTCCGAGGCCGCTGCTTCGGCTGCGAAATGGGCTGCTTGCGTCCATCGCGCCTGCGACCGACCCGGCGCGTGCGCTCATAGCCGGTGTCGTCTGCGGTCGTTCGGCCGAGCTGCGCGCCCAGTCGGCGGGCGACTGGTTTTCGGTGACGGGAACGGCGCATCTTATCGCAGTCTCGGGCAGCCATTTGGCTATCGTGGGGTTTGTAATCGAGGGTGTATTGCAAAAGAATCGGTGCTCACGTGGTCTTCAGCGGGCGATATTGGCGATAACGCTTGTGGGCTACGCTGCCTTTACGGGCGCGTCTCCCTCGGCCGTGCGCGCGTGCTGCATGGTGTTCGTGACGCTTGTCGTAAACGGCGCGGGGCGTCGTCGGCACGGCCTTTCGGCACTCTTCGTAACCATGTCCATCTTTGTGCTACTGCGGCCGACGGTGCTGTTCGAGATGGGCTTTCAGCTTTCATGCGCCAGCGTCTTAGCCATTCTGTGCTTTTGTCCCTATGCGACCTACGCGTTGGGTGAGCTAGGTGTGCCATCGGGCGTTGCCAGCGTGCTTTCCGTCACGCTGTGCTCGCAACTGGCGACACTTCCCATTGCCATTCCTGCCTTCGGTACATTCTCGCTCATTGCTCCGTTTGCAAATGCGGTCATCGGTCCGGTGGTGAGCGTTCTGCTCGCTGTGTCGATCGCGCTGGCTCCCTTTTCGCTCGTGGGACCGTTGCGGACTTGGGCGCTCGTTGTGCCCATGATTGCCGCCCGTTGCGCGCTGTTCTTCGAGCAGCTGTTTGCCGCCGTGCCGGGTGCATACGTGAGTGTGCCGCCCGATAACATGTGGATTTACCTAGTGCCGTGTTTTCTGGCGGTTCTGCTGGTCTGGTGGCCGCGTCCCCGTGTACGTCCTATGGCGGTGGGGCTTGCATGCCTGGTGCTCTTGGCTGCGATTCCGTACGTCTATTGGGATCGATTTGCTCCGCCTTCGGTGACGGTGCTCGATGTGGGCCAGGCCGATGCGATTCTTATCCGCCAGGGCGGCACAGTAGCGCTCGTCGACTGTGGGCTCGACGAGCGTGTGGTGGCGGCGTTGGTTCGCAATAACGTGCACCATATCGATGCCGTCTTTGTGACGCATTGGGATGAGGACCACTGGGGTGGTCTGCCTGCCGTGCTCGAACAGTTTTCGGTCGGAACGATTGCCGTGGCGGCGGATGCGCTGGAGGATGCTCCTGCCGAGGTATTGAACCGACCTGGCGTGGAGTATCGGCAGGTGCGCCGTGGGGATACGGTCGATATCGGCTCATTTTGCGCCCGCGTGATGTGGCCATTCGAGTCCGTGGATGGCGAGGGAAATGAGGACTCGCTTGTCCTTCTGCTCTCTTATGTTCAGGAAGGCAAGGGCCTGCGAATACTTCTCACCGGTGATGCCGAGCTCGACCAAGAACGGGAATTCGTGCAGGAGGTGGGGGATATCGATGTCCTTAAACTTGGGCATCACGGCTCCAAGGTTTCAGTCGATGGTGAGTTGCTGAACATTCTGAAGCCCGAGCTTTCCCTCGCAAGCGCCGGTGAGGGGAATCGATACGGCCATCCGTCCGATGCCTGCATCGATGCCGTTAAGGAAGCGGGTGGTGTGTTCGCGTGTACCATCGAACACGGCGACATTACCGTCACACCGACTGCGAATGGCTTTGCGATGCGATGCCAGCGACCGTGACGACGTCGTTGGCGTGTGGTGGGCCCCTGGGCTAAAATGGCACGGAACGAATACGAAGGCCTGCGGGAGGGGAGCGCAATGTCCGAAACCGGTTTGCTGCCGGCATATCTGATCGTCGGTACCGACGGAGTTAAGCGCGACCACGCCGTCTCGCGTATGAAAGCGCGTCTGGAAAAGTCGGGTATGGTCGAGTTCAACCTCGACGAGCGAGACATGACCAAGGACCCCGATATCGAGTCCATTATCGGATCGCTTAACACCTTTCCGATGGGCAGTGAGTTTCGTCTGGTAATCCTCGATGGCTGCTCAAAGCTCGCCAAGGCGGTCTCGGAGCCGCTCGTTGGGTATCTGGCGAGTCCCAGCCCCACAACGGTCTGCCTCATCATCGCCGACTCACTTGCCAAGAATACGCGCCTGTATAAGGCAATCGCCAAGATCGACAAGAAGGCTATCGTCGATTGCTCGGGTACCAAGCGCTGGGAACTGCCGCGCCGTGTTCAGCAGATGGCGACGCAGCGCGGTAAGTCGATTTCGACGGCGGCCGCCGAGGAGCTCGTCTCGCGTTCGGGCGAAAACACGCGCATGCTCGATAACGACTTGGCTAAGCTTGCCCAGATGGTCGAGTCGCCCCAGATTGAACTTGCCGATGTTGAGCGCTGGATTGTACGTACGGCCGAGGTCCAACCTTGGGACTTCCTCAACGCCGTCTCGGCTCGCGATATGCGGCGTTCGCTCGAGCTCTTTAAGCTCCTGCCCTCCAAGAGCTACGTGTGGACTTACACATTGCTGTGCGGTCGCATTCGCGAGCTTATCGTCGCCAAGGCGCTCGACGCGCGTGGGCAGGGTCGCGAGCTGGCCGCAACGCTCAAGCTCCAGTCCTGGCAGGTCAAGAATCACCTTACCTGGGCGCGTCGTTTTTCGATGACCGAGCTCGTCGCAGCGCTCGAGGGTGCCGTTGATGTGGAGCTCGCGCTCAAGGGTTCGGCCGATTCTCAGACGGCGCTTTTGCTCTGGATTACGAACATCTTGAGAAAATCGTGATGATACCTGCCTATTTGACAAATTCGTTCTATCCCTTTGAGGGGGAGCGTGCTATAGTAGGCGCTTGCATGACCTCACCGTGTCTCAGAGGTGTCATACATTTTTTGCAAGGAACTCGAAAGGAACTCCAGAAGTGGCAAACATCAAGTCTCAGAAGAAGCGTATCCGCACCAATGAGGCAGCTCGCATGCGTAACAAGGCTGTCAAGTCCGAGCTCAAGACGCTGACCAAGCACGTCCAGTCCGCCGTCGCCGAGGGCGACGCCGAGAAGGCCCAGGCTGCCCTCAAGACCGTCACCAAGCGTCTCGACATGGCTGCCGCCAAGCATGTTATCCACAAGAACCAGGCTTCCAACCGCAAGTCCGGTCTTGCCAAGCTCGTGAACAGCATCAACGCCTAAGTTGTAAATTTCACACCACACAGATTACGCGCATAAATGGAGCCTGTTTTATGGAACAGGCTCCATTTTTTGTACCGCTCGGGTAAGATAGTCCGCATGAATACTTCAATTGACATTTCCCACATCCGCAACTTCTCGATCGTTGCGCATATCGACCATGGCAAGTCCACGATCAGCGACCGCATCCTCGAGCTCACCCATACCGTCGACGAACGCGACATGGAGTCGCAGCTGCTCGACACCATGGATATCGAGCGCGAGCGCGGCATTACGATCAAGTCCAATGCCGTCCGCGTTTCCTATGACGCCGACGATGGTGAGACGTATCAGTTCAATCTGATCGATACGCCGGGCCACGTGGACTTTACCTATGAGGTCTCGCGCTCGCTGGCAGCCTGTGAGGGCGCGGTACTCGTTGTCGACGCCACGCAGGGCGTCGAGGCGCAGACCGTTTCCAACGCGACGCTCGCCATGAACGCCAATCTGGACATTGTGCCGGCCATCAACAAGATCGACCTGCCCTCGGCCCATCCCGATGAGGTTAAGACCGAGATCGAGGATGACCTGGCGATCCCTGCCGATGATGCTGTGTGCGTCTCGGGCAAGACCGGCGAGGGCATTCACGATCTGCTGGAGTCCATTGTCTTTTTGATTTCGCCGCCTAAGGGCGATGCAAACGCTCCGCTCAAAGCGCTCATTTTGGATTCGTACTTTGACGAGTATCGCGGTGTGGTGGCTACGGTGCGCGTCTTCGATGGTTCCATCAAAAAGGGCGATACCCTGCTTATGATGCAAGCCAAGGGCGACTTTTTGGTCGACGGCGTGGGCGTCAAGCGTCCTGCCGAGACCCCGGTCGACGCGCTGACGGTCGGCGAGGTCGGATATGTGGTCACGGGCTTGAAGGATCCCGAGGCCGTTCGCGTGGGCGATACCCTTACGTGGGCGTCGAACCCCTGCCCCGAGCCGCTTCCCGGTTATCGCGAGGCCAAGCCCATGGTCTATACGGGCCTGTTCCCGATCGACAACAAGGACTACGAGAACCTGCGTGACGCGCTCGATAAACTGCACGTCAACGACCCGTCGTTGGTGTGGGAGCCCGAGACCTCGGTGGCGCTCGGCTTTGGCTTCCGCGTGGGCTTCCTGGGCCTGCTGCACATGGAAGTCGTCAAGGAACGCCTGGAGCGCGAGTTCAACCTGGACCTCATTGCCACGAGTCCCTCGGTTGACTATCACGTCTACAAGACCGACGGCGAAATGATCGATGTCCGCAGTCCGCAGGACCTTCCCGAGGCCACACGCATCGATCGTATCGAGGAACCCTACCTCAAGGCAAAGATCATCTGCCCGCCTGAGTACACGGGTGCCGTCATGCAGCTCGCCATCGAGCACCGCGGCGTCACAACCGACATGATCCACCTGACGAGCAAATCGGTCGAGATGCGCTTCGATATGCCGCTCGCCGAGCTCATCTTGGACTTCTTCGATCAGCTCAAGAGCCGCACCAAGGGCTATGCCTCGCTCGACTACGAGTTCAACGAGTACCGTCCCTCCGAGCTCGTGAAGCTCGATATTTTGCTTTCGGGCGACGAGGTGGACGCGCTTTCGTTTATCGTCCATAAGGACAAGGCATATGGCCTGGCCCGTGGCCTGTGCGACAAGCTCAAGGAGATCATCCCGCGTCAGCTGTTCGAGGTGCCCATCCAGGGTGCTATCGGCAACAAGATCATCGCCCGTTCCACCGTCAAGGCGCGTCGCAAGGACGTTCTTGCTAAGTGCTACGGCGGCGATATCTCGCGTAAGCGCAAGCTGCTCGAGAAGCAGAAAGAGGGCAAGAAGCGTATGAAGGCCATCGGATCGGTCGAGGTCCCGCAGGAGGCGTTTATGGCGATCCTCAAGGTGGACGAGTAGGTCCATGGCGCTTTCTGAATACAGCAAGCGGCTGCTGGGTGCCTATGCCGAGCAGCCGTTCCTTATGGCTCCCATGGCGGGCGTGACCGACCCCGCCTATCGCATCATGTGTCGCCGCCGCGGTGCCAACCTTGCCTACAGCGAGATGGTGAGCGTGGCGGGTCTTGCCTATGCCAGCAACAAGACCTGGCGCCTGGTGCTACCGGCCGACGAGGAGCAGCAGATTTGCGTGCAGCTCTTTGGCTCCAAGCCCGAGCAGTTTGCGAGCGCCGTCGCCGCCGTTGAGGAGCGCGTTGGCGATCGCCTGTCGCTCATCGATATCAATATGGCATGCCCCGCCCGCAAGGTTGTCACCAAGGGCGAGGGTTCGGCGCTCATGCGCACGCCCGACCTGGCGGAGAAGATCGTCGAGGCCACGGTGGGCGCGGCGCACGTGCCCGTGACCGTCAAGATTCGCAAGGGCTTTTATGCCGAGGACCGTAATGCCGCGACATTTGCCCAGATGCTTGAGAGTGCAGGGGCTGCCGCAGTCGCCGTGCATGGTCGTTGCGCCACGCAGCTCTACACGGGCCAGGCCGATTGGTCGGTCGTCGATGAGGTTGCCGACGCTGTCGAGATTCCCGTGATTGGTTCGGGCGATGTGTTCTCGGCCGAGGACGCTGCTGAGCATCTGCACGGCTCGGGTGCCAGCGCGGTGTTTATCGCGCGCGGCATCTACGGCAATCCGTGGGTGTTCGGCGATGCCCGAGCCCTTGCACTCGATGGCACGCCGGTTCCTTCTCGCTCCTCGGTCGAGCGCCTGGAGGCTCTGCGTGAGCACCTGACGTTGACGCACGAGCTTCTGCCGCTCATGTCGCGTGCTCGCACGTACGCAAGCTGGTACTTAAAGGGCATGCCCCATGCCGCCGCCTGGCGCGCTCAGGTGGTGCGTTGCTCTACGTACGAGGAGTTCATGTCGCTGGTCGATGATATCGAGCGCGACTTGGTGGCCTGCGAGGCCGCGCTTGCCGCCGGCGAGTCGGTGCCTGCTCATCCGCTGGAGGCCTAACGGTGGCCGTTACCGCGCTGTACGTGCACGTGCCGTTTTGCGCTCAAAAGTGCCGGTACTGCGACTTTGACTCGCGCAGCTTTGCTGCGTGTGATTTGGATGCCGCGCTTGATTCCTATTTTGAGCAGTTGTATGCGCGCCTCGATTCCTTTGGCGACGCCGGGGCGCTTGCGCAGGTCCGCACGGTCTATACTGGCGGCGGCACGCCATCGCTGGCAGGGGAGCGCCTGGTGGAACTTGCCCGGCGTATCTCCATGTGGTGCAAACCCGTTGAATTTACTTGCGAAGCCAATCCTGAGTCCCTGACCGCTGAGCTCGCCACCGCGCTTGCCGAGGCGGGTGTCACGCGCATCTCTCTGGGCGTGCAAACCCTCGACAATACCGAGCTGGCCGCTATTGGCCGCATTCACGATGCTAATCGTGCACTTGCGGCTATCGCGACGGTGAAGGATGCTGGCCTCGATGTGTCGTGCGACCTGATGTGCGGCCTTCCCGGGCAGACGGCCGCAAGCTGGCGGAGCACGCTCGATGTCGTGTTGGCGGCGGCGCCTCATCATGTGTCGGTCTACCCGCTCACGCTCGAGGAGGGCACGCCACTCTATCGCATGGCGTGCCGTGACGAGTCGCTCGAGCCCGACGAGGATTTTCAGGCTTCGTGCATGGACGCGGCGCGTGAGCGCCTGGGTGCGGCCGGCTATCATCCGTATGAGGTGGCAAGCTACGCGCTCGATGGCCATGAGTGCGCCCATAACATTGCCTACTGGACCGGACGGGGCTACCTGGGCCTGGGTCGTTCTGCCGCGGGCATGCTCGACGACGAGGATTTCGACCGTCTTGCAGGCTTGTTCCCCGGCGTGTCTTCTCGGGGCGATGCGTACCGCGTGCGTCTGGTGCAACGTGACGATGACGCGACGGCGTTCGAGGCCGAATATCTGTCGCAGCGTGAAGCTGTCGCCGAAGACTTGATGCTCGCTTGTCGCATGACGCGCGGTGTTGCGTCCGACCTGTTGGCTCGTGCAGCTTGCGTCATCCCAACGGGCGAGCTGGCAGCTGCCTGCGATCGCGCGCTCGAATTGGGTCTTGCCACTTGGGTGCCCGAGACGCTCTGGGGTCATGAGGGACCCTTCACTACGGCAGATGTCGTCGCGGGCCATGTTCGAGCTCGTCTGGCGCCGACCCATCTGGGCTGGCTCGATGGAAATGTTCTGTTCGAGCTGTTTTGGGATCTAGCTTAGGCCGCTCGGGTAGAATTACCGGAATATATACGCTGCTGTGAGCAGGAGGTTGCCGCGCATGGCGACGATGAACGAAAAAGATTACTACGAGATTCTGGGTGTCTCCAAGGACGCCACCTCGCGTGATATTCAAAAGGCCTTCCAGCAAAAGGCCCGTAAGCTCCATCCGGACGTCAATAAAGAGCCGGATGCCGAGGAAAAGTTTAAAGAGGTTTCCGAGGCCTACGCCGTGCTTTCGGATGAGCAAAAACGTGCGCGCTACGACGCCATGCGTTCTGGCAATCCCTTTGCCGGTGCTCCTACGGCTTCGCCCTATGGTGGCGGCTACGCCGGCAGCACGGGCTATGGCAATCCCTTTGAGGGCGGCTTTCCCTTTGGTGGCGCCTGGGGCCAGCAGCGTCGCGGCCAGGCTGCCTACAATCCCGAGAACGGCGCCAACGTGGTCGTCGATATCAAACTCGACGCCAAGGAGGCCAAGGGCGGTGCCCGCAAGACCGTCCGCTACACGCGCTTCGATACCTGTAGCAACTGCGGCGGCTCGGGCTCCGTTTCGTCTGAGCATGCCCATACCTGCCCGAGCTGCGGTGGCCGCGGCCACATCGACGTCGACCTGTCCTTCCTGTTTGGTGCGGGCACGTTCCAGTCGGTCTGCCCTGAGTGCGGTGGCTCCGGTAAGGTCGTCGCCGACCCCTGTCCCGATTGCGGCGGCAGCGGGCGGACCCGTGTGACCTCCGAGCGGACGATTGAGTTTCCCGCCGGCACGCACGATGGCGACGAGGTCCGTATTGGCGGCATGGGTCACGCCGGCACCAACGGCGCCTCTGGCGGTGATCTGGTCGGTCGCGCCCATGTTGAGGCCGAGCGCCTGGAAGGCAAGGCCCGTACCGGTTTTTACCTGATGGGCATCGTGGCGCCGTTTTTGGTGCTATCGGCCATCTCGGGCGTGTTCTCGGCCTTTGCCGTGATGTGCTTTATTCCGTTTGCCATGGGCCTGTTCATGGTGCTCTCGGACGGCGTGCTGCACCGCAGCCTGCTGTGGTGGAAGCGCGGCGCGATGCAGTTTGCCAACGGTTTTGCCAATGGCTTCATGTTCGCGCTCGTGTCGGTTTGGTTCGCGAGCTGCTCGCAACGGGCCATGCTTTCGCCGTACCAAATGCAATAACATCAAACCCTCTGTTTGCGGTCGGCCCTGCTTGGGTATAGGACGCACTGTGACAATAATGAAAGTCGGAAGGATTCGGTTGTGTCGGAAAATAGGGATTACTACGAGGTGCTTGGCGTCGACAGGGATGCCGACGCGCGGACGATTAAGCGTGCGTTTCTAAAGAAGGCCCGTACCGTACATCCGGATGTTTCGGACGACCCCGAGGCCGAGGCCAAGTTCAAGGAGCTCAACGAGGCCTATTCCGTTCTTTCCGATGAGCAGGAGCGTGCTAACTACGACCGTTACGGCACTGCCGACGGCCCTGGTGGTTCGGGCTACGTCGATATCAACGATATCTTTGGTGGCATGGGCATGGACGACTTGTTCTCGTCGTTCTTTGGCGGCGGTGCCGGCGGTGGCGCCCGCAGCCGTCGTGAGCGTCGTCGCGGACGTGATATGGCCATCTCGCTTTCGGTGACGCTCGAGGAGGCGGCGCTCGGCTGCAAAAAGACGATCAGCTATGACCGCCTTGCTCCTTGCGAGGACTGCAACGGCACCGGTAGGGCAGAGGGCGCACAGGAAAAGCAGTGCGGCCGCTGCCACGGCACGGGCTATGTCACGACGGTTCAGCGATCGTTTTTGGGCCAGGTTCAGTCCTCTTCGCCTTGCCCCGACTGCCATGGCGAGGGCACGGTCATCGACCATCCCTGCGAGACCTGCGACGGTCAGGGCCGCACGCCTTCGCATGAAAAGATCGACATCGATATTCCCGCCGGCGTTTCGACCGGTCGCCAGCTGCGCGTGAGCGGCTTTGGCGAGGCCGGCCTTCGCGGCGAGCCCTCGGGCGACCTGATTGTCAACGTGCGCGTTGCCGACCATGAGCGCTTTAAGCGCAACGGTGACGACCTGTACCTGGTGAGCGATATCTCGATTGCGCAGGCTGCGCTCGGCTGCGAGATCGAGGTCGAGGGCATTATGCCCGACGAGGTCGTTAAGGTGACGGTTCCCGCCGGCGCCCAGTACGGCGACACCGTGAGCGTCAATAATTACGGAATGCCGCGCATTGGCGGTGGCGGTTCGCGTGGCCGCCTGATCGTGCAACTGCGCGTGGTCGTTCCCACCAATCTTTCCAATAAGCAGCGCGAGCTGCTCCGTGCTTTTGCCGATGAGATGGGCGATGACGTCGCTTCCGGTAAGAAGTCGGTGACCGACCGTATCAAGAGTGCCCTCGACGATATCCTCGATTAAGGAGCCCGCGTGCTCGCACCCCATATTTCCGTCGTCAACCTCGGCTGCCGTGTCAACCGGGTTGAGTCTGACCGTATCACTGCCGATCTTATGCGCTTGGGCTTTGCTATTGTGGAGCCCCAGGATGCCGATCTGATCGTCATTAACACTTGTGCCGTTACGGGCGAGGCCGAGGCCAAGACCCGTAAGGCCGTCCGTCATGCGCTGGCCCATCCAAACGAGCCCTATGTGGTCGTGACCGGATGCGTGGTCAATTTGCATCCCGAGGAGCTGTCGGAGCTTTCGGATCGCGTGATTGCCGAGCCGTCCAAGATAGATGTCGCCGAACGTGTATGCGAGGTGCTGGGTGTTGAGTCCGATAGCGTTCCCGCCTGCAGCGATGGCGAGGTGGTCGATGCGCTCGGTCGCTCTCGCCTGGGCGTGAAGATTCAGGATGGCTGCAACCATCGCTGCACCTATTGCATTGTGTGGAAGGCGCGCGGCCCCGAGCGCTCCGTGCCCGTCGAGTCCGTGCTCGAGCAAGTTCGCGAGGCCCAGGAGGCCGGCGTGCCCGAGGTGGTGCTGACCGGTGTGAACCTGGGTGCCTACGATGGCAAGAGCGCGACCGACGAGCACGTCGAAATCGATGAGCTGCTCGTGGCCATCATGGAGCGCACGTCTATTCCGCATGTGCGCATTTCCTCGGTCGAGCCCATGGATATCTCCGAGCGCCTGCTTAAGGTTATGGCGCGCTACCCGCAGCGTATCGCCCCGTTTTTGCACCTGCCCGTGCAGTCCGGCTGCACGGCGACCCTGCATCGCATGGGCCGTCCCTATAGCGCCGAAGCCTTTGAGGACACGGTGCGTATGATTCGCGCCAACTTGCCCCAGGCGTCCCTTTCGTGCGATGTCATCGTCGGTTTTCCTGGTGAGACGGACGAGGAGTTCGAGGAGTCGCTGGCGCTGTGCCGCCGTGTGGGTTTCTCGCGTATGCACGTGTTTCGCTACAGCAAGCGTCCCGGTACCCTTGCTGCCGACATGCCCGACCAGGTGCCGCCCGAGGTTATGGCCGAGCGCAGCCGCCGTATGCGAGACGCGGCGCAGGAGCTCGCTATTGCCGATGCTCGTCGTCGCGTGGGCACTGTCGAGCGTGCCGTGCTCGAGTATGGTGACAACCTGACGCTCGGTTCGTTCCATCATGCCCGTCTTGACGATACCTGTGGACTTACAGCCCCGTGCCTGCTCGATGTTGCTATCATCGGAGTCGATGATTCCGGCTTGGTCCATGCGCGCAGGGAGGTCCATGGAAGCCTCGAAGATTAGACTTACCGTCCCCGAGGGAATTGATCCCTCGCGCGTTTTGGGCGCCGGCGACGGCGTCCTTCGTGCGCTCGAGAGTTTGGTTCGCGCTCACGTGGTCGCCCGTGGCGATAGTATCGCCGTGAGCGGTGACCCGGACGAGGTCGAGCTCGTGGCGCGTTTTTTCGAACACGCTTTTCGCGAGGCGGCCGCCGGGCGCACGCTGTCTGCTGACGATGTCTCTCGCTGCCTGGCCGTCTTGCGCGACGGTGAGCACGAGGCTACGTCGCTTCGCGATGACGTGCTGCTTTCGTATCGCGGCCGCGTCATTCGCCCCAAGACGCTCGGGCAAAAGCGCTATGTGGATGCCATCCGCTCGCATGCCATCACGTTTGGCCTGGGTCCAGCCGGTACCGGTAAGACTTATCTGGCCATGGCTCTCGCCGTTGCCGCGCTCAAGCGCCACGAGGTGGGCCGTCTGATCTTGACGCGTCCGGTTGTCGAGGCGGGGGAGAACCTGGGCTTTTTGCCCGGCACCCTCGAGGAAAAGATCGATCCGTACATGCGCCCGCTCTACGATGCCCTTTTTGACATGATGGATCGTGAGCGTACCGATGAGCTTATGGAGCGCGGCGTGATCGAGATCGCCCCGCTCGCCTACATGCGCGGTCGTACGCTGAGCGATGCCTTCGTGGTACTCGACGAGGCGCAAAATACCACGCCCGAGCAGATGAAGATGTTCCTGACACGCCTTGGCTTCAACTCCAAGTTCGTGATTACCGGCGACCTGAGCCAGCGCGACCTGGTGGGTCGTCGTGGTGGCTTGGCGGATGTCGAGAAGATTTTGGGCCGTGTCGACGATGTGGCGTTTGCACACCTGGAGCGCGCCGATGTGGTGCGCCATGCCCTGGTGGGTCGTATCGTCGAGGCATACGATGCTTATGATGACGTGCGTGAGCAGCGCTCGCGCGACCGAAAGGAGTCCCGTTGAGTGTATTGATCAGCAACGATGCCGAGCTCGATACGCTGCTCGACGTGCAGGAAGTGGAGCACATCTGCGAGGTTGTGCTTGCCGCCGAGGGCGTTGAACGTGAAGTCGAGATTTCCCTTTCGTATGTCGACGAGGACGAGATGCACGAGCTCAACCACGAGTGGCGTGGCATCGACCGCACCACCGATGTGCTCTCGTTTGAATGCGACTCGGCCTTTGACGAGGATATTCCCGCCGACGAGACGCTCGAGCTCGGCGATATCATCTTGGCCCCGCAGGTTATTGCCCGTCAGGCCCCCGGTTTTGGCAATAGCCCCGCTGACGAGTGCCGTCTGATGCTCGTACACGGAATGCTGCACCTGCTGGGCTATGACCACATCGAGGACGACGAGGCCGAGGTCATGGAGGCCCGCGAGGACGCCATCCTGCGCGATCTGGCGCTCGAGCGCGGCGAGGACCCCAAACTCGTTCACGTCGGCCCCATCACCAATCATGCCCACGACTAGGAGCCGTTTATGATTCCCGGATCGAACAAGGACCATCCGTCCTTTTTAAAGTCGTTCTCCTACGCCATGGAGGGCTTCGTCACCGCCGTCAAGACCGAGCGCAACATTAAGGTCATGCTCGTAGCGGGCGTGTGCACCGTCATTGCCGGCTGCATCGTGGGGCTCGACATTGCCGAGTGGGCCACGATTATCATCTGTTGTGGCCTGGTGATTCACGGCGAGCTGTGCAACACCGCTATGGAGGCTATCGTCGACCTAGCGACCCAGGAGCTCCATCCGCTGGCCAAGCGTGCGAAGGACATCGCCGCCGCCTCTGTATACGTTCTTTCCATCACCGCCGCGATTGTGGGCGTGCTGGTATTTGCCCGCGCGCTCGGCTTTATTTAGAAAGGGATTCCCATGTCCGACAATATGCAGCCTACCGATGAAGTTTTGGATGACGAGGTCCTGGATGCGGTGGATACCGAGGAGCTCGAGGATGTCGAGGAGTTCGACCCGTTTGAGGGCATGAGCGACGAGGAGCTCGACGCCCTGTGCGACGAGGGCGACAGCCTTGCGGGCTTTGGTGACGTGGAGCCCGGTTTCCGCAGCGGTTTTGTGGCCCTGGTCGGTCGTCCCAACGCCGGCAAGTCCACGCTGCTTAATGCCTGCTATGGCAAAAAGGTCGCCATCACCTCGCCGGTGGCCCAGACGACTCGCCGCCGCATGCGCGCCGTCGTCAACCGTCCCGGCTACCAGCTGGTCTTTGTCGATACTCCGGGTATCCACAAACCCAAGGACGGCCTGGGGTCCGAGCTCAACAAGAGCGCGCTGTTCGAGCTGAACGATGTCGATGTCGTCGCGTTTTTGATTGATGCCACCAAGCCGATCGGCAGGGGAGACGCCTGGGTTGCCGAGCGCGTCAGATGCTCCCGTTCCAAGAAGGTCCTGGTGCTCACCAAGGCCGATGAGGCCGACCCCGCCCAGGTTATGGAACAGCTCAAGGCCGCCCACGAGCTTATGGAATATGACGACGAGATCGTGACGTCGTCGGTCAAGAACTTCAACGTCGATGCCTTTATCGAGACCGTTGCGCACTTTTTGCCCGAGGGTCCGCGTTGGTTCCCCGAGGATATGGGTACCGACGCTTCCGATGAGACGCTCGTTGCCGAGTTTGTGCGCGAGAAGGTCTTGCGCCGCACCCGTGATGAGATCCCGCACTCCGTTGGCGTGATCTGTGATGCGCTTGAGCAGACCAAGAAGGTGCTGCGCGTGCACGCCACCATTTACGTCGAGCGCGAGGGCCAAAAGGGCATCATCATCGGTAAGGGCGGCGAGATGATCAAGCATATCGGTATCGACGCCCGTCGCGATCTTGAGCGCATCTTTGGCACGCAGGTCTTTTTGGAGCTGGACGTGAAGGTCAAGGCCGGCTGGCGCGACGACGAGGCCCAGATTCGCCGCTTTGGCTACAACGCCGAGGACTAAGGACGCGCGGCGCGCATGGCAGGCTCCCGGACATATCGCACCAAGGTGCTCGTCCTCGACAAGACGAAGCTCAAAGAGACCGACCTGATCTTGACGATGCTTGACGAGCGGGGGCGGCAGGTTCGCGCCGTGGCAAAGGGCGCCCGCAAGCCCGGCGGACGCCTGGCTGCGCGCTGCGAGCTGTTCTGTACGGTCGATATGCTGCTTGCACATGGACGGTCACTCGACGTGGTTTCCCAGGCCGAGCTTATGGAGGCGCCGCTCGGCGCTGCGCCCGATTACGAGACGACCTGCGCCGCAAGCGCGATCGCCGAGGTCGCGCGCGTGTGCTCGTTCGAGGACGCCGAGGACCCGTTTACCTTTGCCATAACGCAGCGAGCTCTTGCCCTGGTGGGCAGCGGGCTCGACACGGCTCATATGGACCTACTTGTGGCGGCATATGTCTTTAAGCTGCTGTCCCACGTTGGCTACCGACCCGATTTTTCGGCCTGCGTGCTGTGCGGAGACCCCATGTTGTCGTATTTTTCGCCCCAGGCGGGCGGTCTCATGTGCGGGTCGTGCGCGTCGAGCGTTCCGGGTGCCGAGCTGGTGTCGACCGGTGAGGTCGCATGGCTGCGCGCCCTCATGTCCATGACCTTCGATGCGCTTATGGCCGAGAGGGTCGACCCCCATACCGCTGCCTTTTTGCTGGGGCTTTCGCACGTGTGGGCTGCGACGCACGCCGATCAACGCCTCCGCGCGATGGAATTCATGTTGGGTCGGTGATGATGCGCAGGCGCGGGCTGCTTGTGGTAACATACCGACCTGTTGGTACCTCGACCTTGGTTGTTCGCTCCACCGGCGGCTTCCCAGTCCGAGGCGAATCGAGTCGCCCGCGGGCGACGTAAAACGAAAGGTGAAACAATGACTGTTTCCAAAGAGCGCAAGGCGGAGCTGACTGCCCAGTTCGGTAACACCCCGGTCGACACCGGCAACCCCAAGGTTCAGGTCGCCATCCTGTCCGAGCGCATCAAGGAGCTGACCGAGCACATGAAGTCCCACCAGAAGGACTTCCACACCCGTCGTGGCCTGCTCATGCTCGTCGGCCGTCGTCGTCGTCTTCTCTCCTACATCAAGAAGAACGACATCGTCGAGTACCGTGAGCTCATCAAGGCTCTGGGCATCCGCGACAACATCCAGTAAGGATTTGTACATGCTAAGAGCGTCCTGCGCAGCGGGGCGCTCTTTTTGTGTAAGGGCGTGAACAATCACGCTCTGAAGCGTGGCGGGGGCAGGGGGTCCGCGTCACATGAGAAGCCCGCAGGCAAGGGGCCTGTGGGGTAAGGAGAACAATGACACTCGTATCCAAGACCTTTGAGCTGTACGGCAAGACCTACACCTTTGAGTCGGGCGAGCTTGCCAAGCAGGCCACCGGTGCCTGCCTGGTCAAGCAGGGCGATACCACGATGCTCGACACCGTGGTCGTCTCCAAGGAGCGCAAGAACTACGACTTCTTCCCGCTGACCGTCGACTTCAACGAGAAGATGTACGCCGCCGGCCGCATCCCGGGTGGTTACCTCAAGCGTGAGGGCCGTCCCAGCGAGAAGGCCACGCTCACCGCGCGCATGATCGACCGCCCGATTCGCCCGAGCTTCCCGGACGGCTTCCGCAACGAGGTACACATCGTCGCTACCTCGCTCGTCGCCGACCAGGTCAACCCCTTCGACGTCATCAACGTCATGGGTGCATCTCTTGCCATGACGCTCGGCGGCGTTCCCTTCGAGGGCCCGCTTGCCTGCGTGCGCATCGGCCGTAACGTGGAGACCGGCGAGTTTATCGTCAACCCCACCTACGAGGAGCGCGAGAACTCGGATCTGGACCTGGAGCTGGGCGGATCCGCCGACTTCATCTCGATGGTCGAGGCCGGCGCCGAGGAGATCTCCGAGGACGACATGCTCGCCGCCATGAAGTTTGGCCAGGAGGCCCTTGCCGCTTTCTGCCAGGCTCAGGACGAGTTCGTCGCCGAGTGGAAGCAGGTTAACGGCCCCATCGTCAAGAAGGAGTACCCGCTCGACCAGCCCGTCGAGGAGGTCCAGGAGCGCATCTTCGCCCACTACGACGAGATGGCAGCCGCCCTTCGCGACGCCGACAAGCTCTCCCGTATCGGTAAGGTCGAGGCTCTGAAGGAGTCCATCCGCGCCGAGTTCACCGAGGAGGAGCAGGCCGCTTGGGAGCGCGAGATCCCCGTGGCGCTCAAGAAGCTCGAGAAGAAGGCCATGCGCACCATGGTCGTTGAGACCGGCGAGCGCGTCGACGGCCGTGCCGCCGACGAGATCCGTCCCATCATGGTGAAGGACAACTACCTGCCGCTCGTTCACGGCTCCGGCCTGTTCCAGCGTGGCCAGACCCAGGTGCTCTCGGTTCTTTCGCTCGGCATGCTCAACGAGGGCCAGCGTCTGGACACCATCGAGCCCACCGAGGGCAAGCGCTACATGCACCACTACAACTTCCCGCCGTTCTGCACCGGCGAGACCGGCCGCATGGGCAGCCCCAAGCGCCGCGAGATCGGTCACGGCAACCTGGCAGAGCGCGCTCTGCTTCCGGTGCTCCCCGACGAGAACGAGTTCCCCTACGCCATCCGCGTGGTCTCCGAGGTCATGGAGTCCAACGGCTCCTCTTCGATGGCTTCGACCTGCGGCTCCACGCTCGCCCTCATGGACGGCGGCGTGCCCATTAAGCGCCCGGTCTCCGGCATCGCCATGGGCCTGATCCAGGAGGAGGGCAAGACCGTGGTCCTGTCCGACATCCAGGGTCTCGAGGACTTCCTGGGCGACATGGACTTTAAGGTCACCGGCACTACCGAGGGCATCACCGCCCTGCAGATGGACAACAAGGCCACCGGTCTTACCTTCGACATCTTGGCCCGCGCCCTGCAGCAGGCCAAGGAGGGCCGTGCCTTCATCCTGCAGAAGATGCTCGATGTGATCCCCGAGCCGCGCCACACCACGCGCAGCACCGCTCCGCGCATCGTCTCGATCCAGGTTCCGACCGATAAGATCCGCGACGTCATCGGCTCCGGCGGCAAGGTCATCCGCGGCATCCAGGACGAGACCGGCGCTTCGGTCGACATCCAGGAGGACGGCACCGTCTTTGTCGGCGGCACCGGCGAGTCTGTCGACCAGGCTGTCGAGCGCATTAAGCTCATCATCAAGGTTCCCGAGCCGGGCGAGGAGTACACCGGTCGCGTGGTCTCCATCCAGCCCTTCGGCGCTTTCGTGAACCTGCTGCCCGGTAAGGACGGCCTGCTGCACATCTCCCGCGTCGCCAAGGGTCGCGTGGAGAAGGTCGAGGATGTCCTCAACGTGGGCGACGAGGTCAAGGTCGTCGTCATCGAGGTCGATGATCGCGGCAAGATCTCGCTCGATCGTCTTGACAAGCCCGAGGCCCCGGCTCGCGCTGAGGGTGCCTCCGAGGGTGACGGCGAGCACTTCCAGCGCCGTGAGCGTCCGCGTCGCGAGCGCTCCGAGCGCGGCGACCGTCCGCGTCGTCCCGGCGACAACGGAGGCCGCAAGCCCCGCCGTCACCACGACGCCGAGTAGCAGCTCCACATAAGCAGTTCAACAAGGGCGACTCCGCAATGGGGTCGCCCTTTTGCTTGCGCCCGGGAGGGACGCATATGAAGTTTCCTGCTCTACAGTCCTGCGCAAGACGGAAAGCACATTAAGTGCTTTCCTTTGCGTGCGGAACTCGCGATAAACTTCATATACGGCCCTCCCGGGTGTAAGCAAAAGGGCTGGTTAATGCCGCTCGCTATTTAGTTAGACGGTCTATTCAGTAGTCAGATTTCAGATCTGTAGATAGCCGCAGCAGCATCTTCCAGATAAAACCGACCAAAATAAACCTGTCTTGTTTTGGCAGGTTTCCCGTGGGGCGGGCACTGATGAAGTTTATCGCGAGTTCCGCACGAACAGGAGGCCACTTAATGTGGCCTCCGTCGT
>UQXP01000002.1 GCA_900545055.1 uncultured Collinsella sp.
GCATGGCCACCGGACCCATCGAAACACATCTCCACCGTTCCTTCAACTGGGAAAACGCCGCCCCCGGGTCCCGGATGGGACCTCGGGGGCGTTCGGCTAGCTGCGGGAATGGCCTATTTGCTCAATGTGTTCGGCTGAGATCGGAAATCAACCGTTTTTCAAACGAAAAGCGCCCGCGGCCAAATGGTCGCGGGCGCTTGACGAGGTGCCTTTTGGCTGTGTGGCGTGGGGCCTGGCTACTTGGTCTTGGCAACCAGCAGCGGGTCGCCAAGCTTGACGAGCGGGTTGCCGCCGATAAGCGTTCCAGACTCGCCGACATGGTCGATGCTCTTAAGACGATCGAGCTCGGAGACGATGACGGTCACGATGTCCTCGTGACCAGCGGCCTTAATGGCCTCGCGGTCGAAGCTGATGAGCGGCTGGCCTGCCTTGACCACATCGCCCATCTCGACAAAGCGGGCAAAACCCTTGCCGTTCATTTCCACGGTGCCCAGGCCAACATGGATGAACACGCGCAGGCCGTCCTCGGTGATCATGCCGATGGAGTGGTTGGTGACAGTGGTGGCACCGATGCGGCCGTTGGCGGGCGCATAGATGGTGCCGGTAATGGGCTCGATGCCATAGCCCTGGCCAAGCATGCCCGAGGCGATCGTCTCGTCGGGAACCTCGTCCAGGTTGACGAGCACGCCGTTGACGGGGGCATAGATGACGCCTTCGCGGGTAGCGAAGCTTGCTGCGGGCGGAACGGACGCCTCGCCGGTCGAGGTGAAGGTGGACTTAAGCGAATCGAGCAGACCCATAGTTGCCTCCAACTTAAATAGGCGCATATCGCGCGTTTGGTTTGCCGGAAACGTTTCACATGTGTTTCGCGGCTTGGTCAACGCCCCTATTCTACGCTGCTCAACGATACCTCTGAACTGGGATTATGTGATATATCAGTTGAAGGGAAACTTATTGCCGGAGTGTTTCTGTGCCACGGGTTCAAGTGGGGTACGCTTGAAGGCGAAAAACAAGGGCGCATAATTTGCGCGAAGGGAGCACATATGATTGTCGAGAACCATGCGCTGTGGGGCGAGGAGCCGACCGAGGAATATCCGGCGACGTTTACGTATTTGGGTGCCGAGCCGCTGCCCGATAAACCGAATGGCCGCCGCCCTGCCGTGATTATCTGTGGCGGAGGTGCGTTTACGCATATCGCTCCGCATGAGCAGGATCCTGTGGCGTTTGCGTTTTTGGATCACGGTTACCAGGCCTTTGTGCTCAACTATGTCACGAGTTCTACGGGTGACGTGAGCTTTCCGCACCCCCAGGCAGATCTTGCCAAGATGGTCGCCACGGTGCGCGCCAACGCCGACGAGTGGCATGTCGATCCTAAGCGCGTGTGCGTCGTGGGATTCTCGGCGGGCGGCATGATCTGCGCCTCGCTGGCAACGCAGTGGAAGACCGGCCCCTTCGCGGCACTTGCCGGGGCACGTCCGGACGACATTCGTCCCGATGCCGTGGTGCTGGGTTATCCATTGCTCGACTTTGCCTATGTGCGCGACATGCAGACGCGCGATCCGCGCATTGACTTGCGTGTGCCCAAGACGGGCGGCAAGACGGGGCGCGATCTGCTCAACGACTACCTGTCGATGGTGACGGGCGGCGAGGCAACTGACGAGCATCTGGCCGACATCTGCCCCACCACGCATGTTTCGCGTCAGATGCCACCGACCTTTGTGTGGGGCGTGTCCGACGACAAGACGGCGCCGATCGCGCAGGTCTATCCGTTTGCCCAACGCATGGCGGAGGAGGGCGTCGCTTGCGAGATGCACGTCTTTGACCAGGGCGGTCACGGCCTTTCGCTCGGCAACGCCAACACCGCGGTCGACAACGAGGACAAGCAGGTTTCCGTCCGTCCCTGGATCCGCCTGGCCTTCCGCTTCCTCGAGCGCCATCTGTAAGAGTCCCGGCATCCAAGCCCTTCAATAACTTGCGGTGAAATAGTTCCTATCTGGGGCATCAACCAGCCCATCCAGGAACTATTCCACCGCAACTTCGTTTTTGATGCCCCGTCCGGAAACTGCGCCCCAGTTTTGCCTTTCAAGGTGGGACGCAGTTTCCCATAGGGCCTCGACTGGGAAAGCGCGTCCCGTTTCGAGCGGGGATTCCGGGATGCATTTTCCGTAAGAGGCCTGTTTGGGAAACCATATCCCGTTTCGAGCCGGAATTCTGGGATGTAGTTTCCCCGAGAGGCCTCATCGGGAAACTATGGCCCTGAACTCTCCTGCCTGTCCCCATTGCGCCAATTTGCTGATTGAACATCGTTGTGTGTTCGCGCTATCATGCATGGTTAAATTGGTTAGCCGTGGCAAACGGTTAGCCAAGGTGAACATAAATGCAACGCCCTGTGGGCGCCGGGGGAGGAACACGGACGTGAAGCTCGATACGCTCGAGATTGGAAAGGACGCCGTTGTCGCATCGGTGGCATCGGACGATCAGGCACTCCGACAGCATATTTTGGACATGGGTCTAACGCCGGGCACCGAAGTCACCATGATGAAGTACGCCCCCATGGGCGACCCGCTCGAGATCCGCCTGCGTGGCTACGAGCTGACACTGCGCAAGGACGATGCCGCTCGCATCGAGCTCGTGGGTATTCACGACACCGATACGGGTCCGCGCGCTAACGCCGCAATCGGCACGACGGAGCATCCGGCCCTGGGCGAGGGGACGTATTCGCCCCGTGCGGCAAAGACGGCCGTGCCCGAGGGCGCGCCGCTGCACTTTGCCCTCGCCGGCAACCAAAACTGCGGCAAGACCACGTTATTCAACCAACTGACGGGCTCCAACCAGCATGTCGGTAACTTTCCCGGCGTGACGGTCGACCGCAAAGATGGCACCATCCGTAACCATCCCGAGGCGAGCGTTACCGACCTGCCCGGCATTTACTCCCTGTCGCCGTACACAGGCGAGGAGGTCGTGAGCCGTCAGTTCATCCTCGACGAGCGCCCGGACGCCATCATCGACATCATTGACGCTACCAACATCGAGCGTAACCTGTACCTGACACTGCAGCTCATGGAGCTTGACCGTCCTATGGTCATCGCGCTCAACATGATGGACGAGGTGACCGCCAACGGCGGCGCCGTAGACGTCAACTTGCTCGAGAGCCTGTTGGGCGTGCCCGTTGTCCCCATTAGCGCTGCCCGCAACGAGGGCATCGGCGAGCTGGTGGACCACGCCCTGCACGTGGCGCGGTTCCGCGAGCGCCCTGGTCGCCTGGACTTTTGCGCGCCCGACGGTCCGGACGGCGGTGCGCTGCATCGCTGCATCCACGGTATTGCTAACCTGATCGAGGACCATGCCGTGACGGCGCACATCCCGGTGCGCTTTGCGGCGACCAAGCTGGTCGAGGGCGATGAGCTGGTAACCGAGGCGCTTCACCTGGATCGCAATGAGCTCGACGCTATCGAGCACATCATCACCCAGATGGAGGGCGAGGCCGGCACCGACCGCCTATCTGCGCTGGCCGATATGCGTTTTAGCTTTATCGGCGACGTGTGCGGGCGTTGCGTCGTCAAGCCGCACGAGAGCCGCGAGCACGTGCGCTCCGTCAAGATTGACCGCATCCTGACAGGTCGTTACACAGCCATTCCGGCGTTTCTGGTGATCATGGGCCTCGTCTTTTGGCTGACGTTTGGCGTGATCGGCGCGGCGTTGCAGGGACTCATGGAGGACGGTATCGCTGCCATCATCGCCTCGGCCGATGCGGGCCTCAAGGCGTTCGGTACCAACGACGTGGTGCGCTCGCTGGCTGTCGACGGCGTACTTACGGGCGTGGGCAGTGTGCTGACCTTCCTGCCGATTATCGTCGTGCTCTTTTTGTTCCTCTCCATTCTGGAAGACTCCGGATACATGGCGCGCGTGGCCTTTGTCATGGATAAGGTGTTGCGTCGCTTTGGCCTGTCGGGCCGCAGTTTCGTGCCCATGCTCGTCGGTTTTGGCTGCACCGTGCCGGCTATCATGTCGACCCGTACGCTCCCATCCGAGCACGACCGCAAGATGACGGTCATGCTCACGCCGTTTATGAGCTGCTCAGCCAAGCTGCCGGTTTACGGCTTGCTGTGCGGGGCGTTTTTCCCGCAGGCGACGGTTCCCGCCATGGTCTCGCTCTATCTGATCGGTATCGTGGTCGGCTGCATCGCGGCTTTGGTGCTCAACCGCACGGCATTTAAGGGCGACCCGGTGCCGTTTATCATGGAGCTCCCCAATTACCGCCTGCCGAGCGTCAAGACGACGGTGATGCTGGCATGGGATAAGGCCAAGGACTTCATCACCAAGGCCTTTACCATTATCTTTGCCGCGACCGTGGTCATCTGGTTCCTTCAGACGTTCGACATCCGCTTTAACGTGGTCGCCGACCAGTCGCAAAGCCTGCTTGCCGGTCTGGGTAGCATCATCGCGCCGGTGTTGGCCCCGCTCGGCTTTGGCGACTGGCGCGCCTCGACGGCGCTCGTCACGGGGCTCATTGCCAAGGAGAGCGTCATCTCGACGCTCACGGTGCTTTTGGGCGCAACGTCGCCCGCGGCGCTGTCGACCATGTTTTCGCCGTTTACCGCCTACGTGTTCTTGGTCTTTACGTTGCTGTACCCGCCTTGTGTGGCGGCAATCGGCGCCGTCAAGAGCGAGTTGGGCGCGCGCTATGCCGTGGCTGTATTCGCGTTTCAGGTCGCCGTTGCCTGGATTGTGGCGTTTGTCGTGCATTCGGCGGGCATATTGCTGGGGTTGGCTTAGTTATTTATTGACGGCGTAACCTCTGTGTATCGAATTGTTTCGGTCCCGTGTCCGTTACTGACGGATGCGGGACCGTTGCTATATAATCGCCTCCGCTCAAAATGATTGGAGATGTTATATATGAGTCAGGCAAGGCAAGACGGCATCACGCTCAGGCAGTGGCTCCCGCTTATCGGGCTCACCTGCTGTGCGTTCGTGTTCAACACGTCGGAGTTTATGCCCATCGGCCTTTTGACTGATATCGCCGCGTCGTTCTCGCTCACCGAGGCCCAGGCGGGCATCATGATCTCGGTCTATGCCTGGGGCGTCATGCTGCTGTCGTTGCCGCTCATGATGTTCGCTTCGCGTTTCGAGTTTAAGCGGATGCTGCTGGGCGTGCTTGCCGTGTTCTCGCTCGGTCAGTTCCTGTCCGCTGTGGCGCCGACCTATCCCATCCTGGTCTGCGCGCGCCTGGTGGTCGCTTGCGCACATGCCGTGTTCTGGTCAGTCGCCTCGATTATGGCCTCGCGCCTGGTCGACACTCGCCACGGCGCGCTCGCCATCAGCATGATCGCTACGGGCTCGTCCATCGCGCAGATCTTTGGCCTGCCCCTCGGTCGCGCCATTGGCCTGGCCGTGGGCTGGCGTATGACGTTTGCCGTGGTCGGAGCGCTGTCTGCTGTCGCGGTCGTCTACCAGGCAACGGTGTTCCCGGCCATGCCGGCGGGTGAGCGCTTTACCGTCAAACAGCTGCCCGAGCTGCTCAAGAACCCGCTCCTCATCGCGCTCTACGCAGTCACGGTCTTCATGGCGACCGGCTATTACGCAAGCTACAGCTATATCGAGCCTTTCCTGGCTCAGGTCGCCCATGTCGACGCAAGCGCTATCACCATGACGCTGACGGCGTTCGGCTGTTCCGGTCTGCTCGGAAGCTGGCTGTTCGGCCGCCTGTTCGATGGGCATCGCTTCCCGTTCTTGGCTATCACGCTCTCCGGCGTGCCGGTGGCCCTGCTGCTCATGGGGCCGGCCGCATCGTCGCTCGTGACAGTGCTTGCCGTCTGCGCACTGTGGGGTTGCTGCGCCACGGCCTTTAACGTGGCATTTCAGGCCGAGCTCATCAAGCACACGTCGGCAGATTCATCGGCCGTCGCCATGTCGATCTTCTCGGGCCTGTTTAACCTCGGTATTGGCACGGGTACCGCGATCGGCGGCGCCGTGGTTTCGGGTCCCGGTATCGCCTGGATCGGCTGCGCGGGTGGCGCAATCGCCGCCGTGGGCGTCATCCTCGCTATCACAGTGATGTTCCCGGCCATACGCCGCGCAAAGCCTGTCGCCTAATCACGTTCCCTCATCAGTTGCGGTGGAATAGTTCCTGTTTAAGGCCTCTGAAGGCCCAAGCAGGAACTATTCCACCGCAACTTATTTTGGGGAAGAGGATACAAGCTGGGCATACAATGGATGTCGTTGTGTTGAGCTTACCGGGAGGTTGCTATGTGGGCATACGAGACGACGTTCTATCAGATCTATCCGCTGGGCTTTTGCGGAGCTCCGCGCGAAAACGCCGCCCCCGTTGCCGAGGATGAGCTCGCCCAGGCTGCCAACGCCACAGCTAGCTCCGATGCCCCCATTATGAAAATCGCCCAATGGGCCGACTACCTGCAGGAACTCGGTATTGGAGCTGTGCTCATTAACCCGCCGCTCGAATCCGACAGCCATGGCTACGACACGCGCAGCCTGCGCCATATAGACCGTCGCCTGGGCGGGGATGCCGACTTTGCCGCCGTATGCGACACGCTGCACGCCCATGGCATCCGCGTGGTGCTCGATGCCGTCTTCAACCACGTCGGCCGCGGTTTTTGGGCCTTCCGCGATGTGCAGGAGCGCAAGTGGGACTCGCCGTACAAGGACTGGTTCCACATTAGCTTTGACGGCGATTCCTGCTATGGCGATGGCTTTTGGTACGAGGGCTGGGAAGGCCATTTTGAGCTTGTGAAGCTCAACCTGCAAAATCCCGCTGTGGTCGATTACCTGCTCGAGTCCGTGCGCCGCTGGGCCGAGGTCTTTGGCGTCGACGGCCTGCGCCTGGACGTTGCCTATATGCTCGACCGCGACTTTATGCGCCGCCTGCACGTCTTTACCCGTGAGCTCAAGCCCGACTTTGTGCTGATCGGCGAGACGCTCCACGGCGACTACAACCAAATCGTCAACGACGAGATGCTCGACTCCTGCACCAACTACGAGTGCTACAAGGGCCTGTACTCCAGCTTTAACTCGGTCAACATGTTCGAGATCGCCCATTCGCTGCACCGCCAGTTTGGCGGCGATCCGTGGTGCATCTACCGCGGCAAACATCTGCTGTCGTTTGTCGACAACCACGATGTGCCGCGCCTGGCAAGTATCCTCACCGACAAGTCGTGTCTGCGTCCCGCCTACGGCATGCTCTTTGGCATGCCGGGCATCCCGTGCGTCTACTATGGCAGCGAGTGGGGAATTGCCGGCGAAAAGGGTGGCCCCGATGGCGACTGGGCGCTGCGACCTGCGCTCAATGAGCCTGCGCCCAACGAGCTGACGGCGTTCATCACGCAGCTTGCGCACCTTCGCTCGGCCGACGACGCGGCTGCCCGTGCTCTCAACTACGGTGCCTATCGCAACGTGGTGATCCAGAACAAGCAGCTGCTGTTCGAGCGCGCCTGTGACGGCGCGACGGTACTCGTGGCGGTGAATGCCGTGGGTGAGCCTTACACCTTTGGCGCCGGCGAGCTCAACGGGTCCTTCGTCGACCTGCTTGCCGACGATGCGCCCACGGTCGAGCTGACGGGCACCCTTGAGCTTGCGCCCTATGAGGTTCGTTATCTGCTGAGGGCCTAGGCCATGGCTGCGTCCGACGAGGGCTATCAACATATTGAGCATGGGTTTGAGCCCGTGTTCGACCAGCGCTCGCGCGTTTTGGTGCTCGGATCGTTTCCCTCGGTGCTTTCGCGCGCCAATGCCTTTTATTACGGCAACCCTCAGAATCGCTTTTGGCGTGTGATGGCCACGTGCCTTGGTGCGCCCGTGCCGCCCAACGAGGGAGACTCTTTGGCGAGCGGCGAGCCCGTGACGCTTGACGCCTCGATTGCCGCCAAGCGGGCTATGCTGCTGAACGGCGGCGTGGCCCTGTGGGACGTGATCGAGAGCTGCGACATTAAGGGCTCGAGCGATGCGAGCATTCGTAACGTTGTGCCGGCACATATCGAGCGCATTACCGGCGCAGCTCCCATTGAGCAGGTGATATGCAACGGTGGTACAGCTGGCCGGCTCTACAAGCGCTATCTACAAGAGCGCACCGGGCTGCCGGCCATCGTTCTGCCGTCGACAAGTCCCGCCAATGCGGCGTGGCGTCTGGAACGCCTTGTCGAGCGCTGGAGTGAAGCCGTTGATTGGCAGGCTTTTTCGATTTAGCAGTTTGAGTGCTCGGCAAGATGCCTCATAACGGCGTGCCAGATCGGTGTGGGCAGCGCAGACGTGGCGCGCACCATGCCGTCGGTGTCGACGCCACCCGTTGCGGCGCCACCGAGCTTCTGCGCGTGTTCGACGGAACACCCCATGCGAACGGCGCCCACGAGCTTGTCCATGGCCTCCGAAAACGGTCGCCGCAAGAGTCCCATGCGCGGGGAGCGACGAAGCGCTGCGATGCCGCTGCCGGCGCAGATGGCAACGCCGCCACACCACAATTGATCATGGCGCTCACATGCCTTGTGCAGGCGAACGGCGGTCCCACGCGCCTGCTCAGTGCCCTCTTGTGCGGCTCGAATCGCGGCATAGACGCGCGTTCCCGTACCGCCAAAGCGCTCAAGCGCCTGCTCGATGGCTGTCAACGTCTCATCGTCAGCCACATCTTCAATGGCCAGCACGATGCCATCGGCAACGCTGCCGGCGTCATTTGCCTTCAAGTCGACCGGGCGGGGGAGTGCGGTGCCGGAAAGTTGAGCATAGGCGGCGATGGCATCCTGCAGGTCCCAGAGCAAAAAATCAAGATCGGCGCTATTGGGAATACTGATATACGCAATGGTGTTCAGTGTTTTTGGTACGTCGCCGCGCGCGGTCGTCTCCATGCCATCTCCTTTCCGGCTCGTTTCCGTTTAGGTTACACCGTCTGGTGGCGCCCCGCCGCGCTATCCTAGTGCAACCCTTACGAAAGGAACGCCATGCGTCTGCCCATGAATACCTCGCTTGCCATGCTCAAGCCCTCCGGTATCCGCCGGATTAACGCGCTCGCCGCCCAGCATCCGGGGTGCATCGCGCTCGCGCTCGGCGAGCCCGATTTTCCCACGCCCGATGTGATTAGCGCCGAGGTGACCGCCGCACTGGACCGCGGTGACACACACTATCCGCCCAACAACGGTCGCCCCGCCCTGCGTGAGGCGTTATCTGCCTATATGGGGGACGCGGGCCTTACGTTTTCGGCTGACGAGGTCATCCTGACCGACGGTGCGACCGAGGCACTGTCGGCAACATTCATGGCTATGCTCAACCCCGGCGACGAGGTCATTATCCCCACGCCGGCCTTTGGCCTGTACGAAAGCATCGTTGTGGCCAACCACGCCAAAGCAGTCTTTTTGGATACGGAGCCTGCGCAATTTCAGATTGACGAGGATGCGCTTCGTGCTTGCGTGACGCCGGCGACCAAGGCTATCGTCATCTGCTCGCCCAACAATCCTACGGGCTGTATCCTCAACGCGGCTTCGCTCGACGCCGTGGCGCACGTGGCGGAGCAGACGGGCATCTACGTGGTCTGCGACGACGTGTATAACCGTCTGGTCTATGTGGATGGCTACGAGCGCTTTGCCCAGCGTCACCCGGAGCTTCGCGAGCAGACGGTCGTCATCGAGAGCTTCTCCAAGCCCTGGGCTATGACCGGCTGGCGCCTGGGTTGGCTCGCAGCCGCAGCCCCCGTCATCGCCGAGATCGCAAAAGCTCACCAATACCTAGTATCGAGCGCCGTCTCCTTCGAAATGGACGCCGCAGCCCGAGCCCTGACCGTCGATCCCACCCCCATGCTCAAAGTCTACCGAGCCCGCCGCGAACGCGTGCTCGCAGCCTTAAGCGCCATGGGCCTCGACGTAGTGGAACCGGCGGGCGCCTTCTACGCTTTCCCGAGCATCAAAAAGTTCGGCCTAACCAGCGAAGACTTCTGTATCAAAGCCATCAAAGAAGCAAACGTAGCCCTAGTCCCGGGCGACTGTTTCGGCACCGAAGGCCACATCCGCCTAAGCTACTGCGTTTCCGACCAAGATTTGGACGAAGGCCTAAATCGCCTGTCCACCTTCATTTCAACCTTATAGCCAACGGGACGCAACACATCAGCCTACCGACATAAGGATTATGCGTGGGGGCGTCGCTCAACGGAAAACCGGGCTGCCCCAAAGTCACCGCAGGCCGCGCCGCCGAAGGCCGGGCGCAAGGTTTTCGTAGATTCCGCACGAGCCGGAAAGCACTTAATGTGCTTTCCGAGCGAGCCCAGGACCTGACCGAGCGAAAACCTTGCGCCCGGCCTTCGGCGGCGCGGCCGGATGGTGGAATTGTGTGCAGCCCGGTTTTCCGTTGACCGACGCCGGGGTCCCCGCCATAATACTTTCGGTTCACGCACGAATCCGCTGCCAGAGACAGCCGGCGCAAACGGGTCTTACCCGCGAGCTTAATGGGACTTCCCGCCAGCCGAGGTGGTCGAGTAGATATGTCTTCTCGCCCCCGTCGCTCATGCAGCGCGGGGGCTTTCTTTTTGGACATGCCCCCGTCACGTCCTTGTGGCGGACCGTGCCCGGAAAGAATTCGAGGAGGTGTAATTCATGCCCCAGCAGTACAAAATCGACAAGGTTGCAGAGATCGAGTCCCGTATCGCCGAGAACGCCGGTCTGTTCGTCGTCAACTACAACGGTCTGACGGTTAAGCAGGCTCAGGAGCTGCGTCATCAGCTTCGCGAGTGCGGCGCCGAGATGAAGGTCTACAAGAACAACCTGGTCAAGATCGCCCTCAAGAACCAGGAGCAGCCCGAGATCGACGAGATTCTCGCCGGCCCCGTCGCCTATGTGTTCTACGAGACCGAGCCGGTCGAGGCCGCTAAGGCCCTTAAGGACTTCTCCGCTAAGTCCAAGGGCGTCCTTGAGATCAAGGGCGGTATCTCCGACGGCAAGGCCGTTTCCGCTGATGATGTTAAGGCTATCGCCGAGCTGCCCACCAAGGATCAGCTTCTCGGCCAGATCGCCGGTCTCATCTCCGGTTTCGCTCGCGACATCGCTGTCTGCGTCAACGGCGTTTCCTCTGGTCTCGCTCGTTCGATCCAGCAGGTTTCCGAGCAGAAGGCAGCCTAGTTGCTGTTTTCACCCGCGGCGGCAACGCCGCACCCTTGGCGCATTCGCGCCGTGTTTTAACTGATCTCCGTGCACAGACACGGAAACCGAAAGGACTTAGAAATGGCTAAGCTTACCACCGATGAGATCATCGATGCTCTTAAGGAAATGACCCTTCTCGAGGCTTCCGAGCTCGTTAAGGCTATCGAGGACACCTTCGGCGTTTCCGCCGCTGCTCCTGCCGCTGTTGTCGCCGCTCCCGCTGCTGGCGCTGCTGAGGCCGAGGAGAAGACCGAGTTTGACGTCGTGCTCGAGGGCTTCGGCGACAACAAGATCCAGGTCATCAAGGCCGTCCGTGAGCTCACCAACCTTGGCCTGAAGGAGGCCAAGGAGGTCGTCGAGGGCGCTCCCAAGGCTGTTCTCGAGGGTGCCAAGAAGGAGGACGCCGAGGCTGCCAAGGAGAAGCTCGAGGCTGCTGGCGCTGCTGTCACCCTCAAGTAATCAGGCTTTCTCGCCAGATTTCTTTGCAGACGGGGTTCGCATTGCGAGCCCCGTCTTTTTTGTTTTTCGGTCCCTCGACATCGGTGGCTCAAACTGCCATGTTCTGTGATTTGCGTCGTATCGGGTGCCCTGCCGCTGGGCAATAAAATTGCACCATTCGAGCAATAATTTGCGTTGACCTGCTGAAGAATTGTCTCTGCCTTGTAGTGACATATAGTTCCAGCGGTAAGATGCTTGGGTATCGCAATTTGGTCTGCGGCTGTGTGCCGCACGCATGGGGCGCTTTTGCGCCTGCGAAAGGATCCTTGAATAACATGAAGGCAATCATCCCCGCCGCCGGTCTTGGCACGCGTTTTCTGCCTGGCACTAAGTGCACGCCCAAAGAGATGCTGCCGGTGCTCGACAAGCCGGTCATTCAGTATGTCGTTGAGGAGGCGCTCGACCCCGAGGAGGTCGACGACGCCATCATCGTTACCTCTCCCGGTAAGCCCGAGCTGCTGAGCTACTTCCAGCCCGATCGCTCGCTCGAGAATCTGCTGCGCGAGCGCGGTAAGGATGCTTACGCCGATGCTGTTGCCCACGCAGGCGGCATGCCGGTCGACTTCCGTTATCAGTACGAGCCCAAGGGCCTCGGTCATGCCATTCGCTCTGCTGCCGACGCCGTGGCAGGGGAGAACTTCCTGGTTCTTCTGGGCGACTACGTTGTGCCCAACCGTGACATATGCGACAAGATGCTTGCTGTCTCCAAGGAGCACGGTGGCGCTTCGGTTATCGCCGTTGCCGCGTGCGCTCCCGAGGAAGTCAGCCGCTATGGCGTCATCGCCGGCGATCGCGTTGGCTCGCTCGAGGGCTTCGAGAATGCTGCCGACGACGAGCCCGGTGCCGTTTGGCGCATCGGCGGTCTGGTCGAGAAGCCTGCCCCCGAGGCGGCTCCGTCCAACCTGTACATCGTCGGTCGCTACCTGCTGAGCCCGCTGGTCATGGACCTGCTCGCCGATCAGCAGGCCGGCAAGGGTGGCGAGATCCAGCTCACCGACGCCATGGCCCGCTCGCTCGATCGCGAGGCCATGTACGCTGTCGTCATCGACCCGCTCTCGGGCTACGACACCGGCACCCCGTCTGGCTGGATGGCCACCAACGCCCTCATGGCCGCAAGCGATCCTCGCTTTGCCAGCGCCTTCTGGGACGCCATCGACGAGCGCGGCGGCTTGATGCGCAAATAAGCCTTCGGGCATCGACATTTACGGGTGCGGACTTCGGTCTGCGCCCGTTTTTTATGCGCGCCACGGCTTGGCTCCGGAAAGTGCGTCCCACAATTTGACTGAATTCTGGGATGCGCTTTCCGGTTGGGGCCCCTAGCGGAAACTACGACCCAGAATATCGGCTCAGAACGGGATGCAGTTTCCCAGACAGGGCTCAACCGGAAACTGCGACCCAGTTTGAGGCCTCAAAACGGGACGTAGTTTCCGCCCGGCCAACCCTCGTCGCCATTCCGCCGTTCAGCGTCCCGCATCAACGGTCTCGTTCACAGAAAATATATGAACGGATGTTCGATACACACCCATCTACCTGCACCTTTTCTGTCGAAAAACTTTGCTACTCCAAAAACTCAATCGCGTCAAGGCTTTTCTTGCCCAACGGTCGGTACCTGATAAACTATTAGGTTGCGATAACTGGCGAAGCTATGCCTCGCCAACCCACCGAGCATTTCCGTGAAGGAGGAAAAACCTGGTGACCTACGCATACACTGCCACTGAGCGCAAGCGCGTCAGCTTCGGGAAAATCCCGGAGGCCATGGAGCTCCCCAACCTTATCTCTGTTCAAAGGGAATCCTTTGAGCGTTTTAAGGACGAGGGCCTTCGTGAGGCGTTCAAGGAATCCAGCCCCATCCAGAGCCAGAACCATGTTCTCGAGGTTACCTTCGGCGAGCATCAGTTCGGCGACCCCGCGCACACCGTCGAGGAGTGCCGCGAGAAGGACATGACCTATCAGGCCCCGCTTCTGACCGACGTCCGTCTCACCAACAAGGAGACCGGCGAGATCAAGGAGCAGCTCGTCTTCATGGGCGACTTCCCCATGATGACCGATCAGGGCACCTTCATCATCAACGGTACCGAGCGTATCGTTGTCTCGCAGCTCGTCCGCTCCCCGGGCGTGTACTACAGCTCCGAGATGGATTCGGGCAAGCAGATTTACAAGGCCCAGATCATCCCGTCCCGCGGTGCTTGGCTTGAGTTTGAGGTCGACAAGCGCGACCAGCTCATGGTCTCCATCGACCGTAAGCGCAAGCAGAGCGCCACGATGTTCCTGCGCGCCCTTGGCATTGCCGTCACCAACGACGACATCATCGAGCTGCTCGGCAACTCCGATGTGATCAAGCGTACCCTGGAGCGCGACACCGCCCTCACCCGCGAGGATGCCCTTATCGAGATCTACCGTCGCCTGCGCCCGGGCGAGCCTCCCACCGTGGACGCTTCCCGCAGCCTGCTCGAGGGCCTGCTCTTTAACCCGCAGCGCTACGATCTGGCCCGCGTCGGTCGTTACAAGGTCAACAAGAAGCTCAACCTCACCACCGAGGAAGAGGTCACGGTGCTCACCGACGAGGATATCGTCGCGACGCTGCGCTACCTGCTGTCCCTCGCTGCCGGCGAGCAGGGCTTCAAGGTCGACGACATCGACCACTTTGGCAACCGCCGCATCCGCACCGTCGGCGAGCTCGTCGCCAACCAGTTCCGTATCGGCATGAGCCGTATGGAGCGCGTCGTCCGTGAGCGCATGAGCTCCCAGGACATCGACGAGATCACCCCGCAGTCGCTCATCAACATCCGCCCGATCGTGGCCTCCATCAAGGAGTTCTTCGGCTCCTCGCAGCTCTCGCAGTTCATGGACCAGGCGAACCCCCTGACCGGTCTGACCCACAAGCGCCGTCTGTCCGCACTCGGCCCTGGCGGTCTCGCCGGCCACAAGTCCGGCTCCAGCCGCCGCACCAACGTGCCGACGGCCGTCCGCGACGTTCACAACTCGCACTACAGCCGCATGTGCCCGATCGAGACCCCCGAAGGCCCCAACATCGGCCTGATCGGCTCGCTCGCCCTCTACGCCCGCGTCAACGAGTACGGCTTCATCGAGGCTCCGTTCCGCCGCGTCGAGAACGGCGTTGCCACCGACCAGATCGACTGGATGACCGCTGACGAGGAAGAGAAGCACGTCATCGCGCCGGCCAACACGCCGCTCGATCCCAAGACCAACGAGTTCATCACGACCGATGCCGAGGGCAAGCTTGTCCGTCCGCACACCGTGATCGCCCGTACCCGCGACTTCGACGGCTCCTTCGGCGCTCCCGCCGACGTGCCTGTCGAGGACGTCGACTACATGGACGTCTCGCCGCGTCAGATGCTCTCCGTCGCAGCCACGCTGATCCCGTTCCTGGAGCACGACGACGCCAAGCGTACGCTGATGGGCGCTAACATGCAGCGTCAGGCCGTGCCGCTGGTTCACCCCGCCGCTCCCTATGTCGGTACCGGCATGGAGCGCCGCGCCGCTCTGGACTCCGGCGAGGTCACCCTGGCCAAGAACGCCGGCGAGGTCATCTTTGCCGACGCCGCCAAGATTATCGTCAAGCATGCCGGCGGCATGGACGAGTATCACCTGGCCAAGTACCAGCGCTCTAACCAGTCCACCTGCATCAACCACCGTCCGCTCGTGCGCGTCGGTGACACCGTTGAGCAGGGCGAGCCCCTGGCTGATGGTCCTTCGACCGATCATGGCGAGCTCGCACTGGGCCAGAATCTCACCGTGGCCTACATGCCGTGGGAAGGCTTTAACTACGAGGACGGTATCGTCGTGTCCGAGCGCCTGGTGGCCGAGGACCTGCTGACGACCATCAACATCACCCGTCACGAGATCGACGCCCGCGACACCAAGCTCGGCCCCGAGGAGATCACCCGCGAGATCCCGAACCTCTCCGAGGACATGCTTGCCAACCTCGACGAGGACGGCATCATCCGTATCGGCGCCGAGGTCGGCCCTGGCGACATCCTGGTCGGTAAGGTCACGCCTAAGGGCGAGAGCGCTCTGACCGCCGAGGAGCGCCTGCTGCGCGCCATCTTCGGTGCCAAGGCTCACGACGTCCGCGACACCTCCCTTAAGATGCCTCACGGCGCTTACGGCCGCGTCATCGACGTCGTCCGCTTTAGCCGCGAGAACGGCGACGACCTGGCCCCCGGCGTCAACGAGCAGGTGCGCGTCTACGTCGCCCAGCGTCGTAAGATCCAGCAGGGCGATAAGATCGCCGGCCGCCACGGCAACAAGGGTGTTATCTGTAACGTTCTGCCGGTCGAGGACATGCCCTACATGGCTGACGGTACCCCGATCGACGTTATCCTCAACCCGCTGGGCGTTCCTTCGCGTATGAATGTCGGCCAGCTGCTCGAGTGCCACCTTGGCTGGGCTGCTGCCTGCGGTTGGGATACCGAGCAGGCCGACTCCGACAAGTACATCCCCGGTCCGTTCTTCACCGCGACGCCCGTCTTCGACGGCGCCAAGGAGGACGAGATCGCCGAGGTCATCCGTCGTGCCAACAAGAACATGCTCAACAAGGCCACCGCTGCCTTTGGCGATCACATGCGCCCCGAGTTCGTTACCCAGCTTGACGAGCGCGGCAAGACCCGTCTGTTCGACGGCCGCACCGGCGAGGAGTTCCGCGAGCCCATTACCGTGGGTACGTCCTACATCCTCAAGCTCGGCCACATGGTCGACGACAAGATCCACGCCCGTTCGACCGGCCCTTACAGCCTGGTTACCCAGCAGCCTCTGGGCGGCAAGGCCCAGTTCGGCGGCCAGCGCTTCGGTGAGATGGAAGTTTGGGCACTGTACGCGTACGGTGCTTCCAACGTCCTGCAGGAGATCCTGACCGTCAAGTCCGACGATACCGTGGGCCGCGTCAAGACCTACGAGTCCATCGTCAAGGGCGAGAACGTCCCTGTCCCGGGTATCCCCGAGTCCTTCAAGGTTCTCGTCAAGGAGATTCGCTCCCTCGCGCTGGACATCGAGCCCATGCACGATGCCGACGAGGACGCCTCCGCCCCTGTGACCGCCGAGGAGACCTCCGCTCTCGACGACCTGGCTGCGCTTGCCGGCGTTGACGCCGACGTCGAGGCCGAGGATGCCGAGACCGCCGAGGCACCCGAGGTTGTCGCCGCCACGACCACTGATAAGGAGTAGTTGACTGTGGCAGATTTCGAAGCTACTGATTTTGACTCGGTAAAGATCTCCCTTGCCTCCGCCGACCAGATCCGTTCCTGGTCGCACGGTGAGGTCAAGAAGCCGGAGACCATCAATTACCGTACCCTCAAGCCCGAGAAGGACGGCCTGTTCTGCGAGAAGATCTTCGGTCCCGCCAAGGATTGGGAGTGCTCCTGCGGCAAGTACAAGGGCATCCGCTTTAAGGGCATCGTCTGCGAGCGCTGCGGCGTCGAGGTCACCTCGGCCAAGGTGCGTCGCGACCGCATGGGCCACATCGAGCTCGCTGCTCCCGTGTCCCACATCTGGTACTTCAAGAGCCCCACGAGCTTCCCGATGAGCCGTATGCTCGACATCAAGTCCAAGGACCTCGAGAAGGTTCTGTACTTTGCCAGCTACATCATCACCGAGGTTGACTACGAGGCTCGCGAGGCCGACGCCGACGACCTGCGCGAGGAGCTCGCCGCCGATCTGGAAGAGATCGATGCCGAGTGCGCCCGCCAGATCGAGTCCCTCAAGGAGCAGGGCGACCCCGAGAACTTTGACGAGTTCTCCGACGAGGAGCCGCTGACCCCCGAGGAGATCGCCTCTGGCATCGTTGACATCGAGGAAGAGTGCAAGGACGAGAAGCAGCTCCGCACGGACGCCTTCAACGCCTTCATGAAGCTCACCGAGCGCGACCTCATCTCCGATGAGCCGCTGTTCCGCGAGATGACCCGTTACTACTCCATGTACTTCAAGGGTGGTATGGGTGCCGAGGCCGTCCGCGACCTGCTCGCTGCCATCGACCTCCCCTCCGAGGCCGAGAAGCTCAAGGCCATTATCGCCGACGAGGACTCCCAGAAGCAGAAGCGCGAGAAGGCCGTTAAGCGCCTTGAGGTCGTTGACGCCTTCCTGAAGGGTGGCAACAGCCCCGCGAACATGATCCTGGACGTCATCCCGGTCATTCCGCCCGATCTGCGCCCGATGGTCCAGCTCGACGGCGGCCGCTTCGCCGCGTCCGACCTCAACGACCTGTATCGTCGCGTGATCAACCGTAACAACCGACTCAAGCGCCTGCTCGACCTGGACGCCCCCGCGATCATCGTGAACAACGAGAAGCGCATGCTCCAGGAGTCCGTGGACGCCCTGTTCGATAACGGCCGTCGTGGTCGCCCGGTCTCTGGCCGTGGCGGTCGCCCGCTCAAGTCGCTCGCCGAGGCCCTCAAGGGCAAGCAGGGCCGTTTCCGTCAGAACCTGCTGGGCAAGCGTGTCGACTACTCCGGCCGTTCGGTCATCGTTACCGACCCCAAGCTGCTGCTGCACCAGTGCGGTCTGCCCAAGACCATGGCGCTGGAGCTCTTCAAGCCCTTCGTTATGAAGCGCCTGGTCGAGCTTGGCAAGGTCGAGAACATCAAGGGCGCCAAGCGCGCTATCGACCGCGGTGCCACCTTTGTGTGGGACATCCTCGAAGAGGTCATCGACGGCCGCGTCGTGCTGCTCAACCGTGCACCGACCCTGCACCGTCTGTCCATTCAGGCCTTTGAGCCGGTCCTGGTCGAGGGCAAGGCTATCCACCTGCACCCGCTGGTCTGCTCGCCCTTCAACGCCGACTTCGACGGCGACCAGATGTCTGTCCACGTGCCGCTGTCCAGCCAGGCTCAGGCCGAGGCCCGCGTGCTCATGCTCTCTGCGAACAACCTGCGCTCGCCGGCATCCGGCAAGCCGGTCAACATCCCCTCGCAGGACATGATCATCGGTGTGTACTACCTCACCCAGGTCCGCGACGGTCTGCCGGGCGAGAACCACGTGTTCTCGAGCTTCGACGACGCGCTGCACGCCTATGACTGCCGCTCCGAGGTCGACATGCAGGCCAAGATCCAGGTCCGCGTGTCCGCCGAGAACGCCAACGTGATCAACGAGGACGGCACCCGTATCTTCCGCGTCAAGAACGGCAAGAACGAGTTTGTCGACTACGATGTCACCGGCAATAAGACCGCGCGCTTCGAGACCTCTATCGGCCGCATCATCTTCAACCGCCAGTGCCTGCCCGAAGACTATGAGTTCATGAACTACAAGATGGTCAAGGGCGATGTGGCCAAGCTGGTTGCGGACTGCTGCGATCGTTACCCCGAGGCCAAGGTCGGTCCGATCCTCGATGCCATCAAGTACTCCGGCTTCCACTACGCTACCCGCGCCGGCCTCACCATCTCGGTGTGGGACGCTCTCATCCCTGCCGAGAAGCAGGAGCTGCTCGATCGCGCCCAGGCCAACGTCGACCAGATCAACGAGTACTTCGAGGAGGGCTTCATCAACGAGACGGAGCGCCACATCGAAGTCGTTAACGAGTGGACCGCTTGTACCGACAAGGTCGCAGCGCTCATGCTCGACTTGTTCGACGAGGAGAACCCGCTCTACATGATGGCCGACTCCGGCGCCCGTGGTTCTAAGACCCAGCTGCGTCAGCTCGGCGGCATGCGTGGCCTGATGGCAGACATGTCCGGCGAGACGATCGACCTTCCCATTAAGGCGAACTTCCGCGAGGGCCTGCTGCCGCTCGAGTACTTCATTTCGACCTACGGCGCCCGTAAGGGCCTGGTCGATACCGCATCCCACACCTCGGACTCTGGTTACCTGACCCGTCGTCTGGTCGACGTGGCCCAGGACGTCATCGTCCGCGAGGAGGACTGCGGTACGCACGAGGGCGTCACCTACAACCTCATCATCCCCGGCACCACCGACCTCAACACCGACCTCGTCGGCCGTTGCTTCATCGAGGACGTCGTGGCTCCCGATGGCACCGTGCTCTTTGAGCAGGACGGCTACATCGAGAAGGTCGCTGACATCCAGAAGATGGTCGATGCCGGCCTTAAGAAGGTCAAGCTTCGCGCGCTGCTCACCTGCCGCTCCAAGTACGGCGTGTGCCAGAAGTGCTACGGCTGGGATCTTTCCACCCGTCGTCCGGTCGCCATCGGTACTGCCGTCGGCATTATTGCCGCCCAGTCCATCGGCGAGCCCGGTACGCAGCTTACGATGCGTACCATTCACTCCGGCGGCGTCGCTGGCGTCGACGATATTACACAGGGTCTGCCTACGGTCAGCCGTATGTTCGATATCGTCGGCAACGTCAACGAGAAGATTCTGGGTCGCGAGGCCGAGCTGGCTCCGTACTCCGGTCACCTCTCGATCAAGCCCGAGAAGTCCGAGTACGTGCTGACGCTCACCGACTCCGAGGATCACACCCGTGTCCTCGACGAGCGTCGCGTCCCCGCTTCGGTGCGCTTTATGCCCGAGATCGAGGACGGCTGCGAGGTTCGCGCCGGCGACCAGATCACCAAGGGCTTCGTCAACTTCCGCAACCTGCGCAAGCTGACCGACATCGAGTCGACGATGCACACCTTCGTCGAGAGCGTCAAGGACGTCTACACCAGCCAGGGCGTCGACCTGAACGACAAGCACATCGAGGTGCTCGCACGTCAGATGCTGCGTCGCGTTCAGATCACCAACCCCGGCGACTCCAAGTACCTGCTTGGTCAGTACGTCGACCGCTACGAGTTCGCCGACGAGGTCGAGCGCGTTGCCCGTCTGGGCGGTCAGGCTCCCGTGGCCGAGCCCGTCATCCTGGGTACGCTCAAGGTCGCGTCCAACATCGACTCCTGGCTGTCGAGCGCTTCGTTCATCCGTACCGCCGGCGTCCTTACCGAGGCTGCCATCGAGGGCAAGGTTGATCACCTGCTCGACCTTAAGTCCAACGTCATCGTCGGTAAGAAGATCCCGGCCGGTACCGGCCTCAAGCCGTACGCCAACGCCAAGCTGACGTATCGTACGGCCGACGGCTACGTGGACATCGACGGCCCGGCTTCGCCCAACGCCAAGTCGCTGCCCGAGTGGGCTCCTGTGGAGCTCAAGGACCTGGACGAGCAGCTCCCGCAGCAGCTCGACTGGGCCGGCTACGACGAGTTCGGCGGTGCTGACGGTTCGTTCACCCGCAACGGCCACACCATCTCCGCCGAGAAGGCTCGCCTGTACCTGTTCGACGACCTGGGCGTGTCGCAGCGCTGGACCAACAAGTTCAGCGAGGTCGGCATCGAGACGGTCGGCGACCTGGTCGGCAAGTCCGAGGAGGATCTGCTGCGCATCGATGGCATCGGTGCCAAGGCGATCGAGGAGCTCCGTGACGGCCTGGAGGCCCACGACCTGCTCTACATCCTCGAGAACAACGACGACGTTGCCGACGAGGAAGACCTCTCGCAGCTGCTGCAGATGGTCTTTAGCCCCGACGGTCCGGACGACATCCTGCTGGGCACCTCCGCTGCGCCGACGCATCACGCCGACGCCGACGAGGAGCTCCTGGGCGCCCCGATCGACGACAAGAAGGCTCCCACCAACGGTGCCATCAACGAGGACATGGCGTCCCTCGACGAGCTGCTCAACCAGCTCGTGGACACCGACGACGCCGAAGAGGCCAAGGACAACGACGAGGAGTAATTTCCTAGTACGTTAACCGTCCTTCCAAAGACCCGCTTCCCAACAGGGGAGCGGGTCTTTTTTTGGCGAGGAACGTTGCCCCGACGAGCACGTCGGATTCCCGGAACGGGCCGCCCGCTGTTTAAGTTTGTCGCGAGTTCCGCACGCAAAGGAAAGCACTTAATGTGCTTTCCGTCTTGCGCAGGACTGTAGAGCAGCAAACTTAAACAGCGGGCGGCCCGTTCCGGGAATCTGCCCCCGCGCACAGAAGGGGATTCCTTTTGTCAAAAAGGGACAGGTTTATTTTGGTAGGTTATTCATGCTTGAATTTGAAACATTCCTTTCGGTCAAAGCGTATCTATGGTGAGGGCCTCAGCAAGAATCATTACCGTCACCGGGAGGTGATTATGGAAGAACAAGCTTTTAGACAGGCGGTCGAAGATCACCGGGATGTCGTGTTTCGAATCGCATTGACGTACCTGCGCGATCGCGCCGATGCCGACGATGTTGCACAAGACGTCTTTCTTAAGTTGCTCAAAAGCGATGGACATTTTGAGAGTTGGGAGCATCTTCGCCGCTGGCTTATCCGGGTCACGATCAATGAATGTAAATCGCTCTTTCGAAAGCCATGGAGGCGTGTGGAGGATATTGAGAACCTGGCCGATTCGCTTTCGACGGCGCAGGAGGAGACCAAGGCGGTCCTGTCAGACGTTATGCGACTTCCGGAGCGATTCCGTGTTCCCATCGTGCTCTATTACTATCTGGGCTTTTCGACCTCAGAGATTGCCGAGTTACTGCATGTGCCAGCCGCGACCGTTCGAACGCGTTTAGCTCGCGGCCGATCGAAGCTCAAATTCATCCTAGAGGAGGGCGACCGTGAAATCCAATCAAATCAAGCAGGCCTTCGAGTCCGTCCAAGCCGATAGCGATCTTGCTGACCGTGTTCTTTATGCCGCTGCTGGTGAGCCGCTTCGCCGAAAGGGTCACGCGAAGCCTCTGTATGTTGCCGTGATCGGATGCCTTGCCGGAGTGCTGGCGACCGGAGGGGTCGCCTACGCCGTTATCAATTCCAGCTATTTTGCCTCTGCCTGGGGAAACCACGGCAACGGGGATTCCATTACCTGGACTAATGGCGGCTCATCGGGGACTAAATATACCTACACCAGAGAGTTTGGTGATGGCATCGCGCCCCAAAGCTTGGAGGGTTCAGTACAGAAGGTCAATCTGTCCGTCGAGGGCAACGGCTATACACTCGACATTCATGATATGGCTATCGATAAAAACGGTTGCGGTGCCGTGACGTTTACGTTGTCCAATCCAAATGGTGTTAACTACTACAAGCCGGCAGCAGAGACTGGCGAACTTGTTCTCTATGGTGAAGAAGAACAAGGAATCGGCACGCCCAGCATGAACTTCGGCGAGGAATGGGCTGACACACGCTGCACCATTGATAAAGACACATCAAGCGATGCTGTCATTAATGGCACGATGTACTTTGCTTCTATGGATCGCGAGCGAGGTTTTCAACATGCGGTCACCTGGAATATCTCGTGGACCGAGGGCGAAGGCGAGGATGCGAAGCCGTTCGAGGCATCGACGCCCGAGTTTAGCGTTGGAGCGTACGTCGATACAAAGGAACTCCGCTCCGGTGACTCACCTCTTGAGATTAGCCCGTTTTCCATCCAGACGCACATCGATGATTTGGGCTATGAAGCAGTTGATAATAAACTGACCGTCAGCTACAAGGATGGATCTGAGCAGATTATCGAAGATGACGACGCAGGGGTGTTCAACTTATATTTTTCTTATGCGCGCAATAGCGGAGAGAACATCTGGGTGCCAACGAAGTTGATTGATGTCGACCAAGTGGTCTCAGTAACGCTTGAGGGCACGAGGTGCACGTCAACAGGAGAGACCGAAACGGAAGTACCCTTTACCATCGTCTATTCATAAGATTTGGGGCCGCTTCTTACTAGGGGAAGCGGCCTCTTTTGCGTTAAATGGAAACGCCGCCGATTTCCATGCGACAGGTGAGAGCAGATCACCGCTGGAGCGCGACATTTTCCCAGATAAAACCGACCAAAATAAACCTGTCCCTTTTTGGCAGGTAACGTTGCCCCGACGAGCGCATCGGATTCCCGGTCCGGGCGGCCGCCCCCGCGCACAGAAGGGGATTCCTTTTGTGTAGGCTTTGCGGAAATATGCTCATTTTGGGATACGCCCGGCGGCGTGGTCTGTTGACGGCACAGCTAACGCCACGTATCCTATCGAACTGCGTGTTTCGTAGGGGGATGCTGACCCCTCGATTCAAGCCGTTGCACTTTACAGAAAGCTGGAATCATTCGAGAAGGAGTACGCTTTGCCTACTATTAACCAGCTGGTTCGCCAGGGCCGTCGTTCCGTGCCCAAGAAGTCCAAGAACGCTGCTCTGCAGCACAACTCCCAGAAGCGCGGCGTGTGCACCCGCGTCTTCACCACGAGCCCCAAGAAGCCGAACTCGGCTCTTCGTAAGGTTGCCCGTGTTCGCCTCGTCAACGGCATCGAAGTCACTGCTTACATCCCGGGTGAGGGCCACAACCTGCAGGAGCACTCCATCGTGCTCGTCCGCGGCGGTCGTGTCCGTGACCTCCCTGGTGTCCGTTATCACGTCATCCGTGGCGCCTACGACGCTGCTCCGGTCCAGAACCGTATGCAGGCCCGTTCCAAGTACGGTGCTAAGCGCCCCAAGGCCAAATAAGCCAGATAACGTTTTGATACTTTCGCCGTGTGCCGCCTAAGCGCCGCACGGTAGACACTTAAGGAGATTTCACATGCCGCGTCGTGCAGCAGCTAATCGTCGTGAGGTTCAGCCTGACGCCGTTTACAACAACCGCCTGGTGACTCAGCTCATCAACAAGGTCCTTCTTGACGGCAAGAAGGCCACCGCTGAGCGCATCGTTTACACCGCTTTCGAGATCGTTGCCGAGAAGTCCGAGGGTGGCGACGCTCTCGCTACCTTCAAGAAGGCTATGGACAACGTCAAGCCCACGCTCGAGGTTAAGCCCAAGCGTGTCGGTGGCGCTACCTATCAGGTCCCGATGGAGGTCAACTCCCGTCGTTCCACCGCTCTGGGTATCCGCTGGATCGTCAACTTCTCCCGCGCTCGCAAGGAGAAGACCATGGCCGAGCGTCTCGCCAACGAGATCCTCGACGCTTCCAACGGCCTGGGCGCTTCCGTCAAGAAGCGTGAGGACGTCTTTAAGATGGCCGAGGCCAACCGCGCGTTCTCTCACTATCGTTGGTAAGTTAAGGTAAGGAACTAACATGGCTAAGCCTAAGTACAAGCTTTCCGATACCCGTAACATCGGCATCATGGCCCACATCGATGCCGGTAAGACCACCACGACCGAGCGTATTCTTTACTACACCGGTAAGACCCACAAGATCGGTGAGGTCCATGAGGGCGCTGCCACCATGGACTGGATGGTTCAGGAGCAGGAGCGCGGCGTAACCATTACCTCCGCTGCTACCACGTGCTTCTGGAACAAGGACGGTAAGGACTACCGCATCCAGATCATCGACACCCCGGGCCACGTTGACTTCACCGCCGAGGTCGAGCGCTGCCTGCGCGTCCTCGATGGCGCTGTCGCCGTCTTCGACGCCGTTGCCGGCGTTCAGCCCCAGTCTGAGACCGTTTGGCGTCAGGCTTCTACCTTCAACGTCCCCCGCATCGCCTTCATCAACAAGTATGACCGCGTGGGCGCTGACTTCTTCAACGCTATCGAGACCATGAAGGATCGTCTCGACGCTAACGCCGTGGCCGCTCAGGTCCCGATGGGCGCCGAGGACAACTTCTGGGGCGTCATCGACCTGGTCACCATGACTGCATGGGACTTCAAGGCCGACGAGAAGGGTATGACCTACCCCGAGCCGATGGACGAGATCCCGGCTGAGTTTGCCGACATCGCTGCCACCAAGCGCGAGGAGCTCCTTGACGCTGCTGCCAGCTTTGACGACGAGCTCATGGAGAAGATCCTCATGGAGGAGGACTTCACCGTCGAGGAGCTCAAGGCGGCTCTGCGTAAGGGCGTTCTGGCCAACGAGCTCAACCTCGTCTTCGTGGGCTCCGCCTACAAGAACAAGGGCGTTCAGGAGCTGCTCGACGCTGTCGTCGACTACCTGCCCAGCCCGCTCGACGTTGAGGCTGTCACCGGTACCGATCCGGACACCGGCGAGGAGATCCAGCGTCATCCTTCCTTCGACGAGCCCTTCTCCGGCCTGGTCTTCAAGATCATGACCGACCCGTTCGTCGGTAAGCTCACCTATGTCCGCGTTTACTCCGGCCGCGCTGAGTCCGGCTCCTACGTGGTCAACGCTTCCAACGGTCAGCGCGAGCGTCTCGGCCGCATCCTCGAGATGAACGCCGCCGAGCGTATCGACCGTGACGACGCTGCCGCCGGCGACATCGTCGCTTGCGTCGGCTTCAAGAACTCCACCACCGGTGACACCCTGTGCGCCGAGGGCAAGGAGATCGTCCTTGAGAAGATCGAGTTCGCTAAGCCCGTTATCGACGTTGCCATCGAGCCCAAGACCAAGGCCGAGCAGGACAAGATGTCCCTGGCTCTGACCAAGCTCGCCGAGGAGGACCCGACCTTCCAGGTGTCCACCAACCACGAGACCGGCCAGACCATCATCGCCGGCATGGGCGAGCTGCACCTCGAGATCATCGTCGACCGTCTGCTCCGCGAGTTCAAGGTTGACGCTAACGTTGGTAAGCCCCAGGTCGCCTACCGCGAGACCGCTGGTCACGACGTCGAGAAGGCTGAGGGCAAGTTCGTCCGTCAGTCCGGCGGTCGCGGTCAGTACGGCCACGCCGTCATCAAGCTTGAGAAGATGGAGGAGGGCTTCGGCTACGAGTTCGTCAACGCTATCGTCGGCGGCGTCGTGCCCAAGGAGTACATCCCGTCCATCGACAAGGGCATCCAGGAGGCCCTGAACACCGGTGTTATCGCCGGCTTCCCGGTCCTCGACGTTAAGGTCACCCTGTTCGACGGTTCTTACCACGAGGTCGACTCCTCCGAGGCCGCCTTCAAGATCGCCGGTTCCATGGCTATCAAGGACGCCCTCAAGAAGTCCGATCCGCAGCTGCTCGAGCCGATCATGGCTGTCGAGGTCGAGACCCCCGAGCAGTACATGGGCGACGTTATGGGCAACCTCTCCGGTCGCCGCGGCAAGATCGAGGGCATGGAGGATCGCAAGAACAGCAAGCTCATCCGTGCCAAGGTGCCGCTGGGCGAGATGTTCGGTTACGCTACCGACCTTCGCTCCCAGACCCAGGGCCGTGCATCCTACACGATGCAGTTCGACTCTTATGAGCCCGCGCCCAAGTCCATCGTGGACGAGGTCATGAGCAAGAACGCCTAAGTTCGAGCTCCCTGTTACGTAATCCGCGAGAACATCTCTCGCACTCTTTGGAGGTTTAAGTTGGCTACCCAGAAGATCCGCATTCGCCTCAAGGGCTATGATCACGAGGTCGTCGATCAGTCCGCGAAGCTCATTGTCGAGACCGCTCAGAAGACCGGCGCTCGCGTTTCCGGTCCTGTCCCCCTGCCCACCGAGCGCAACCTGTACACGGTTATCCGCTCGCCGCACGTGAACAAGGACTCCCGTGAGCAGTTCGAGATGCGCACCCACAAGCGCCTCATCGACATCCTCGACCCCACCTCGGGCACCGTTGATTCGCTCATGCGTCTCGACCTCCCCGCTGGCGTCGACATCGACATCAAGCTCTAAGCGAAATCGCTCATAGCTTACAGAGCCCCGCTGCCATCTTGGTAGCGGGGCTCTTTTGTTTTGCATGATGGCCTTGGGGGACCGGGTAATGCTGTCGAGCGGGTGGCTGTGGCGTCTTATTTACCCATGGGACGCAGCGATGCCTCCTCAAAATGGAAGGATTGCAAGCCGTCTTCCGTTTCGATACACGCGCGACCAAAGGCATCGACCGTTTGAAGGATGCCACGCGCCAGCTCGTCACCGGCAGGGGAGCGGGCGATAACGTGCTCCCCGATCCAATTGAGGTGAGTGATATATTCGTCGTGGACGGGAGCGAGCGGACCGGCGTCTTCTTTCTTGGCATTGAGGCGCTCTGCCCAGGCATCTACGGCGTCTATAACTGCGTGATAGACCTCATCGAGGAGCACATCGACGGTGGGAACATTCTCGTTGAGATCCGAGAGACCGATTGCCGGCAGGCCGCCATCGGGAACCTCTGAGGGCACATAGTTCACATTGACGCCAATGCCGCAGGCGGCAAAGGGCTTGCCCTCGTTGTCACGAGCCGCCTCGACCAGGATGCCGCCGAGTTTGCGCCCTCGCGCGACGAGGTCGTTGGGCCATTTGAGGCCGATCTCGTTAGCAAGACCTTGCGCCTCGAGCGCCTCGAGCACCGCTAAGCCGCTGACGGCGGCAAGACCAGAGTACTTGGCGGGATCAACACATGGACGTAGGACAATCGAGAGCAACAGGTTGCCGGCGGTTGAATCCCACTTGTGGCCGCGTCGGCCGCGTCCTGCCGTTTGCGCGCGGGCGGCAAGTCCCGTGCCGTGCGGCGCGCCCTGTTTACCTGCTTCGAGCAGGTCATCGTTGGTCGATCCGGTTACGTCGACTATCGTTAATTGAGCATCCATAGCGGCTGCTACCTCCTTAATGAATAAGTGAATGACGCAATGGTGTCGAGAGATAGACACAATGTGAAGCCTTTGTCGCATTTGGACAATTTAATGTTAACACGTCAACAAGGCGAAGAATGCGCTATCCTCTCTTGGTCGATGTAAACACGTCAACAACTCAAAGGAGGTTAGTGATGGGTTTCACGATTCTTGGAACAGGCTCGGCGCTTCCCAAGCGCAGTGTTTCCAATGACGAGCTGTCCGAGTTCCTGGACACCTCGGATGAGTGGATTTTTACCCGCACGGGGATCAAGAGCCGCCATGTGTGCACCACCGAGTCGCTCGACGATCTTGCCGTGGCTGCGAGCGAGCAAGCGCTCCAGACGTCCGGAATCGATGCGAGCCAGCTGGATCTTATCGTCTGTTCGACGACGACGGGCGATCATCTCGTTCCTGCCGAAGCGTGCGCCGTTGCTGAGCGCTTGGGTGCCACATGTCCTGCTTTCGACGTTTCGGCGGCTTGTGCCGGCTTCGTATTTGCGGTCGATGTCGCCGAGGGCTATATCGCCCGCGGTCGCGCCAAACACGTGCTGGTCGTTGCAGCCGAGCAGATGACGCGCGCGCTCGATTGGACCGACCGTGCCACGTGCGTTCTCTTTGGCGATGGCGCGGGTGCTGCGGTCATAGAGGCCGGGGGAGAGAATCCCCTTGCTGTCGAGCTTTCGACGTCGCCTGACGTCGAAACACTGCGCGTCCCCGGATTGGTGGGCTCCTCGCCGTATAAGACGGCGCAGGACCGCGAAAGCGTGCTTTCCATGAACGGCCGTCGCGTCTTCAAGTTTGGCGTCAATGCCATCTGCGACACGGTCAACAAGCTCGTCTGCGACGCGAGCATCGCGGTCGAGGACATCGACCACTTTGTATTCCATCAGGCTAACGAACGAATCCTGAGTCAGGCGGTCAAGCGCCTCGGTGTGCCAGACGAGCGCGTGGTTCGAACGCTACGAGAGACCGGCAACATTTCGAGCGCCTGCATTCCCTTCGCGCTTGACCGGCTGGCACGCACTGACGTACTGAATGCGGGCGACACCATCGCCCTCGTTGGATTTGGCGCCGGCCTGGATATAGGTGGCTATCTGCTTCGTTGGAAGTAGTCGCACATAGGAAATAAAAACGCCCCTAGGGCACAAACAAAGGAGAACTACCATGGCAGATCAGAAGACCTTCGAGCGCGTTTGCGACGTTATCCGCGAGACCGCCGGTCTTGACGACGTCGAGATGAAGCCCGAGTCCACGCTTGAGGAGATTGGTCTCGACAGTCTGGGCACCGTCGAGATCCTCGTCGCCGTCGAGGACGAGTTTGGCATCCAGCTCGATACCGAGGAGAACCCCAAGACGGTCGGCGAGTTCGCCGATACGGTCGAGGCGGCATTGGAGAAGTAGAGATGCTCAAGACTCCTCTCTGCGATCTGCTCGGCATCGAAAAGCCCGTGTTCCAGGGCGGTATGGCTTGGATTGCCGACGCCTCGCTGGCTTCCGCAGTGTCCGAGGCGGGCGGCTTGGGGATTATCGCGGCCATGAACGCCGACGCCAACTGGCTGCGCGACCAGATTCACGAGCTGCGCGCCAGGACGGATAAGCCCTTTGGCGTCAACGTTATGCTCATGAGCCCGTTTGCCGACGAGGTCGCGCGGGTCGTGATTGACGAGCGGGTGCCGGTCGTCGTGACGGGTGCCGGCAATCCCACCAAGTACATGAAGGCGTGGAACGAGGCGGGCATCAAGGTCATCCCGGTCGTTGCCTCGGTGGCGCTGGCGCGCCTCGTGGCGCGTCGTGGAGCTACGGCGGTTGTTGCCGAGGGCACCGAATCGGGCGGCCATATTGGCGAGACCTCGACGATGGCACTGGTGCCGCAGGTCGTCGATGCGGTCGACATTCCTGTCGTGGCTGCCGGCGGTATTGCCGACGGCCGCGGCGTGGCGGCTGCCTTTATGCTGGGCGCCGCCGGTGTGCAGGTGGGTACGCGCTTTCTGATCGCAGATGAGTGCACCGTATCGGAGCAGTACAAGGAGATGGTCCTGAAGGCCAACGACACCTCGACGCGTGCGACCGGCCGCTCGACGGGACACCCGGTGCGTGCCCTCAAGAGCCCCTTCACCAACGCCTACGCCAAGAGCGAGGCGGTGGGCGTAAGCGTCGAGGAGCTCGGGGCCATGGGCACGGGCGCCCTTCGCAAGGCCGCCAAGGACGGCAATTACGAAGAGGGCTCGTTTTTGTGTGGACAGATTGCCGGCATGGTCAACGAGCGCCAAAGCGCACGTGAAATTGTCGATGACCTGGTCGATGGTGCCGAGCGCGTCCTGAGGGGTGCGTGCGCATGGGTAGCGTAGCGTTTCTGTTTGCCGGCCAGGGTGCCCAGCATCCCGCGATGGGTGTCGACCTCATCGAAGCATCGCCGGCGGCCGCCGAGGTGTTCGCCATTGCCGACGAGGTGCGCCCGGGGACCAGCGAGCAGTGCCGGAGCGCCTCCAAGGAGGAGCTCTCGCAGACCGAGAACACGCAGCCTTGCGTGTTCGTGCACGACTTGGCAGTCGCCGTCGCCCTGCGCGAGCGCGGCGTGGTGCCTGCCGCCTGTGCGGGATTCTCGCTGGGCGAGGTCGCTGCGCTCACCTTTGCGGAGGCATTCGATACGCGAGCGGGTTTTGAGCTCGTATGTGAGCGCGCGGCATTGATGGCCACGGCGGCCGAGCGTCACCCCGGCGGCATGCGCGCCGTCATCAAACTCGATGCAGCGCAAGTCGAGAACCTGGCAAAACAGGCCGGCGAGGACTGCTGGCCGGTCAACTACAACAGTCCGCAGCAGACGGTTGTTGCCGGGGCGCCCGAGGCGCTGCAGGAGCTCGACGTCCTGGTAAAAGAGGCTGGCGGCCGCGCTATGAAAGTCGCGGTGTCGGGTGCATTTCATAGCCCCTATATGGCCGAGGCGACTGAGGGGCTGGTGACGTATATCCAAGCCGGCCACGCGCCGTCTCCGCTGCTGATTCCGGTCATGGCAAACATGACGGCGGCGCCCTATCCGGCGGACCCGCGAGCGGCATCGGATGTCTTGGCCAACCAGGTGAGCCATGCCGTTCGCTGGGTCGACACGCTGCATGCTCTGCAAGATCAGGGCATCGACACGTTTATTGAGGTCGGTCCTGGTAAAACGCTGTCGGGCCTGGTCAAGCGTACGCTGAGCGACGTTCGCGTGTATTCGTGCGAAACGGCCGAGCAGGTCGCAGCTATTGCCGACGAGCTCGCATGGTCCACAGGGTTGTAACCCGAAAGGAATGACATGGGCAACTTGAACAACGGTGCGCTCGAGCGCAACGACTCACGTCGCGTGGCGCTGGTCACGGGCGGCTCGCGTGGTATCGGCCGCGCTTGTGCCGTGGGCCTGGCGGAGGACGGCTTTGATATCGCCATCGTCTATGCCGGCAGCGTCGATGCGGCGCGCGAGACGTGCAAAGCCTGCGAGGCGGCTGGCGCCACGGCGCGCGCATATCAATGCGACGTGGCCGACCCCGATGCCGTCAGCGCATGCGTGGAGGCGGTCCTGAGCGACTTCGGCTCAATCTGGGCGCTTGTCAACAACGCCGGCATCACCCGCGATGGCCTGCTCATGCGTATGGGCGATGACGCCTTCGATCGCGTGCTCGATGTCAATCTTAAAGGAACGTTCAACACGACGCGTGCGCTCACCAAGACTTTTATGCGCCAGCGCGGCGGTTGCGTCATCAACATGAGCTCGGTCGTGGGCCTGATGGGCAATGCCGGGCAGGCCAACTACGCTGCCTCCAAGGCGGGTGTGATAGGGCTTACCAAGGCGGTCGCGCGCGAGCTTGCGCCCCGCGGCGTGAGGGTTAACGCGGTCGCCCCCGGGTTTGTCGAGACGGACATGACGGCAAAGCTCTCGGAGAAGGTGCGTGCGGCAACCGAGGAGCAGATTCCCCTTAAGCGCATGGCGCGCCCCGAGGAAGTGGCCGGCGTGGTGCGCTTTTTGGCGAGTGATGCGGCTGCCTACATTACGGGCGAGGTCGTACGCATTGACGGTGGAATGGCGATGTAGAAACCAGGGCCGAAGAACGGCTTGAATGAGGAGACCAAGATGGAACAGAGAGTTGCAATCACCGGCATCGGTGCCGTATCGCCGCTCGGCAACACCGCGCTTGCCACCTGGGCGGCCATGTGTGCCGGCACGTGCGGCATCGGCCCGATCACGCACTTCGATACCGATGCGTTTACCGTCAAGGTGGCGGCCGAGGTCAAGGGTTTTGACGGCAACGAGTACTTTGGCAAGCGTGACGCCAAGCATCTCGATCCCTGCGTTCAGTTTGCGATGGCGGCTTCGGACGAGGCCATGCACGATGCGGGCTTTGATGCCGAAGGCGCCATCGATCGCGAGCGCCTGGGCGTTTACGTGGGCTCGGGCGTGGGCGGCATGACGACGCTCGTCGACAACGTCCATACGATTGCCGAACGTGGGCCTCGTCGCGCATCGCCCTACATGATCGCGATGATGATTCCCAACATGGCTTCGGGCAACATCGCGATTCGTCATAAGGCAAAGGGCCCGACCCTGCCCGTGGTGACCGCCTGCGCGACTTCTGCCCATGCGGTGGGCGAGGCGTTTCGCGCCATCAAGCACGGCTATGCCGATGCAATCCTGGCCGGCGGCGCCGAGGCCGCAATTATCCCCGATGCCGTTGCGGGCTTTACGTCCTGCCGCGCGTTGACCACCAACCCTGACCCTTCGACGGCTTGCCGCCCGTTCGATGCAGACCGCGACGGCTTTGTGATGGGCGAGGGCGCCTGCGTGCTCGTGCTCGAGGGTATGGAGCACGCACAGGCCCGCGGTGCGCACATTTACGCCGAGGTCGTGGGCTATGGCAACACCGATGATGCCTACCACATCACGAGCCCCGATCCCGAGGCTGCCGGCATTGCCCGCGCGATATCGCTGGCGGTGGCCGAGGGCGACGTTAAGCCTTCCGAGGGCCTCTACATCAACGCTCACGGCACCTCGACTAAGCTCAACGATTCGTCCGAGACGGCGGGCATTAAGCGTGCACTCGGCGAGGACGCGGCGCGCGCCGCACATGTCTCGTCGACCAAGTCGATGACCGGGCACATGATCGGTGCCACGGGTGCCATCGAGGTCATGGCCTGTGCCATGGCGCTCGAGCAGGGCGTGGTGCCCCCGACCATTAACTACCGCACGCCCGATCCCGCCTGCGATCTTGATTACACGCCTAATCGAGCGGTTCGCGCCGACCTTACCTGGGCGCTTTCGACCAACCTGGGCTTTGGCGGGCACAACGCCGCCATCGCGCTGCGTAGATATACGAGGAGCTAGAGCATGGATTCCAAAAGACTTGCCGAGATAGCCGATGTTATGGAGGACCGCGGCCTTACGCGCGTACGTGTTGAGGAGCCCGATGGCACCGCGGTCGAACTCGAGCGCGCGAGTGCCGCGCAGCCGGTTGCCGTGCCCATGCCTATGCCGAGCGCCATGGCTGCTCCGGTTGCGGCTCCCGCAGCTATGCCCGCCGCGCCGGAACCCACCGCGCAGGCACCTTCCGCCGCGCCGGAGCCCAAGGGCACCGAGGTGACTGCTCCCATGGTCGGCGTTTTCTATGCTGCCCCGGCGCCGGGCGACGAGCCGTTTGTGCACGTGGGCTCCAAGGTCAAGGCCGGTGAGACCCTCTGCATCATCGAGGCCATGAAGGTTCTCAACGAGGTGACGGCCGAGGCAGACGGCGAGGTGCTCGAGATCTGCGTGGCCGACGGCGACCTCGTGGAGTTCGGCAGTTGCCTTATGAGGATCGGATAGGTGATGTCCATGAACAAAGAAGAGCTCAAGAAGCTGTTGCCGCATCGCGAACCGATGCTTTTGCTCGACGAGGCCGAGCTGGTGGGCGACGAGGCCCACGGCAAGATCACGATTACGGGTGACGAGTACTTTTTGCAGGGGCATTTTCCGGGAAACCCGGTGGTCCCCGGCGTGATTCAGTGCGAGATGCTCGCCCAAAACTGTTGCGTGCTGCTGATGGGCGATGAGGAGGCGCGCGGCGCGACGCCGTTCTATACGAGTCTGGACAAGGTGCGCTTTAAACGTCCGGTGCGACCGGGCGACACGGTGGATCTGGTGTGCTCCATCACACGTGCGCGCGGGCCGTTCCGCTTTGCGACGGGTACCGCGAGCGTCAACGGTGAGGTTTGCTGCCGCGCCGATATGTCTTTTGCACTCATGCACGAAAGTTAAGGAAGGCTTCATGTTCGACAAAGTGCTCATCGCCAACCGCGGCGAAGTCGCGGTCCGTGTTATCCGCGCGTGCCGCGATATGGGCATCAAGACCGTTGCCGTTTATTCCACGGCCGATGCGGATGCGCTGCACGTGCAGCTTGCCGACGAGGCGTATTGCATCGGCGGCCCGCGTCTTGCCGAGAGCTACCTCAACGACGATGCCGTGCTCACCTGTGCCGTAAAGTCGGGAGCTAAGGCGATCCATCCTGGCTACGGTTTCTTTTCCGAGAAGGCGAGCTTCGTGCGCGACTGCGACAAGTTCGGTCTGGCGTTTGTTGGTCCCTCGGCCGAGGTCATCGACAGCATGGGCGACAAGGACGCCGCACGCCGAACGGCTGCCGCGGCGGGCGTGCCCATCGTTCCGGGCTGCGATTTGCTCAAAAGCCCCGAGGAGGCGACGGCCGAGGCCGAGCGCATCGGCTGCCCCGTGCTCATCAAGGCGCGCGCGGGCGGCGGCGGTCGCGGTATTCGCAAGGTCGAGCGCGTGGAAGACGCGGCAAAGGCGTTCATCGAGGCGCGTGCCGAGGGCGAGGCCGTTTTTGGCGACGGCGAGTGCTACATGGAGAAGTTCGTCGCGCCGGCGCATCACGTTGAGGTACAGATTATGGCCGATAAGCAGGGCCATGTGTTTTCGCTCGGTGAGCGCGAGTGCTCGGTGCAGCGCCGCAACCAAAAGCTGATCGAGGAGAGCCCCGCGCCGTGCCTCAACGGACGCGACGATATTCGTGCCCGTATGCACAAGGCGGCGCGCGACTTGGCTCGTGCCGTCGGTTATGAGGGCGCTGGCACCATCGAGTTTCTGTACTCGGACGACGGCAATTTCTACTTTATGGAAATGAACACGCGCTTGCAGGTGGAGCATCCGGTTACAGAGTTTGTAACCGATACCGACTTGGTCAAGTGGCAGCTGCGCGTGGCAGCCGGCCAGCCTCTGCCCTTTGAGCAGGAGGACATGCCGGTGCGCAACCACGCCATGGAGTGCCGCATCAATGCCGAAACGCCGGACTTTCTGCCGTCGTGCGGAACGGTCACCGCGTTGCGTGTGCCGGGTGGCCCGCGCGTGCGCTGGGATTCCGCCATGTTTACCGGAGCGAACGTTCCGCCGTACTACGACTCCATGCTCGGCAAGCTCATCGTGTGTGCGCCCACGCGCGACGGCGCCATTCGTAAGATGCGCTCGGCCCTCGGCGAGCTCGTGATTGAGGGCGTGAGCGAAAACAGCGAGCTTCAGCTTGACGTGCTGGCAAACGACGAGTTCTTGTCGGGCATGTACCACACCGATCTGATGGGGCATCTCTATGCTGATGAATAGAAAAGCGAAGACGGTCAACGTCCTCGAGGGGCCGATGACCGAGTCGTGCGCCGAGTTTCCCGCGCGCCACGTGTTTATCAAGTGTCCGGAGTGCCGCCGTGTGATAGATGAGGCACGCCTGCACGACAACCTCGAGGTGTGCCCCCGTTGCGGCAAGCATTTTCGCGTGAGCGGTCGCGCGCGCATGCGCATGACGGTCGACGCGGGTACCTTTGAGGAGTGGGATGCCGAACTGGCGTCAGAGGACTTCCTCTCGTTTCCCGGCTATGCCGACAAGCTCAAGAGCGTGAGCGAGCGTTCGGGCGAGCGCGATGCCGTCGTGTGCGGCAGGGGCAAGATCTGCGGTTGCGATACAGCGCTCTTCTTTATGGACGCCAACTTTATGATGGGCTCGATGGGCTCCGTGGTGGGCGAGAAGATCTGTCGCACATTTGAGCGTGCGACCGAGCTGGGATTGCCAGTTGTCGGCTTTACCGTTTCGGGCGGTGCGCGCATGCAAGAGGGCGTGACATCGCTTATGCAGATGGCCAAGATTTCTGCGGCGGTTAGGCGCCACAGCGAGGCGGGCGGCCTGTATATCACGGTGCTCACCGACCCTACGACCGGAGGCGTAACCGCGAGCTTTGCCATGGAGGGCGACATCATCCTGGCCGAGCCCGATGCTCTGACGGCATTTGCCGGCCCGCGCGTGATCGAGCAGAACATGCACAAGCGCCTGCCCAAGGGATTCCAGCGCTCCGAGTTTTTGCTGGAGCACGGCTTTTGCGATGCCGTTGTTCCGCGTGGCGAGATTGCGCTCACGGTAGGCGAGCTGCTGGCGCTGCACGAAGGGCGCGCGCCCGGCCTGGGGGCACCGCATGAGATCGTGCATACGGGTCGTCGCGGCAAAAAGCTGGGACACTTGTTTAAGCGCTCGGCCGCACCAAAAAGCGCGCTCGAAATCGTCAAACAGACTCGCTCGGCAGATCGCGCCACGGCGGGTGAGATGATCTCGTTGGGTCTCGACGGATTCGTAGAGCTGCACGGCGACCGCTACTTTGGCGACGATGCTGCCGTGGTGGGCGGCATCGGCTGGAAAGACGGGCGGCCCGTGACGGTTATCGCCATCGAGCGCGGTACCACGACCAAAGAGCGCATGCGTCGCAACTTTGGTATGGCACATCCCGAGGGCTACCGCAAGGCACGTCGCCTGATGCACCAAGCCGAGAAATTTGGCCGGCCGGTTCTGTGCCTGGTTGATACTTCGGGCGCGTTTTGCGGCATCGGTGCCGAGGAGCGCGGCCAGGGCGAGGCGATTGCCCAAAATCTCATGGAGATGAGCGGCCTTAAGACGCCGATTGTCTCGGTGGTGACAGGCGAGGGCGGCTCTGGTGGCGCACTGGCGCTATCCGTGGCCGACCGCATCCTGATGCTCTCGAGCTCGGCCTATTCGGTCGTGAGCCCCGAGGCCTGTGCGTCGATCCTATGGAAGGATACCGAGCGCGCGAATGAAGCCGCCGAGGCGCTTAAGCTCACGGCCCCCGATCTGTTGGCGCTCGGCATCATCGACGGCATCGTTGACGATAGGGGCCTGTCGCATGAGGAGATCGCCGGCGCCGTCATATCCTCGGCATTTGATGCCTTCGATACGCTTGGGCAGCTCGACGACGCGACCCTCACAAACCTCCGCTACGAAAAGTACCGCGCAATCGGTCGGTACCGCACGATGTGACAAAGGGACAGTCCGCATGTCACATTGGGAAAGGCGTTCCATGTCACAAGTTTCTAATACCTCGTTTACGACGACGGTTTCATCAAACGCCATGGCCGTGGTGGACTATCTGTCCAAAAGCATGATGTCGGCGCTGCCCTTTATTGTCTGCGCGGCGTTGTTCCGCACCGTCGCCGTCATTATGGGCGAAGGCATGCTGGGCCTGTGGTCTGCCGATTCCGAAATCTATCGCCTGTTCTACAGTTGGCTTTATAACGCCGGCTACTACTTTTTGCCCATTTATCTTGGTTGGGCGGCCGCCCGCCAGCTCGGTTGCTCGGAGCAGCTGGGCATGATGCTGGGCGGCGTATTGATTGCGCCCGATCTGCTTAAGCTCGTCGATGCCGCATCGACGACGGGGGCATCGATGACTTCCGTGTATGGTCTGCTTCCCGCGCCGGTCAACGATTACACGACGACTGTTATTCCGGTTCTCATCTCGGTGCCCGTGCTATGGCGAGTGGAGTGTTTCTTTCAGCGCGTTATCCCTAAGGCCGTGGCGTTTTCGTTTGTTCCGTTTACAACCATGCTTGTCATGGTTCCGGTTTCGCTGTGTATTACGGCGCCGGCGGGCAGCTATCTAGGCATGCTGTTGGGCCAGCTTATGTTTATGCTTGGCAATTCCGGTGGCATCGTGTCGCTGCTCACGCTCATGGGGCTTGCCGCCAGCTGGGAGTTCCTTAAGATCGCGGGCGTCAGCAACGTCGTCCTATCGCTCGCCTATGCGCAGTTTATGAGCGTGGGAACGGATTCGTGCATTCTGATCGCCGCGACGATGGCAACGTTCGCCGTTTGGGGCATGCCCTTTGGCGCGTCGCTTCGCGTTGCGGATAAGGACGAGAAGGCGCTCATGCTGGGCTATTCAATCTCGGGTGTTCTTGGCGGCGTAAGCGAGCCGGCGCTGTACGGTTGCGGCTTTAAATATGGCAGGTGCCTGACGTGCATGGCCATTGGCGGCGCCGTCGGAGGCCTTGTTGCGGCCGTGGGCCACGTTACGGCCTATACCATCGGCATGACGAATGTCCTCATGGTCATTGGCTTTGCCACGGGCGGCATCTCGAACCTGCTGTGGTGCTGCGCCGCCGGCGGTGTGGCATTTGCGGTGTCTGCGGCGCTGAGCTACTGCTTTGGCGTGGTGCCGGCGAAGGGGCAGGCGACGGGGGACGGAGCTGATTCACCCGAAACAGTTGCGAGCGCTGCTGAAGTAAGCGCATAAACCTGTGTGACAAAGGGGCAGTCCCGCATGGCACATTCCAAGGTCGTGGCCCGTGTTGGTTGCGGCCTTTTTGTATCTGTGGGGCAAAGTGGCTACACTACAATCCGTTTGAGCAATAGATATATAGGTAGTACCGTGGGGGCGGATGTAGATGGTCGAGTGGATTGTTAAGCGTGCGCAGGGCGACCGTGCGCGCGTGGGCACGTTGGCGGGCGTGGTGTGTATTCTCGCCAATGTGGCACTATGCGCTGCGAAGGGCGTAATTGGCGTGCTGTCGGGATCGGTTTCGATTGTGGCGGACGCCATGAATAATCTGTCCGATGCTAGCTCGAACATCGTGAGCGTGCTTGGCTTTAAGCTGGCGGGCAAGCCAGCAGACCCCGAGCATCCTTACGGTCATGGCCGCTACGAGTATCTCTCGGGTCTGGTTGTGGCGGCGCTCGTGCTGCTTATTGGCATCGAACTGGTGAAGTCCTCGGTGGAGCGTATCGTCAACCCGGAGCCTGTCGAGTTCTCGCTTGCCCTGGTGGCAGTCCTGGCACTTTCGATGGTTGTAAAGCTGTGGATGGCGGCCCTCAACCAAAAGCTCGGTGACCGCATTGAGTCCGAGACGTTGCATGCGACCGCTCAGGATTCCAAAAACGATGTCCTAGCCACGGGCGCCGTGCTGGCGTGCGCGATTGTTTCCCAGGTGACGCATATCAATCTTGACGCATGGGTCGGCCTTGCCGTTGGCGCCTATATCGGCTGGAGTGGTTTTGAGCTCATCCAGGATACGGTGAGCCCGCTTTTGGGCCAGGCGCCCGATCCCAAGCTGGTCAAACATATCCGAGACAAGATCATGAGCTACCCCGGCGTTTTGGGCGTCCACGACCTTATGGTTCACGATTACGGTCCGGGCAGGAAGTTTGCAAGTGCGCACGCCGAGATGGCGGCCGAGGCCAGCCCGCTGGAAAGTCACGACACGCTCGATAACATCGAGCAGTCGTTTAGGAACGAAGACGGTATGATCGTCACGCTCCATTACGACCCCATCGTGACCGACGATCCAAAGGTGGCGAGCATGCGTCTGCGCATCAACGCCATGGCTCAGGAGATTGATAGCCGCCTCTCGATCCACGACTTGCGTTGCGTACCGGGCCCCACGCACACCAATGTAATTTTTGACTGCGTGCGACCCTCGGATTTGGCGATGAGCGCCGAGGACCTAAAGCGCACGCTGGCGAAACGGGTCGAATCGGAATATCCCAAGTCGATTGCCAAGATTACGATCGACGAAGACTACGTAGGGCATACCCACGAGTAAGGCTGTGTCGGCAAAGCAGGTTATGCAGAAGGGGAGAGCATGAAGAAGCTGTATCTACTCCGCCACGGTCAGACGGAGTTCAACGTCAAAAAGCTGGTCCAGGGCCGCTGCGATTCACCGCTGACCGACCTGGGTCGTCAGCAAGCCGGGATGGCAGCCGCGTGGCTCAAAGCCCACAACGTCGTTCCCGACAAAGTGGTCTCCTCCCCTTTGGGCCGAGCCATGGCCACGGCAAGCCTCGTCGCAACCGAACTCCTCGGCCCGGACTCTGCCGTCGAGTCCTGCGAAGGCATTATCGAGCGCAGCTACGGCACCTTCGAAGAGGGCCCGCACGACGCGCTGCCTACCGACGTCTGGGATCCGGGCGAGGATCTGGTCCCCTTCGGAGGAGAAGGAAGCCAGGCGCTACAGGAGCGCATGGTAGGCACCCTCACCAATATCATGGGCGCCGAGGGCATCGAAACCCTCCTAGCAGTAAGCCATGGAAGCGCCAGCCGCCAATTCATCAAGGCTGCAGCCCCAGTGGACTTCGAGCTCCCAACAAAACTCCCCAACTGCGCCATCATGATCTTCGATTTTGACGATGCACGAGAAGAGGACGATACGCTCCAATGCAAGTTCACCTTGCAGCAAATTGTGGATCCCCAGCAAAGTCATTAGCCTGAACGAGCAGAGTTAAGCAGACATCAACGTGTCGTCTCCCGAGCTTTGGCGGAGGGGCGGGGCCGAGAGTAGCTAAGGTTGTCGCGAGTTCCGCACGAACAGGAGAGCACTTAATGTGCTCTCCGTCGTGAGCAGGACTGTAGAGCAGCAACCTTAGCTACTCTCGGCCCCGCCCCTCCGCCAAAGCTCGGGAGACGTGCCACGCACTTTACCTGCGTAAACAATGTGAGTGAAATATGAATCTCGATGGATACGCCCGCAGCCGTGTATACTAAACAGCTGTGTGAAACCAGGGGAGTATTCTGGCTGGACAAAATGCCTGCTTAATAGGGTTGTCAGGTAGTCCGGGCGAAATACAAGGCTGGGGAGCACGTCGTGTAAGTAGTGGTCCTCTAGGGGCGTACGCTCGGTGGTGTACGCATTGTCCCAAGACCACGCGAGAGTTGGGATCATATCTTGATCAGCATGATTCTCGGCCGCAAGATTGGCATGACCCAGGTTTGGGACGAGGACGACAACGTCGTTCCCGTCACGGTCATCCAGGCTGGCCCCTGCGCTGTCTCGCAGGTTAAAACTCAGGCAACCGACGGCTATGACGCCGTCCAGATCGGTTTCGGCGACATCAAGGCCAAGAACGTGAACAAGCCCATGGCTGGTCACTTCGCCAAGGCTGGCGTCGAGCCTGTCCGCTTCCTTCGTGAGGTCCGCGTCGAGAACGGCGAGGAGCACAAGGTCGGCGAGGTCGTCACCGTCGCTGATTTCGCTGATGTCGAGAAGGTCGACGTCATCGGTACCTCCAAGGGTAAGGGCTTCCAGGGTCGCATCAAGCGCTGGGGTCAGCGCCGCGGTCCTATGACGCATGGTTCTCACTTCCAGCGTCACCCCGGTTCTATCGGTCAGTGCGCCTATCCTGCGCGCGTCCTCAAGGGCGTCAAGATGGCCGGTCACATGGGTAACGAGCGCGTTACCGTCAAGAACCTTTCCGTTGTCCGCATCGATGCCGAGCAGAACCTCATCTTGGTCAAGGGCGCTGTCCCGGGTGCCAAGAATGGTCTCGTCGCCATCCGTATGGCCTAAGGGCCCAGCCCATTTAGCCCAGCGTCATACCAAGGAGAACACTTAAATGGCAAAGTTTGAAGTAAAGAACAGCGAGGGCAAGAAGGTCGCCGAGGCCGAGCTCGCCGCTGAGGTGTACGGCATCGAGCCGAACATCCACGTTATGCACCACATCGTCAAGTGCCAGATGGCCTCTTGGCGTCAGGGCACCCAGTCTGCTAAGGGTCGCTCTGAGGTTTCCGGTGGCGGCAAGAAGCCTTGGCGTCAGAAGGGCACCGGCCGTGCCCGCCAGGGTTCCATCCGTGCTGCCCAGTGGCGTCACGGTGGCGTTGTCTTCGCCCCCAAGCCCCGTTCCTACGCTAAGCGTATGAACAACAAGGAGGTCAAGCTGGCTATGCGCTCCGCGCTGTCCGCCAAGCTGGCCGATGGCGAGCTCGTGCTCGTCGACGACTACGGCTTCGAGAAGCCTTCCACCAAGGCTGCCGTCGCCATGCTCAAGGCTCTCGGCCTTGAGGGCAAGCGTCTGACCATCATCGTTCGCGATGAGGACGTCAACGCCTACCTGTCGTTCCGCAACATTCCCAAGACGTTCATCATCACTGCCGACGAGGCCAACACCTACGATCTCGTCAACAACAACGCTGTGCTGATGCCCGCCGACATCGCCGCTCACTTCGGGGAGGTGCTTGCATAAATGACCGCCCACGAGATCATCATCCGTCCGATCGTGTCCGAGCGTTCCTTCTCCGGCATGGAGCTGAACAAGTACACGTTCGAGGTCGCCAAGGATGCTAACAAGTATCAGATCAAGGACGCTGTCGAGGAGATCTTCGGCGTCAAGGTCGTTCGCGTGAACACCCTGACGGTCAAGCCCAAGACCAAGCGCGTGCGCTATGTCGCCGGCAAGACCCGTTCTTGGAAGAAGGCCATCGTTACGCTGGCCGAGGGCGACACCATCGAGGTCTTTGGCAACCAGGCCTAAGACTCGCTGCTGTTGAGTGAGCTCATGCCTCCCAAATAGGGGAGGCGGGAGCTCAAGGTTTCGGGCGTATAAAATGGACACGCCCGGAACCGTGTATACGTCCGGTGTCATCGCACCCGAGGCAGAACCTCGAATCCCTGTCTGCGATGGCTAACGGATTCCTATTGAAAGGGATTGTAATGGCTGTAAAGCACCTTAAGCCGACCTCCGCTGGTAGGCGTTGGCAGACGATCTCCGATTTCTCTGAGATCACCTGCACCAAGCCCGAGAAGTCTCTTCTCGAGCCCCTGCCCAAGAAGGCCGGTCGTAACAACAACGGCCGCATCACCACCCGCCACCAGGGCGGCGGCGTGAAGCGTCGTTACCGCGTGATCGACTTCAAGCGCAACAAGGACGGCGTGCCCGCCAAGGTTGCCACGATCGAGTACGATCCGAACCGTTCCGCCCGCATCGCTCTGCTGCACTACGCTGACGGTGAGAAGCGCTACATCCTGGCCCCCAAGGGCCTCGAGGTCGGTCAGACCATCATGTCCGGTTCTGACGCCGACATCAAGCCGGGCAACGCTTTGCCCCTCGCCGACATCCCCGTCGGTACGCTCATCCACGCCGTCGAGTTCCAGCCGGGCAAGGGCGCCGCTATCGCCCGTTCCGCCGGTAACTCCTGCCAGCTGATGGGTAAGGAGGGCAAGTACGCTATCGTCCGTATGCCTTCCTCCGAGATGCGCCGCATCCTCGTTACCTGCCGCGCCACCGTCGGTGAGGTCGGCAACGCCGATCACGCCAACATCGTCATCGGCAAGGCCGGCCGTAAGCGTCACATGAACGTGCGCCCGACCGTCCGCGGTACCGTCATGAACCCTGTCGACCACCCGCACGGCGGTGGCGAGGGCAAGAACCACACCTCTGGTCGTCCCTCTGTTACCCCCTGGGGTAAGCCGACGAAGGGCCTTCGTACGCGCAAGAAGAAGAAGGTCTCGAACCAGCACATCATTCGTCGCCGTAAGAAGTAATTTCGGATACCGAGTTTTAGGAGAAAGCACTTATGAGCAGAAGTCTCAAAAAGGGCCCGTTCGTGGAGACTCGCCTTCTCTCGCGTATCACCGCGATGAACGAGGCTGGCAAGAAGGACGTCGTGAAGACCTGGTCCCGCGCGTCCACCATCTTCCCCGAGATGGTTGGTCACACCATCGCCGTCCACGACGGCCGCAAGCATGTGCCCGTGTATGTTACCGAGTCCATGGTTGGTCACAAGCTCGGCGAGTTCGCGCCGACTCGTACGTTCCGTGGCCACAAGGCCAAATAGGGGGTTAACCGTAAATGGCAACTAAGTCTATTGAAACTGAGGCCACCGAGGTTCGCGCCGTCGCTAAGTACGTGCGTGTTTCCCCCAGCAAGGCCCGCCTGGTGGTCGATCTGATCCGCCGCAAGCCTGTCGCTCAGGCCTTCGACATCCTCCACTTCTGCGACCGCGCCGTCGCCGTGGATGTCGAGAAGGTTCTCCGTTCCGCCGTTGCGAACGCCGAGAACAACAACGGTCTGCGTGCCGACAACCTGGTTGTCGCCGCTGCCTATGTTGACGAGGGTCCGACGCTTAAGCGCATCCGTCCCCGCGCCAAGGGTTCCGCTTCTCGCATTCTGAAGCGTACTTCCCACATCACCGTCGTCGTTGCTCCTCGAAAGGAGGCGTAAAGCTGTATGGGTCAGAAAGTCTACCCCACCGGCTTCCGTCTTGGCATCACCGAGAACTGGCGCTCCCGCTGGTTCGCAGAGAAGGATTACGCTAAGACCCTCGGTAACGATCTCGAGATCCGCAAGTACCTCGAGAAGCGTCTTTCCCGCGCAGCTGTCTCCCGCGTCGAGATCGAGCGCGCTGGCGACAAGGTGAAGGTCATCATCCTCACCGCTCGCCCCGGCGTTGTCATCGGTAAGAAGGGTGCCGAGATCGATACCCTCCGCACCGAGCTCGAGAAGGTCGCTGGCGTCTCCAAGGGCCAGCTCTCCGTCGACGTTGTCGAGATCAAGCGCCCCGAGCTCGACGCCAACCTCGTTGCTCAGTCTATCGCCGAGCAGCTCGAGGGCCGCGTTGCCTTCCGTCGCGCTATGCGCAAGGCTGTCCAGTCTGCCCGCAAGGCCGGCGCTAAGGGCATCCGTATCCAGTGCTCCGGTCGTCTCGGCGGTGCCGAGATGGGCCGTCGTGAGTGGTACCGCGAGGGTCGCGTGCCTCTGCACACCCTCCGTGCCAAGATCGACTACGGCACGGCTGTCGCCAGCACCACCATGGGCGCTTGCGGCGTGAAGGTCTGGATCTACCTGGGCGAGAAGCTCCCGGGCCAGCCTGTTCCCAACCCTGCACTCGAGGGCTCTTCCCGTCCTCGTCGTCGTAACTCCGAGAGGAGGGGTCAGTAGTGCTTGCCCCTAAGCGTATTCTTCACCGCAAGGTGCAGCGTGGCTCCATGAAGGGCCAGGCCAAGGGTAATACCGAGCTGCATTTCGGCGAGTTTGGTATCCAGGCTCTCGAGGCCCATTGGATCACCAACCGTCAGATCGAGGCCGCTCGTATTGCCATGACCCGCTACATGAAGCGTGGCGGTCGTGTCTACATCACGATCTTCCCCGATAAGCCCATCACCAAGAAGCCTGCCGAGACTCGCATGGGTTCTGGTAAGGGTAACCCCGAGGAGTGGGTGGCCGTCGTCAAGCCCGGCCGCATCATGTTCGAGGTCAAGGGCGTGCCCGAGGAGGTCGCTCGCGAGGCTCTGCGTCTTGCACAGCACAAGCTTCCCATCAAGACCAAGATTGTTGCTGCCAAGAACGCTGAGCAGCGCATCGAGAAGGAGATGGCTGAGGAGGCCGCTCTCGAGGCCAAGTGGGCTGCTGAGGACGCCGCCGCCGCCAAGGAGGAGAACTAATGAAGCCCGCAGAGATTCGTGAGCTCTCGGACGCTCAGCTCGTTGAGAAGCTGAAGGAAATGCGCGCCGAGCTCTTTAACCTTCGTTTCCAGATGGCCACCAGCCAGTTGGACAACACCGCTCGCGTCAACACCGTGAAGAAGGACATCGCTCGCGTCCTCACGGAGCAGCGCGCCCGCGAGATCGCAGCGGAGAAGTCCGCTGTCGCCGAGTAGGACCTAAGGAGAGAACATGACTGATTCGCGTAACTCGCGTAAGGTCCGTACGGGTGTCGTTACCTCCGTCTCCGGTGCCAAGACCATCGTTGTCACCATCACCGAGCGCAAGCGTCACCCCAAGTACGGCAAGATGATGACCAGCTCCAAGAAGCTGCACGCTCACGATGAGGAGTGCACGGCTGGCGTGGGCGACACTGTCCGCGTTATGGAGACCCGTCCTATGTCCAAGATGAAGCGTTGGCGCCTCATCGAGGTCGTCGAGCGCGCTAAATAAGCAGTCGCTCTTACGACTTGTACGTTTCCGAAGATGTGCGTATGCCTGGCTTGCATACCACGGGCCGTATACAGGCTGCGCACCTCTCTTCGGTTCTTAGTTCGGAGGAACATCTACCATGATTCAGATGCAAACCATGCTGAACGTCGCCGACAACTCCGGCGCTCGCAAGATTCGCTGCATCAAGGTGCTTGGCGGTTCCAAGCGTCGTTATGCAGGCATCGGCGATGTGTTCATCGGTGCTGTCCAGGAGGCTACTCCTGGCGCCAACGTCAAGAAGAAGGACGTTGTCCGTTGCGTCGTCGTTCGCACCGTTAAGGAGATCCGCCGCAAGGATGGCTCCTACATTCGCTTTGATGAGAACGCCTGCGTTGTCATCAACAACGATGGTTCGCCCGTCGGCACCCGTATCTTCGGGCCCGTCGCTCGCGAGCTTCGTGACAAGAAGTACATGAAGATCGTCTCGCTCGCTCCCGAGACCCTGTAGTTAGGGGAGATATATGTATATCAAGAAGGGCGATAAGGTCCAGGTTCTCTCTGGTAAGGATCGCGGCAAGCAGGGCGTTGTCCTGCGTGCTCTCCCCGCCGAGAACAAGGTCGTTGTCGAGGGCGTTTCGGTCGTCAAGAAGGCCGTCAAGCCCAACGCTGCCAACCAGCAGGGTGGTATCGTTTCGCAGGAGGCTCCCATCGATGCCTCCAACGTCAATCTCGTCTGCCCCGAGTGCGGTAAGGTTACCCGCGTCGGTCACGAGAAGGACGGCAAGAACAAGCTGCGCGTCTGCAAGAAGTGCGGCCACAAGTTCTAAGCTGTCGCAACAGTTAAGTTGCTAGCAAAGGCCCGGATGCCACGGCACCCGGGCCTTTTTCTATCCCACTCATTGGGGACCGCTCATTGGGGACAGACTTAAATGAGTGAGAACACTCATTGGGGACAGACATAAATGAGTGGGCATACTGTTGGCAGTTAGGGGCGGTCCTTTGAGCTGCATCGCGCCATGAGTGACGAGGCTAAGCGGATCATCCTGTCTTTTGAGTTCTAAGCATAAGCCCCTGTCTCTGAGCAATGACCGATGCGCATTTGTGCGTATTTGCGTGCGTGGGATTGCGTGAATATGCGTATAGAAGCGCCGTTTACGGGGCAAAAATGACCGTTTAGCGGTGAGATACACAAAAACGCGCACAGACGCGCGTGTTTGTGCGAATATAGAGCTGTCCGAAATGCAAGACGTTCTATGACACAGGAGGCACATGATGGCAGATTCCAAGCAGGCTCCACTCGACGCCGCGGCAGCCGCCAAAGCAGCATTCGCCTCGGTCCAGGACAAGTCGTTCCCCGACGATATTTTTACGGCTCCCGAGCTCCGTTGGGCAGTGATCGGTTGCGGCGTTATTGCCAACCAGATGGCCCAATCTCTCGCTCTTGCCGGCCGCAAGCTTACGGGTGTCGCCAACCGCACGCTGTCCAAGGCTCAAGCTTTTGCTGAGCAGTATGGCATCGAGAAGGTCTATGAAACGGTCGAGGACCTTTATGCCGATCCGGACATCGACGCCGTCTATATCACCACGCCGCACAACACGCATATCACCTATCTGCGTGCCGCGCTGGCCGCCGGCAAGCACGTGCTCTGCGAGAAGGCCATTACCCTCAATTCTGCCGAACTCGATGAGGCCCGCGCCATCGCCGACGAGCACAACGTGGTCCTTATGGACGCTACCACGGTGCTCCACATGCCCTTGTATCAAGAGCTGCGCCGCCGCATGGATGCCGGCGAGTTCGGCCGCATGAACCTCGCTCAGCTCAACTTTGGTAGCTACAAGGAGTACGGCGACCTGACCAACCGTTTCTACAATCGTAGTCTCGCCGGCGGCGCCATGCTCGACATCGGCGTCTATGCCCTTTCGGTCATGCGCCTGTTTATGGCCAGCCAACCCGCCGAGGTCGTGTCTCTGGGCAATACCTGCGAGACTGGCGTTGACGTCGCGGGCGGTATCGTCTGCCGCAATGCCGAACAGCAGCTGGGCGTTGTGAGCCTTACGCTCCACTCCAAGCAGCCCAAGCGCTCGGTTATCAGCTTTGATAACTGCTATATCGAGGTCAACGAGTATCCGCGTGCCGACCATGCGACCATCGTGTGGACCGCAGACGGTCATCGCGAGGAGGTCGCCGCGGGCACCGAGGCTTACGCCCTATGCTACGAGATGGCTGACCTCGAGAAGGCCGTCGCCGGCGATGATTCCAAGCGTGAGCTTCTGGATTATGCTTCTGATGTTATGGAGCTGATGACCAAGCTCCGTGCCGATTGGGGAGTCGTCTACCCCGAGGAGGAGTAAGCGATGCTCGCGGAAGATAGGCTCAATGCGATCGTCTCGATGGTGCAGCAGGCTGGCTCAGTAACGGTGCCAGAGCTTGCCGATGCCCTGGGTGTGACGGCTTCTACCATTCGACGTGACCTGCAGACGCTTGACCGAGCGCACCGCATCGCCAAGGTGCACGGTGGCGCGACAAGCCTTGAGCGCGCGCACGTGACGCGCGACTTAACGATCAGTGAGCGTAGTGATCTCCATAACGACGACAAGGAGCGCATCTGCGCTCGCGCCGCGGCGCTCGTGGAGCCCGAGAGCTTTGTGTACATCGATTCGGGTTCGACGACGCTCAGGCTCATCGAGCATCTTCCCCACCTTGAAGATGTCACCTACGTGACCGATTCCGTGCTCCATGCTCAGCGCCTTGCTTTGCGGGGTATGCGTACCGTGGTGCTGGGCGGCGAGCTCAAACCCGAGACCGAGGCGCTCGTTGGCCCCGATGCCTTGGCAACCTTAGATCGCTACAACTTCAACTGTGGCTTTTGGGGCTCTAACGGCATCGCCGCCGAGCAGGGTTTCACGGCGCCCGATATCGAGGAGGCCCAAGTAAAGCGCATCTCGATGCGTCATACGGCCAAACGCTTCGTAATCTCGGACGCCAGCAAATTTGGCATGGTGGCGCCCGTCAAGTTCGCGGACTTCCGCGACGCAACGATTATTACCGCAGGCGAGGTCCCAGCCAAGTACCGGGCAATGGACAACGTCATCACGGTCTAACAGCAGGGGACGGGCTAAGGCCAAAACCACCGCGAAGGTGCCTGTCCCCATTGTGGTGGTTTAGGGCTCCCAGGGGCAGGGGGCTTCGATGTGGATGTGCTCGCCGGTTACGGGATGCGTAAAGGACACGCTGTGGGCGTGGAGCATGAGGCCACAAGGACGCGGCGTCCCGTACAGGTCGTCGCCCACCAGGGGATGGCGCTCGCTCGCCAGGTGCACGCGAATCTGGTGTTTGCGGCCGGTGAGCAGCTCGACATCGATATACGAGCGCGTGGGCAGGCCGCGGCGGCTCTTAAGACGCTTGAGCACCTTCACGCGCGTCTGAGACGGCTTGCCGCTGGCGCCAACGCGCATCTTGCGGCTATCGTGGCGGTCGCGGGCGATAGGCTTGTCGATGAGCTTCTCGTTCCAGTCGATTTTGCCCTCGGCGAGCGCCAGATAGTGCTTTTCGAACGCGTGGTCGATGACCATCTGGTCAAAGGCGGGCTGCGTCTGCTTGTCGAGCGAAAACAGCACCACGCCGGTGGTGTTGCGGTCCAGACGGTTGAGCGGCTGCATGTCAGTCGCGGCAAAGCCGTCGCCCATCGCCAGCAAAAGGTCGCTGGCATAGTCGGTAAGTGTGCGCTCGCCGGTGCCGTCACCGTGGACGATCATGCCGGCAGGCTTATCGATGGCCATGAGCCAGGCGTCGCAGTAGAGGACTTGAGGTTCTTCGTTCACGTGTAAGCCTTTCGGTTAGCTAATTCCCACAAACATGCAGCCCGAGGTGGCGCCGCGCAGGCGGGCGGCGGGCTTGCGGCCGGCTTGAGCCGCCTCGACGGCGCGACGGACGCGAGCGACGGCACGGCCAATCTCATCGGCCTCGAGCAGGGTTCCGTCGACCATAAGACGGCGCACGCCGGCATCGAGTAACTGTGGAACCTGCGGCGTGAGGTCGATGGGGTAGGCGTCGTACAGGCGCGAGCGGCCGTGGATATCGGTACGCACCGGCATGACCTTGCCATCGATATTCTTGAGCGAGAGCTTGCGGGCACGCAGGCGGCAGTTGGCACAATCGTGGATGCAGCCGTTGGCAACCTGCAGAATGCAATGCTCGCTTGTCATGACGCGCGGGCGGCCAAAGACGGTGATGCCCAGGACCGCGGGCGCGGCGGCGCCGAGCGAGACAATCTCGTCGAGCGTGATCTCGGGCGAAAGCCAAAACGCACCGGCTCCGCGCTCGGCAAGTGCCTCCATGCAAGGCGCGTTGTGCACGGGCAGGCAAGAGCGAATCTCGGCTGTGGCGCCAACCTGGGCGGCCAGGGCAAGCTCAGAGATGTTGCCAATAGCGACCGTGGCGCCGTCAACAACCCACGGGTCGACGCGTGCGTGGTCAACGGCGCGGCAGACCTCGTCGAGTACGGGCACGATACCCTGCTCAAATGTATCGGCAGGGGAGAGTCCGACAGCCTCGAGCGCGTCGGTGGTCATGTAGATGCGCGTTGCACCCTCCGCCCGCGCTGCCTCGGCGGCCTCGAGCGAGGTGACAGTGGCGCAGATCTGCGGCTCGTCGCGGTAGTGCTCGGGCATGGGACGCGTGCATTTGTCGAGCACCGGAATCTCGAGCGTTTTCGCGCACTCGTCATACGGCGCCAGAATGGTCTCCTCCAGCGCCTTGCAGGCGGCGGCGCGCACTTTATGCACGGCGGAGAAGCCCATGCCGCAGCCGGCGTCGAGCGAAACGTCAAAGCTTGCGGCCTCAAAGGGCGAGGAGCCCATGCGGCCCACATGCTCAACCAGGTCTGCCGCCTCGACAGCGCGGGTCTTGGCGGCCTCGACGGTAAAGCCCGTGGCCGTGGCCGTAAGCGAAGGGTCGTCGCAGCAGGTGAGCGTAACGGTAAACGGCTCGCCCAGACGCGCCACGACGGACACATCAACAGCTCGGCGGCGCAGCACATCGCGCTTGAGCGCTGCGCCGGCGGCGTCGATGGCACGCTGACTGCGAATCACGCGGACGCGGCAGCCCTCGGGCATGCTGCGGGGTACGCGACATTCGATGACTTCACCGGCTGCGGCATCATCGGCGGCAATAGTGGTCAGGAACTGGTCAAACTCGTTATCGTGGCGAAGTTCCAGCAGGTCGCCCTTGCCCACGGGCTCAAACAGCTCAATGCGGGCGATGGCGGCGCGGCGACGGCGGTCGTCGGGCTTGAGGCCGCGCACATCGCGGTTGGCCGGGCGGCTGCCCAACACCGTGCCCACGATCTGTCCGCGGTTGTTGGAACGCTCATAGCTCATCATCTCGTCGCCCGAGGTGCCGTCCTGATAGGCGTGCGTAAAGTCGCGGTTAAAGCAGCGCTTGAGCTGGCGCTGGCGGGCGGCTTCCTCGTCCTTGGCAACGGTGGCTCCGGCCAGCATGTCATCAATCTGATGACGATACACGTCGACGATGGAATACACGTAATCAGGGGCCTTCATGCGACCCTCGAGCTTGAGCGACGCGGCGCCGGCGTCATACAGACGGCGAACAAGCTGCGACGTGTTGGTGTCGCGCGGGCACAGTGCGCGCTCGCGACCGGTAGGGGAGAGCGAGCGGCCGTTCTCGTCAATTAGCTCGTAGGGTAGGCGACAGGGCTGAGCGCACATGCCGCGGTTGGCCGAGCGGCCCGCCATGGCAAAGCTCGACAGCAGGCACAGACCCGAGTAGCAAAAGCAGATGGCGCCGTGGCTAAAGACCTCAAGGTCAACATCGGGCGCAGCGTCGTGAATGGTGGCAATCTCGTCGATGGAAAGCTCGCGCGAGAGGGTCACGCGGTCGGCGCCCTGCTCACGGCACCAAAGGGTTCCGCGGTCGTCGTGGATGTTTGCTTGGGTTGAGATGTGCGTCTCGATGCCGGGCATGGTGCGCTTGACCTCAAAGAACAGGCCCCAGTCCTGGATGATGAAGGCGTCGGCGCCCAGCGTGGAGCAGCGATGGATGAGCTGCAGCGCATCGCTCATCTCGGATTCCTTGATGACGATGTTGACCGTGACGTAGACGCGCGAGCCGGCCAGATGCGCGGCGCGGCAGGCCTGCTCAAAGGCCTCGTCGGTAAAGTTGGTGGCCTTGCGGCGTGCGTTGAAGCTGCCCATGCCGCAGTAGATGGCGTCTGCCCCGGCGGCGAGTGCGGCGGCAAAGGGCTCGGGCCCTCCGGCGGGCGCCAAAAGCTCGGGTCTGCGGTTGGTGGTTCGACTGGCGGTTGCGGTCATATCCTGCCTTTCAAAATGCTCAGATACTCAAAAGTATAGTGGCGCCGTCGCGATGGACGACGCCCGTGCTCCAAGCGGGATAAAGTCTTCAGCAGCTTGGGCTGGCTGACCCCGTGGAGAACCGTTCAGCGGTCCAGGGAAACCGTTGGACGATAAAATATTCTCGCAACGTGATAATAATCTTGCATCGCGCGGAAACCTTGAGTACTATCCCAATCAAGCGCGGTGTTCAGACCGAACTGTGCCTCCCGGTGTGAACGCCGCGCTCCCGTTCCCTTTTACTTGTAAGGAGAAAAACATGAGCAAGACCGTCGTGTCTTCCGATAACGCACCCGCAGCCATCGGCCCGTATTCCCCTGGTATCCAGACCGGCAACATGGTGTTCCTGTCCGGCCAGCTGGGCATCGATCCCGCAACTGGCAAGATGCCCGAGGGCGTCGAGGCCCAGGCCAAGCAGTCCCTTGCTAACGTCGAGGCCCTGCTGACCGCTGCCGGCGCCACCTTTGCCGATGTCGTCAAGACCACAGTCTACCTGGCTGACATTGCCGACTTCGCTGCCGTAAACGAGATCTACGCCTCCAAGTTCGAGGCCCCGTTCCCCGCGCGCAGCGCTTTCCAGGTTGCCGCTCTTCCGGCTGGCGGTCTGGTTGAGATCGAGGTCGTCGCCGCTCTCTAAGGCGTTGGCCACAACTAAACATGACATGCAAAAAGACCCTGCAGCGCGTGCGAGCTGCAGGGTCTTTTGTCAAGTGACGAATCGCTTGTGGAGCCGCGCTCCATTTTGCTCGTTAGCCCTCCTTGCGGACTTTTTGCAGGTAGCGGTACACGCTGGGTTCCGAGATGCCCAACGCGGTGGCAGCGCAGGCCACGGCGCCCTTGAGCATGAACACCCCGTTGCCGTTGAGGTGGCGAATGACGTCCACGCGGTCGCTCTGACCAAGCGACGCTACATCCAGCCCGCGCGCGCTCAGCAACTCGGCAATGCTGCGATCGATGAGCTCCTGGGTGGACTCCGAAAGGCTTTCGACCTCGATAGGGGCGGGCTCCGTGCGCGTCGGCGCTGCGTCGAAGCACGCCATGAGCTGCTGCGCCATGGCGTTGATGGAGCGTACGGTCGAGAGGTCGGTGTTGACGCAGAGCATACCGACGATCTCGTCATCCTCGCGGATAAAGAACGTCGCGGACTCCAGCGTCTTGCCTCCGGCGCCGCGGCCCTCGTAGCCCGTAATAAACGGCAGGTCGCGATACTTGGGGTCGTGCATGATCTTGAGCGCCAGATCGGTGGCGGGACCGCCGACCTTGCGGCCACTCACGATGCCGTTGCGAATATCGACGATGGCGTGGTCGGGATCCGAGAAATCGTGCAGCACGATCTCGCTGTTCTTACCGAGTATCTGCTCCAGGAAATCGACCATCGGCAAAAAGCGACGTACGGTCTCGTTCACGGGCAACTCCTTTGGGTGAAATCGGAAATGTTCATAACAATTTTTTCTCATGGTAACACGCTGCTCATCATCTCGTATATCCGCAGGTACATGACGTAATACAGACGAACGGTAGGATTTTGGCGGTAAACGGTTGACCAAAAGAAAAGTTAGATGTTATTTTGACCAGACACTTTTCTGACCTGCGGAAATGCATTATCTCAACTGAAGAATAGTTTGATAACAAAAAATTATTATTGAGAATGAGAATCATCTTTAATACGATATGCAACGAAGGCACAACCTCAACCCCGCACTGCGTCACAATAGAGCGTTAGATGCGAAAACAACTATTTCGAGGATTGGTGGTCAAATGACCCAGGAGACGGTTAAGAACGGCACTGAAGCCCTGTTCACTCGTGAAGGCATGCCTCCCGTTAAAGAAATGATCCCGTGTGCCCTTCAGCACGTACTGGCTTCGTTTGCCGGTATCATCACCCCGGCGGTCATCATGGCCGGCGTCTACGGCTTTAATAGCCAGCAGAGTACCGACATCATCCAGGTCGCGCTCATTCTTTCGGCAATCGACACGGCCCTTCAGGCCTTCGCTCCCTTCCGTCGCATCGGCGGCGGCCTGCCCATCGTCATGGGCGTTTCGTTCGCGTTCCTCCCGGCCCTCCAGGCCATGGGCGCCTCGGGCTTTAGCTTTGGTGCGCTGCTGGGCGGCGAGATCGTCGGCGGCGCCGTTGCGGTCCTCTTTGGTCTGGCTTACAGCAAGATTAAGTGGCTGTTCCCGCCCGTCGTGACCGGTACGGTCATCTTCTCCATCGGCGTTTCGCTGTATCCCACGGCCGTCAAGTATATGGCCGGCGGTATGGGTACGCCGCTGTGGGGCACTCCGCAGGCCTGGTGCGTCGCTCTTATCACCTTCGCCGTGGTCTTTGCGCTCGCCAACTTTGGCAAGGGCACGCTCAAACTGGGATCCGTGTTCTTTGGCATGATCGTTGGCATGATCGTTTCGATCCCCTTTGGCATGATCGACTTCTCCAGCGTCGCCACCGCTCAGGTCTTCGCCCTTCCCAAGCTCATGCCCTATGCGCTCGAGTTTGATCCCGAGGTCTGCATTACCCTCGCCGTCGTGTTCCCCATGGTTGCCATCCAGGTTATCGGTGACGTCTCCGCCGCCTGCCTGGGCTCCATCGACCGTATGCCCACCGAGCGCGAGCTCTCCGGCGCTATCGTGTCCCAGGGCCTTACCTCTATGGTCGGCGGCCTGCTGGGCGGTCTTCCCACCAGCGCCCTTGGCCAGAACGTGGGCATCATCTGCTCCAACAAGGTCGTCAACAAGTGGGTCTTTGTGATCATCGCGGCCGTCTTTGCCATCGCTGGCCTGTTCCCGCAGCTCTCTGCCGTCCTTTCCGCTATCCCGCAGCCCGTCATCGGCGGCGCGACCGTCGGCGTCTTTGGCACCATTACCATGAACGGCGTGCGCATGTTCACCCGCGAGGGCCTCACGCAGCGCACTACCACCATCGTCGGTACCTCCGTCGTCTTTGGCCTGGGTATCTGGATGGCCAGCGGTTGCCTTGCCGGCGAGGGTATGCCCACCTGGGTGTCCACCGTCATCGGCTCCAATGCCGTAACCCCCACCGCCATCATGGCCATTGTCCTTAACCTGATCCTTCCGCAGACGCCGGTCGTGGCTCAGCACATCGATGCCGCCAAGGATGCCGCCGTGGATCTGGTCTTGCCCGAGAGCAAGAAGTAACCAATTCGGTGCTATTCGTCGGCGGACGCATCGCCTCGTCCGCCGACGTCATGCGGCGCCAAGCCGCACTTCAAAGGGTTTGTCCCTTTGGTGAAGCGTTGACGGGAGAGGGCCCGTTTCCGGTGTAGGCCGGCGCTTCGCACTCCGCCATGTCAGAGGTGTCAAACCCCGCCTCTGATGTTGAAGGGAGCATTCATGCTTCTGGTCGCTAACGGTTCCGTCTTTACCCGCAATTCTCAGACCCCGTTCATTCCAAACGGTGCGGTCGCCATTGACGGAGATACGATCGTCGAAGTGGGCCCCGAGTGCGAGCTCAAGTCCAAGTACCCGGATGCCGAGTACGTCGACGCCCAGGGCAACCTCATCATGCCCGGACTCATCAACTGCCACACCCACATCTACTCGGGTCTGGCCCGCGGCCTTGCCATTAAGGGCTGCAACCCCACCAACTTCCTGGAGAATCTTGAGCAGCAGTGGTGGAAGATCGACGACAACCTGACGCTCGACGGCACCAAGGCAAGCGCCTATGCCACGATCCTGGATTCCATCCGCGATGGCGTCACCACGATCTTCGATCACCATGCGAGCTTCTGCGAGATCCCGGGAAGCCTCTTTACCATTAAGGACGCAGCTCAGGAGCTGGGCATGCGTTCGTGCCTGTGCTACGAGGTTTCCGATCGCCGCGGCCAGGAAAAATGCGACCAGGCCATTGCCGAGAACGCCGAATTTGCCCAGTGGGCCGCCAAGGAGCGTCGCGATAACGACGACCACATGATCGCCGCCATGTTTGGCGGTCACGCCACCTTTACGCTGTCGGACGAGACCATGGACAAGATGGCCGAGGCCAACAACGGCCTGACCGGCTTCCACATCCATGTGTGCGAGGGCATGAATGACGTGTGGGACTCCCGCCTCAACCGCGGTGGCATCAGCCCCGTCGAGCGCCTGCTGCAGCACAACCTGCTGGGTCCCGACACCATGCTCGGCCACTGCATCCACGTGACGCCTACCGAGATGGATATCGTCAAGGAGTCCGGTACCTGGCTCGTCAACAACCCCGAATCCAATATGGGCAACGCCGTGGGCTGCGCCCCCGTGCTCGAGTTCTTCCGCCGCGGCATTCCCGTGTGCATGGGCACCGACGCCTACACCCACGATATGCTCGAGAGCCTCAAGGTCTTCCTGATCATTCAGCGCCACAACGCCGCCATGCCCAACGTGGGCTGGTGCGAGGCCATGACCATGCTGTTCGAGAACAACGCCAAGATGGCGAGCAAGTATTTCGATCGTAAGCTCGGTGTGCTCGAGGCCGGCGCTGCCGCCGACGTCATCGTCATGGACTACAAGCCCTTTACGCCGCTGAGCGAGGAGAACATCGACGGCCACATGCTCTTTGGCATGATGGGCAAAAACTGCCGCACCACCATCATCAACGGCCGCGTCCTGTACAAGGATCGCGAGTTCGTTGGCATTGATGAGGAAAAGATCGACGCGTGGACCATGGTTGAGTCCAAGAAGCTCTGGAGCACGCTCAACGATCGCGCCTACTAATTACAAGTAGATTCACGCGCGTCGGATGTTTCGCCGCATCCGACGCGCGTATAGGCGACCTCCGCGGGGTCGCCGGCGCTTGTGCTAGCGCTACACCGTATTTGCGCCCGCCGCGCGGTCTCGCCGGGCGTTACAGAGAGGAGCTCATTATGAGCGACATCATGAGGCCGATCCCGTTTTCGCAGCTGATGAACTGGATCATCGAGGAGCATAAGACTCAGGGCGCCGTCTTTGGCGTGCGCAAGATGGTCACGGCCAACCAGGAGGGTGCGCTTCCCATTTTTGACGAGCGCATCGAGACTCCGTTTGGTCCGGCCGCCGGCCCCAATACGCAGCTTGCCCAGAACATCGTGGCATCCTACGTGGCCGGTTCCCGCTTCTTTGAGCTCAAGACCGTCCAGGTTATGGACGGCGAGGAGCTCTCCAAGTGTGTGAACAAGCCCTGCATTGTGGCGCAGGACGAGTGCTACAACTGCGAGTGGTCGACCGAGCTCGAGGTTCCGCAGGCCTTTGCCGAGTACGTGAAGGCATGGTTTGCCTGCCACCTGATTGCCCGTGAATACGGCCTGGGCAGCCCGGACGGCTTTGTCTTCAACATGTCGGTGGGCTATGACCTGGAGGGCATTAAGAGCCCCAAGGTCGACGCCTACATCGAGGGCATGAAGGACGCCAGCGGCTCCGACGTCTGGAACGAGTGCCGCACGTGGGCGCTCGCCAACCTGGACAAGTTTGAGCATGTCGATGCCGCGTTTGTCGAGTCCATCCCGGCGCGCGTCTCCAACTCCATCACCGAGTCCACCCTGCACGGCTGCCCGCCGGCGGAGATCGAGCGCATCGCGACCTATCTGATCACCGAGAAGGGCCTCAACACCTACATCAAGTGCAACCCCACGCTGCTGGGCTATGAGTTTGCCCGTCAGCGCCTCAACGAGCTGGGCTTTGACTACATCGTCTTCGACGATACGCACTTCCGCGAGGACCTGCAGTGGGCCGATGCTGTGCCCATGTTCGAGCGCCTGATTGCCCTGTGCGCCGAGCGCGGCCTGGAGTTTGGCGTCAAGCTCACCAATACCTTCCCCGTCGACGTGACGAGGAACGAGCTGCCTTCCACCGAGATGTACATGTCGGGCCGTTCGCTGTTCTCGCTGACCATCGAGGCCGCCCGCCGCATTACCGAGCAGTTCGATGGCAAGCTGCGTATCAGCTACTCCGGCGGTGCCACGGTCTACAACATCCGTGCCCTGTACGATGCCGGCATTTGGCCCGTTACCCTGGCGACCGACGTGCTCAAGCCCGGTGGCTACGAGCGCTTTAGCCAGATGGCCGGCGAGTTTACCGACCTGGACGGCAAGCCGTTCGCGGGCGTCTCTCTCGAGGCCGTGACCGCGATCCAGACCGACTCGCTCACCAACCCGCTCTACAAGAAGCCGCTGCGCCCGCTGCCCGACCGCAAGGTCGCCGGCAAGAGCCCGCTTTCCGACTGCTTTACCACGCCGTGCCGCACGAGCTGCCCCATCCAGCAGGACATTCCTGCCTACCTGGCGGCTGTTGACGAGGGCCGCTACGAGGACGCGCTCAACATTATCATCGAGCGCAACGCCCTGCCGTTCATTACCGGCACCATCTGCCCGCATCCCTGCGGCCGTGCCTGCGAGCGTGCATTCTACGAGCCCGAGGGCGCCCAGATTCGCGCCAGCAAGCTCAAGGCCGCCCGCGAGGCCATGACCGCCGTGCTGCCCAAGTTGCGCGCCCAGGCCATCGCCAACGACAGCGACCGCAACGTTGCCGTTATCGGCGGCGGTCCGGCCGGTCTGGCGACAGCGTTCTTCCTGACGCGTGCCGGCGTGCCCGTCACCATCTTTGAGGCCCGCGATTCGCTCGGCGGCGTGGTCCGTCACGTGATTCCCGAGTTCCGTATTGCGAGCGACGATATCTCCCACGATGCCGAGCTCTGCCTGGCCTTTGGTGCCAAGGTGCAGCTCAATGCCCGCGTGGATTCCATTGACGAGCTCAAGGCCCAGGGCTTTACCGACGTGGTCGTGGCCACCGGTGCCTGGATGCCCGGCTCTGCGGGCTTGGGCGAGGGTGCCGAGCTCGACGTGCTGGAGTTCCTCGAGGCCGCCAAGAAGGGCGAGAAGCTCGAGCTGGGCGAGGACGTCGTGGTCATTGGCGCCGGCAACACCGCCATGGACGCCGCCCGCGTGGCCAAGCGCCTGGCTGGCGTGAAGAACGTGCGCCTGGTGTATCGCCGCACCAAGAAGCAGATGCCCGCCGACGAGGAAGAGCTCGATCTTGCTCTTGCCGACGGCGTTGAGTTCTGCGAGCTGCTGGCGCCCAAGGCACTCAACGGCGCCGTGCTGACCTGCGATGTCATGGAGCTCGGCGAGCCGGATGCAAGCGGCCGCCGCAGCCCCGTCGCCACGGGCGAGACCGTCGAGCTGCCCGCCACCACGGTGATCTGCGCTGTGGGCGAGGGCATCGATGCCGGCCTGTACGATGCCGCGGGCGTCGAGCACGACCGTCGCGGCCGCCTTGCCGCCACCTCCACCGGCGTCGAGGGTGTTTGGGCTGCAGGTGACTGCCGCCGCGGTCCTGCCACCGTGGTCGAGGCTATTGCCGACGCCGCCGAGGTCGCCCGTGCCATCGCCGGCGTGGACTTTAACAAGTACGCCGACTGCAACGAGCAGGCCGGTCGCGAGGACACCTGCTACGAGCGCAAGGGATCGCTGTGCCGCGACAAGCGCAACTGCACCAAGACCCGCTGCCTGGGCTGCGGCTCGGTGTGCGAGGTTTGCTGCGACGTGTGCCCCAACCGCGCAAACGTTGCTATTAAGGTGCCGGGCCTGGCCAAGCATCAGGTGGTACATGTCGATGGCATGTGCAACGAGTGCGGCAACTGCGCCGTGTTCTGCCCCTACCAGGAGGGTCGTCCCTACAAAGACAAGCTCACCCTGTTCTGGAGCGAGCAGGACATGGAGAACTCCGAGAACGAGGGCTTCCTGGCCGTGGACGAGGATCACTTTAAGGTCCGCGTTGCCGGCACGGTCCGTACCGTCTCGGTCGATGCCGTCAACACCGGTCTGCCCGAGGCCGTCCGCCTGACCATCAAGGCCGTGCGCGACAGCTATCCGTACCTTCTTAAGAAATAGGCGAGTCTCTTATGGCCAAATCCATTCAACATAACGTGGCCTACGTTGCCTGCGGAAGCGGCTGTGCTTCCGCAGGCGGCGACGCCCGCTGCAGCGAAGGCTGCATTGGCTGTGGCGCCTGCGTCACGGCCTGCCCCCACGGCGCCATTGCGCTGGTCGATGGCATCGCCCGCGTGGATCGCTCCAAGTGTACGGGCTGTGGCCTGTGCGGCATGGCGTGCCCGCAGCGCGTGATTGCCTTCGTTCCCGGCTACCAGAACATCCTGGTGCGCTGCAACAACACCGATAAGGGCGCCATCGCCCGCAAGATCTGCGACACGAGCTGCATCGGTTGCGGCATGTGCGCCAAAAAGTGCCCTGCCGGCGCTATCCGCATCGAGGACAACTGCGCCCATATTGATGGCGCGGATTGTCTGTCGTGCGGCATGTGCGCCGTCGTCTGCCCGCATGGCGCCATCCACGACCGCACCGGCATAGCCGCCGGCGTGTAGAAGGGAATCACCATGGCACAGGAATTCACTTTTACCGTTAACGGCGTCGAGCGCACGACGACCCAAAACAAACCGTTGCTGCGCTACCTGCGCGACGACCTGCACATTCACTCCGCCAAGGACGGCTGCTCCGAGGGCGCGTGCGGTACCTGCACCATCCACGTGGACGGTGCGGCCGTCAAGGCCTGCGTACTGACCACCGCCCTTGCCGCCGGCCGCAACATCGTGACCGTCGAGGGCCTGCCCGAGGACGTGCGCGAGGCCTTTGTGTACGCCTTTGGCGCCGTGGGTGCCGTGCAGTGCGGTTTTTGCATCCCTGGCATGGTCATGGCGGGTGCCGCGCTCATAGCCGAGGATCCCGAGCCCACCGAGGAGCAGATCAAGTACGCCATCCGCGGTAACGTCTGCCGCTGCACCGGCTACAAGAAGATCATCGAGGGCATTTCGCTGGCAGCTGCGGTGCTCCGCGGCGAAAAGCAGATCGACGAGGACCTGGAGCGCGGCGACGACTACGGCGTGGGCAAGCGCGCCTTCCGTATCGACGTGCGCAAGAAGGTGCTCGGCGAGGGCAAGTATCCCGATGACATCGACGAGCTCGATCAGCCGGGTCTGACCTACGCCAGCGCCGTGCGCTCCAAGTATCCGCGCGCCCGCGTGCTCTCCATCGATACCTCCAAGGCCGAGGCCCTGCCCGGCGTGGTGGGGATCCTGCGCGCCGAGGACGTGCCGGTCAACCAGGTCGGCCACCTTATCCAGGACTGGGACGTCATGATCGCCCAGGGCGATATCACCCGCTGCGTGGGTGACGCCATCGTGCTGGTGGTTGCCGAGGACGAGGCGACGCTCGAGAAGGCCAAAAAGCTCGTAAAGATCGATTACGAGCCGCTGGAGCCCGTGCGCAACATTGTCGAGGCCAGGGCTGCCGACGCCCCGCGCCTGCACGACAGCTTCTTTGCCTTTGGCAACACGGTGGAGCTCAAGGACAACGTGTGCCAGAGCCGCCATGTGACGCGCGGCGACGCCGCCAAGGCGCTGGCAGAGAGCGCGTTCACCGTGACGCAGCGCTTTACCACGCCCTTTACCGAGCATGCCTTCTTGGAGCCCGAGTGCGCCGTTGCCTTCCCGTACAAGAACGGCGTCAAGGTGCAGTCGACCGACCAGGGTGCCTACGATACACGCAAAGAGTGCGCCCACATGTTTGGCTGGGACAACGAGCCCGAGCGCGTGGTCGTCGAGACCATGCTCGTGGGTGGCGGCTTTGGCGGCAAGGAGGACGTGTCCATCCAGCACTTGGCCGCGCTCGCCGCCTATAAGTTCCAGCGTCCTGTGAAGTGCAAGCTCACACGTGCCGAGTCGCTCGCTTTCCATCCCAAGCGCCACGCCATGGACGGCACCTTTACGCTGGGCTGCGACGCCGAGGGCAACTTTACCGGCCTGGACTGCGAGATCAACTTTGACACCGGCGCCTACGCGTCGCTGTGCGGCCCGGTGCTCGAGCGCGCCTGCACGCATGCCGTCGGCCCCTACAAGTACCAGAACACCGACATTCGCGGCTTTGGCTACTACACCAACAACCCGCCCGCCGGCGCGTACCGCGGCTTTGGCGTTTGCCAGTCCGAGTTTGCGCTCGAGAGCCTGATCGACCTGCTGGCAGAGAAGGTCGGCCTGGACCCGTGGGAGATTCGTTACAGAAACGCCATCGAGCCGGGCGAGGTTTTGCCCAACGGCCAGATTGCCGATTGCTCCACGGCGCTTAAGGAGACGCTGCTCGAGGTCAAGGATGCCTACTATGCGCATCCCGGACACGCCGGTATCGCCTGCGCCATGAAGAACGCCGGCGTGGGCGTGGGCCTGCCCGATGCCGGCCGCTGCAAGATTCGCGTCGAGGATGGCGTGGCCGTGGTCTATGCCGCCACGTCCGACATCGGCCAGGGCTGCAACACCGTCTTTTTGCAGGACGTTGCCGAGGCCTGCGGTCTGCCGCTGAGCTGCATCGCCAACGGCGAGTGCTCTACCGAGAACGCTCCCGACTCCGGCACCACGTCTGGCTCGCGTCAGACGGTCGTGACCGGCGAGGCTGTGCGCGGCGCCGCTTTCCTGCTGCGCGATGCCATGGTTGGCATCGAGGCCGGCAAGCCTGCGCCCGCCGCTCCCGTGAGCGCGCATGGCGACGGCGTCAAGATCGAGTACGACGACGGTCGCGCCTATCAGCTGCGCGCGCAGGAGCTCGTCGCTGGTCAGGGTATGCATCCTCAGGACCCCGCGACCGCCATCAAGGCGCTCGAGGGCTGCGAGTTTGGCTACGTGTACTTGGAGCCGACCGACAAGCTGGGCGCCGACGTGCCCAACCCCAAGAGCCACATCTGCTACGGCTTTGCCACGCACGTGGTTATCCTGGACGACAACGGCCGCGTGAGCGAGGTCTATGCCGCTCACGATTCGGGCAAGGTGGTCAACCCCATCTCGATCCAGGGCCAGATCGAGGGCGGCGTGCTCATGGGTATGGGCTATGCGCTGACCGAGGACTGGCCGCTCAAGGACTGCGTGCCCCAAGCCAGGTACGGCACGCTCGGTCTGTTCCGTGCGCCCGAGATTCCGGATATCCACGCCATCTACGTGGAGAAGGACGAGCTGCTGCCCGTGGCATACGGCGGCAAGGGCATCGGCGAGATCGCCACGATCCCCACGGCGCCTGCCGTGCAGAATGCCTACCGCGCGTTTGACGGCAAGCTGCGTCCGAATCTGCCCATGGTGGATACCCCGTACAGCCGCGTTCGTAACCGCGGCTAGGGTAGAGCGCGGACGGTCTTTGTTGACGGGCCGCACGCGCTCAACTTCAACTGCATACGCTGTGCCTTTGGCCCCGGCTTCCGTGCGAGCCGGGGCCTTTTGTTTGCCGAGCGAGGGCTGCCGATCGGAAAGCGCATCCCACAATTCGACTTTAGAACGGGACGCGCTTTCCCAACGGGGCCCCAAGCGGAAACTGCATCCCGGAATCTGGCTCCAAAACGGGATGCACTTTCCGAACTGCTTCTGCAGCGGCTGTTTTGGCTCCGGGACCGCGTCAATCGCATATCTTTATGGCGCCTTTATCCTACACATGTTGTATAACTATCAAATGTGGAATATAACAAAGAACAAAACATAGGCTGAGCGTTATGGAGGATTGAGGTTGAAAGAGAAGCTATTTCGATGGGTCGTGAAGCACCGCAAACCCATCATCGCGTTCTATGCGGTGGCAGCACTGGTATGCCTGTTCCTGCGCCAGTTTGTAGGCGTTAACTACGACATTACGAGCTATCTGCCCGACGAAGCGGCGTCGACCGTCGCTCTGAATACCATGGGTGATGAGTTTGAGGGCGACATTCCCAACTGTCGCGTTATGGTGCCCAATGTCTCGATCGCTCAGGCGCTCAAATACAAGGACAAAATCAAAAAGGTCGACGGCGTCGAGGAGGTCCTATGGCTTGACGACGCGGCAGATATCGATCAGCCGCTTGCCACGCAAGACAAAGACACCGTTGAGACCTATTACAAAAAGAACAACGCCCTGTTTACGGTGACGGTTAATTCCGAAAAGGAGATCGAGGCAACCGACGCTATCCGAGATATCGTGGGCGACGAGGGCGCCATTACGGGCTCGGCCATGTCTAACGCGCTCGCCACCACATCGACCGAGCAGCAGATCAGCATTATCACGGTCGCTGTCATAGCGATTATCTTCGTGATTCTGGTCATCACGACTACCAGCTGGGCCGAACCCATCCTGGTACTGCTGGGCCTGGGCGTCTCGGTGTTTATCAACTGGGGCACCAACCTCATCTTTGGCGAGATTAGCTTTGTCACCAACTCTGCGGGCTCCATTTTGCAGGTTGCCATCGCGCTGGACTTCTCGGTCTTTTTGCTGCACCGCTTTAACGAGGAGCGTGGCCGCCACGGCAGCGTTGCCGAAGACATGGTGCAGTCGTGCTGCCTGTCCTCGGTCGCCGTGTTTTCGAGCGGTTGCACGGTCTGCATCGGCTTTATCGCGCTTGCCGCCATGCAGTTTAAGATCGGCCCCGACCTTGGTCTTGCCCTTGCAAAGGGTATCGCCATCAGCCTGGTATCGGTCTTTACCTTTGTTCCTTCGATGTTCGTTCAGTTCGATGGCTTTGTGCAAAAATCGCAGCACAGGCCCTTTGTCCCGCCGCTGGGTAAGTTCGCCCGTCTGGTGCTCAAGGTCTGTATCCCCGCTGCCGTCGTGATCCTCGCCGTGGTTTACCCTGCGCGTGTGGCATCGACCTCCAGCGATATCACGTACTACTACGGCACTTCGCACATTTTTGGTTCGGATACGCGGCTTGGTCAGGATATGGACAAGGTCAAGGAGGTCTTTGGCAACTCCGATACCTACGTTGTGCTCGTTCCCCGTGGAGAGGTGAGCGAGGAGCAGGCACTCTCCAATGAGCTCAAGGCGCTCCCCGAGGTCAAGTCCATCCAGAGCTATGTTGACGTTGCGAGTCCCTATATCCCCACGGGCATGGCCGAAAAGGACACGCTCGATCTGGTGGAGGGAGAGCACTACAGCCGTTTGGTGCTCACGGTTACCGCGCCCTACGAGGGTCCGAGTACATTTAAGCTGGTCAAGAAGATTCGTTGTATCGCGGACAAACATTATCCGGGTAAGGCAATGCTCGCCGGCGAGGGCGTGAGCACCACCGACCTTAAGGACACCATCACCGTCGATAAGGGCAAGGTCGACCTCATCGCCGTCGTGGCCGTGTTCGCGGTCTTGCTGCTGGCCACCAAGTCGCTGAGCCTGCCGATCATCTTGGTGCTCGTGATTGAGACCTCGATCTGGATCAACTTTGCTGCACCGCTCTACACCGGTATGCACGAGTTCTTCCTCGCCTACTTAATTGTGAGCTCCATCCAGCTGGGCGTTGCCGTCGACTACGGCATCCTGATTGCTGACCGCTATCGTGAGGACCGCGTGACCATGCATAAGCGCGAAGCGCTACTCGAGACCATGGAAGCTTGCACGATTCCTGTTTTGACCTCTGGATCGGTTCTGCTGATCAGTGGCTTCCTGATCCATGCGATCTCGAGCCACGGCGTGCTCAAGCAGATCGGCTGGTTCCTGGGCGTCGGCGTGAGCATCTCCCTAGTCGCCGTACTCTTTGCGCTGCCGGGTTTCCTGTATGTGCTCGATGGCCTCATCGGCAAGACCACGCTCAAAGCTCATTTTTTGCCCAAGGATGCCCAGGATCCGGTTTCGGATACCACCGAGGCATCGGCTGCGGACGGCTCCGCTCAGTAACGTTTTACAAAGCAGTTGGAAGGAATACCGCAATGCATACCCATACCACTGATACCGCTTCGAAAGAGCTCAAAGCCCAACGCGATCTTGTACGTCGTCCCCATAAGCGCATCGCTGCGCTCGCTCTTGCCGCCGGTCTGACCGTGGCCCTTACCGTTCCCGGTGCCGTTGTGTTCGCCGACGGCGTAGGGTCGACGAGCGCTGCCTCGGCTACGAGTGAGCAGATGGCAACGGGCTCCGATAACAGCACGCCGGGATATAAGAAAAACCAGGTCGTATACGTCAAAACCGATGCCGACGGCAATCGCACGGGTGTTTACGTGGTCAATAGCTTCGAGGCCAATAAGGGCGTCAAGATCGACGATGCCGGCACCTATAACAAAGTGACCAACCTATCGACGACTCAAAAACTAACGGACGACAGCGGGTCGGTTGCCGTTACGGGCCAGGGAGTGCAGGACTTTGTCTACCAGGGCGATCTGGACAAGAACACTCAGATGCCGTGGAACGTCACCGTGGCATACCAGCTCGATGGCTGCGATATCGACGCCAAGGATTTGGCGGGCAAGAGCGGCAAGCTCACCATGAAGCTCAAGGTCGAAAAGAACGATGACTATACCGGTGGCGATTATGCCGATAACTACCTGGTTCAGATTACCGGTCAGCTTAAGGATGCCGAGGCACACGATATTGAGGCTGAGGGCGCCACGGTTGCTGCCAACGGCTCCAACACGCAGCTTACCTACATGGTGATTCCCGGCAGCACCGGAGACTACACCATTACGACCGATGTTGAGGATTTTGAGTTTGATGGCTGGCAGATTGTCGGCGTGCCGCTGAATCTTGCCATCGATGTGGACTCGAGCAGCATGGATACGAGCCAGCTCGTGGAGCTCTCCAACGGTATTGCTACGGCCAATAGCGGTGCTGGCCAGGTTGCCGACGGTGCCAAGACGCTCGCGGCCTCGCTTGCCACGGCCAATACCGGTGCCGGCACGCTGTGCAGTGGCGCCGCTGCGCTCGCGGCGGGTACGAGTCAGCTCAACGCACAGGTCCCCACGTTGGTCGAAGGCGTGAGTAACCTTAATGCCGGTGCCGAGGGGATTAATGCCGGCGCCGCGCAGCTTAAGGGCGGTGCGTCCAATCTTTCGGCGGGCCTTTCCAAGCTGCAGGGGAGCGCACAGCAGATCTCGGGCGGCATAAGTGGAATTGCCGCTGGGTCCGATGCGTACGTCGACGCGCTGACGCTGGGCAAGCAGGCTCAGGAGGCAAACCTTGCCAAGGCGCAGGCTGCGGCTAAGGCGGCCCAGGACGCTGTGACCGCTACGTCGGGCAACGCCTACAGCGCGCTGTACGGGCCGCAGGGTCTTACGGCGGCGCTCAGCGGCGAGGGGCAGTACCTTGCCGGTGCACAGCAGGCACTCGGCGGGGCAAAGCAGGCCGCGAGCGCCATGGGCAACGATGCGGCAAAGGCTAACGCCGAGAGCGCAAAGGCTGGCGCCGAGAGCACCGTTGCATCTATTGCCGCTGCCAAGGCGGCGGTCGCCGATGCTCAGGACGCGCTGGATAACGCGGCAGATCTCGACTCCGTCAAGGCTGCGGCAGCCAAGCTAAGCGAGGCTACGGCACAGCTGGATGTAGCCACCGCAAGTGCCGGCAGTGCTGCTACCAGCGCGGGTGCCGCCGCCACGGCGGCATCGAGCGCCGATGCGACGGGTCTTACCGCGCTTCTCGATTCTGCATCCAATGCCGTTGCGGGCGCGCAGGGTTTTAACACGCAGGTGTCGCAGGGCCTTAAGGGTGCCGAGTCCATGTTTGGCACGCTTACCGATCAGGTTACGACTTTGGCCCAGGCGGCCGGCGCCCAGGGCGGCGCCCAGGGTGCCGTCACCGCGCTCGATAGCGCCATTCAGGGCTACACCACTGTCCAGGATGGCCAACAGCTGAGCCTGGCCGGAGCCATCGCCTATATGAACAGCGCGATCAACCCGGCAAACCCCACGGCCGTGAACCCCGGTCTTGTCGCCGGTGTTGGCTCTGCAGCAACGGGCGCGGGTCAGCTGAGCGATGGCGCCGCGGCTCTTGCCGCGGGCACCGACCAGCTTGCTGCGGGCACACAGCAGCTCAACGGTGCCACGCCCGCGCTTGCCAACGGCGCATCACAGCTCAACAACGGTGCGGCGCAGCTCAAGACAGGTGCTGCTAGCCTTGCCAGCGGCATGAATCTTCTCTCCTCGGGTGCGGGTACGCTTGCCAGCGGCGCATCCGAGCTCGGCAACGGCATGCAGGAGCTTACCGACCGAACGAGCAATCTCGATACTCAGGTCATCGACACCGTTAAGGACAAGATCGAGGAAATGCTCAACCCCGGCTTTACGCCGACGGATTTTGTCAACGGCGAGCAGGGCGGGCACATGGGCCGCGTCCAGTTTGTCTACATGACGGGTGCCATCAGCAAGTAGGCTGCCGGTGTTTGCCCGCTATTGTTAAGCGAGAAAGGGGGTCGTCGAGCAGGCGGCCCCTTTTTGCTGTCGTGCCGGCGCGGGAGTGTGTCCCGGGATCGCTGGGGACCCATTTTTCGGCCTCAGAGTGGGACGCAGTTTCCGGTTGAGGCCTCTAGTGGAAGCTCCATTCCATTTTGGCTGCGGGACCACGACCTAATTCCCGAGTGCAGACTCATTTACGTTATAGCTAGCTATATTATAAGCAGCTATAATATAGCTAGCTATAACGTTAACGATCGAAGGTGCGCGCATGTTTATCGGTAGAACCACAGAAATGGACGAGTTCAATCGACTCTACAACTCAGATTCCTTTGAGATGCCCGTGATTTACGGCCGCCGGCGCGTGGGCAAAACGCGCCTCATTACAGAGTTCATTCAGGGCAAGCATGCCATTTATTTTCAGGCTCGCCGCACCAATGCGAAGGCGAACTTGCAGTACTTTAGTCAAGCGGTGCTCGCCGGTCAGACGGGTGCGGTAAGCGTGTCGTTTAGGAGCTTTGACGAGGCATTCGATGCGCTTGCTGCCATGTCGCGCGAGAACCGCCTGATCGTTGTAATCGACGAGTACCCCTATCTGGCTCAATCGTGCCCCGAGGTCAGCTCGTTGCTGCAAGAAAAGATCGACCATTTGTACAAAGAGACCAAGCTTATGCTTGTCCTGTGCGGCTCGTCGCTTTCGTTTATGGAAGAGCAGGTGCTGGGTTACGAGAGCCCGCTCTACGGTAGGCGAACGGCACAGTTCAAGATCATGCCGCTCGATTTTCTAACGACGCTCGACTTGTGGCGCAGCATGGATCGCGAGGACGCGGCGGTTTGTTATGGCATGACGGGCGGTATTCCCGCCTATGTCGAGAAGGTCGACACGTCAACTTCGCTCAAAGACAACATCATGCGCTTGTTCCTGAACCCTTCGGGCTATCTCTTTGAAGAGCCGAGCAGCCTGTTGCTGCAGGAATGTCGAAATCCCGAGCAGTACGATGCCATCGTTCAGGCAATTGCCCAAGGCCGTTCGAAGATATCCGAGATCGCCGGCGCCGCCGGAATTCCGGCGAGCAACGTGAAGAGCTATGTTGATAAGCTGGCTTCGCTTGGAATTGCCGAGCGCGAGTTGCCGCTCAACGAGACGAGCAACAAACGGGCTGTGTACCAGTTGTGCGATCAGATGTTTAGATTCTGGTACCGGTTTGTGCCACAGAATATCGGCCTGATTCAAAACGGTATGGCCGAGATGGCGTATGGGCGCATCGAGCCGCATCTTTCCGACTATATGGGTACGGTATTTGAGCTTATTTGCCGGCAGTATGTGTACGAGCTTGCGCGCGCGGGCGAGCTTGATGCGGTTCCGGCAACGGTGGGCCGCTGGTGGGGAACGGACAATCGGACGCGCACGCAGGAAGAGGTCGATTTGATTGTCGACGACGGAGAGGGCGCGGCGCTTTATGCGGAGTGCAAATGGCGTAACGAGCCGGTAGGCGAGGACGTTCTGGAAAAGCTCGTGTACCGAAGCGAGCTCTTTAGACGGCAGCATAAGAGCTACGCGATCTTCTCGAAACGCGGCTTTACTCAAGGGTGCCAGGAGGCTGCAGCGAGTAGGGGAGACACCAAGCTTATTTCGTTTGCCGAGATGTGTGAGCGGGGATGACGAAGCGCGCTTCGGAATTGATGCTCGGAATGGGATGTGCTTTCCCTTTGCAGCCCCTGGCGGAAACTGCGTCCCAGATTTCGGCTCCAGAATGGAATGCCGTTTCCGAATCGGCCCTCAAGCGGAAACTGCATCCCGGATCTCGGCTCCAAAACGGGACACGCTTTCCCAACGGGGCTGCATACGGAAGCTGCATCCCAGAATGAGCGTTCAGAATGGGACGCATTTTCCGGTGGAGGCATGGGGCGGAAAACGCGTCCCAGAATCCGGGCAATCTGCTGTTCCGGTGGTTGAACAAGTGCCGCGTCAAGGATTCCAAGCGTAAATCGTGCATTGAAAGTAGCGTAAAAACTACATTCAGAACGGCGTAAAAACTACATTGAAAGTGGCGTAAAATCTGTATTGAGAATGGCGTAATTTCGCATATCGCGTGATGGAGAGAGGCGGCCGTCTATGGATGCACCAAAGAGATTGACCCAAAAGGGATACAGGTCCCGGCTCATAGAGGAGCGCCTCGACACCCTTATGCGGGCGTTTGGCTGCGTGGAGATTAACGGCCCCAAATGGTGCGGCAAGACCTGGACGGCGCTCTCTCGCTCGGCGAGTGTTTCCAGACTCGATGAGCCTGCGCAGCGCGCGGCGGCAGAGGTCGACCCAAGCCTGGCACTCATCGGCGATGCGCCGCACTTGGTCGATGAATGGCAGGAGGTGCCCGAGGTCTGGGATGCCGCCCGGCGCTTCGTGGACGCGAGCGGCAACGAGCGCGGGACACTTTTGCTCACGGGCTCGACCGCGCTCAAAAGCGAGGAGCGCAGCCATGTTCGTCATTCCGGCACGGGTAGGATCGCCCGTCTGTCTATGCGCCCCATGGCCCTGTGTGAGTCGGGCGACGGCGAGCCGCTCGTGTCGCTAACAAGCCTCTTTAAGGGCGAGGGCTTTGCCCCTCAGCGTCGCGAGAGCACGGTGGATGACGTCGCCCGCTGGTGCTGCAGGGGCGGTTGGCCTGCAAATCTTGGGCTTTCGGATGAGCTTGCGCGAGAGACGGCAAGTCAGTACGTGCGCTCGGTGCTTGACGTTAACGTGCTGGACGAGGGCATGTCGTCCGAGCTTGCATATGGCCTTTTGCGAGCTCTCGCTATGAACGAGAGCCAGGCGGTCACGTACAAGACGCTCATGAAGGATGCCTCGTACGGTGAGACAGGCCCGGACGAGAGGACCATCGTTGCGTACTTGGACCTCTTCGACAGGCTCAAGCTGACCGAGGACCTGTGCGGATGGGAGCCGCCCATGCGTTCGAAGGCCCGCGTTCGCGTGCGTCCCAAGCGTTATTTCTGCGACCCGTCGCTTGCGGCGGCGTTGCTGGGGGCTACTCCTGAGCGGCTACTTGGCGACATGCAGACGCTGGGGATGCTCTTTGAGAACCTTGTCCTGCGCGACGTGCGCGTGTTCCTTTCCACCTACGGCGGCGTCGACAACAGCGTCCATTATTTCCGCGACGAGAAGGGACTTGAGGTCGATCTGGTCGTCGAGCACGACGGGCGCTGGGGAGCCATCGAGGTCAAGCTGAGCGAGACGAAGGCAGACGACGGAGCGAGAAACCTCAAGGCGCTGGAGAGGAAAGTGCTCTCCAATCCTGCTGCCCAGAATGCCGCGCCGGCGTTTTTGGCGGTCGTGGTTGGAAAGGGGAGCATCGCCTATACGCGCGACGACGGCGTGGCAGTGATCCCCATGGCGGCACTTGGAGCGTAGCGGTTTTGCGGGGTGCGGGGTGCTGGGGCTCCATTATCGAAAATCCATTTGTTAAACCTGACGCCCGTGGGTAAAATAAAATCGACGGCAGCCCAAGTTGGGTAAGCTGGGCAGCGCCGTTGCTTGGTCAAGGGGTCAATGCCTTAATGGCAGTGCGTGTTATGCTTCGAACGCTGCTTGAGTGCCTCGGAAAGCCCGACAAACGCTATGAAGGGCGAGACCAAAGCAATTAAGAGCTTTACGAGCTCTGATAGGCCCGGGATGACCGCTGATTCAAGTCACCGGGCCTAAATCCTATCCACAGGCATTTGAATAAAGCGAGCGACTCTCCTGGGCTTGTCCGTGCGGAGCGGGCCCGGCGCATATGACACCGCCGTGCTTTTGTGTCCGCACGGGCGCCTATCCTTACGGCAATGTAGCCGCCTATGTAACGAGCGGCAGTTGACGGAGAAGGGCCCTGACCGTGCCAGACAAAAAGACGCCGGGTATCTCGGCTATCGATACGACGAACTTTGCGCGCCAGATTGTGCTCGACTTTGAGTTTGCGCCGGTGCCAAAGCAGCGCCAGCGCCGCGGGCTGCGCAACGAGATTATCGAGGTCGGCGCCGTCAAGCTCGATAACCGCGGCAACGTGATGGGCGAGTTCTCGCAATTTGTGCAGACGGAATATGCCGAAGGCGTTGCGTATCCCGTCCGCGAGCTCACGGGGATATCGGCCGTGGATACCGCCACCGCCGATCCTCTCTATGTGGTGATCAAAAGGCTCAGCGATTGGATCGGCCGCTACTCCGCCCAGGTGGTCTGCTGGAGCGGGGCGGACCGCAGGCAGCTTATGACCGAGTGCCTGGCAAAACGTATCGATCTTGCTGCCTTTCCTGCGGACTGGGCCGACCTGCAGGCGTTTTATACCTCGATCATGGACGTGGGCAGCCACGGGTGTGTCTCGTTGAGTGACGCTGCAACGTGGTTTGGCATCGATTTTGATGAGTCGACGGGCCATACCCACAGCGCCCTCGCCGATGCGCGCGTGACCGCCAAGTTGCTCAAGCAGGTGATGGACGGGGAATACCGCGTGAGCCCGCGCGCCCGGGAAGTCCGCCAGCGGTGGGGGATGGGCGAGCGAGCCCAGACGCGCCTTTCCAACAAGTGCCCCGAGCTGGGCGACCTGCTGCTGAAGCTGAAGGCGGAGGGGAGGTAGGGGCGTTAGCTGTCTGCATGGCGCGTGCCTGTCGCGCATCGCTACTCTTCCTGCTGCTTGGCAGGTAAGATGTAGACGTTCTCGGCGTCCACGGCAATCTGCGTGGGACGGTTGTAGAGGATGTCGATCTCCTTTACGCTCTGCTTGAACGGCGTGACGTCGGGCGTCTTTGCCTGATGGAGCTTTTCGAGGAGTTTCTCGGATTGCTTGTCGTTGAACTTTCCGATGCTCTCTCCTGCGCCTTCGAGCGCCTCGTCGATGAGTGTATGGTCGCCCACGGGGGTCTTTGCGATGGCGTGACCGAGCAATTTGCCCGCGGACGCGATACCGCCCAGCAGTGCCGCATCGACGGTGTCGACAGCCCCCGCTTCGAGTGCGTTGTAGCAGTCGGTGTAGAGCTCGCGGTACGCGATCGAATCAGCCTCGATCTTCGCAGTGGCGTCCGCGAGCTTTGCGGGCTCGAAGTTCTGGGCGAGCATGGGTTCGAGGAACAGCGAGAACGCGTGGATGTAGGTGGCGAGCTGGCAGTCTTTGAGGTAGTCGAGCACCTTGTCGAGGCGTCTGCCCAAGCCGTCTCGCACCTCGATGAACCCTTTCTTTTTCAGATCCGTCTGTGCCTGCGAGCGGAAGAGTTCCATGTCCTGCGCGGACGACTGCTTGATGTCGAGCACCTTCATATGGGCGTTTGCCATGTAGGTGGCGTTGCCGTAGTTGAGGCCGTAACCGTTGAGGATGTCTGCGAGCGTCTTGAGGTTGCCACGCATGTTGGCCTTGTCGCGCTGACGCATGTACTCGAACATTTCGTCGACGGACTCCTGGATGGAGTCGAGCTTTTGGTTTATCTGCGCGATTGCGGCTGCCATGAATAGCGATGTTGGATCGTAAGGCACCTGCGTGACGCTCGTGGCGATGTCGCCCTCGACTACGTGGAAGCGCGCCTGCCCAAGGCCCTTGGCGGCGTCGCGGTAGCCCCCTGTGAGACCGCTGCCGTCCTTGAACGAGTTGAGTTTCGACGGATCGAGCGGGTTACCATATTTGTCAGTCGCCTGGAGCAGCGTGGGCACGCTCACCGTGTTGGTGACGGTGCGAAACATCGAGGGGAGCGAGGCGAACGCCACGCCGAGTTGGGGAATTCGCTCGAGCGGTAGCTTGATGGCGCCGGAGACGTCCACCCGCTTCTGAGTGAGCGCGAGGTGGATTTTGGTCGATGCGAGCTGTTTTGCCACGAGCTCCTCTCGGCCGTCGTTCGCCGAGGGTTTGGTCTCGTTGTCTGCCATAGCGCGCTCCTTGCTTACGTTGATAGTCGTGGGCATTATCTCATCGCCTGGTGGCTTGCTAGAGCGGGGTAGAGGCCGAGCGTCTGGCGAAACTCGTTAACTGATTGCATTTCAGCGGATTGGGTTGATTATAAGAGAAGGACGGCTATCCATCTGCCCTTCCCAGTTGAGTTCGCTTTGAGCTACTGTTCGTGCCTATGCTGCTTGGGCTCAAGCCTTCTCGCTGCCGTGAAGCAGGCCGTGGCCGCCATGGCCAATGCGATGCTGGCCATCCAAGTGGAGTCGCCGGTTGCAGCGAGCTTTGGTTCATCGGCTGTCGTGCGTCCCGACTTTTTTGTAGCCGCCTCGTCGGCGTCCTTTTCAGGAGTGGCAGGATCACTTTTGTTGTCGCCGGGTGAATCTACGTCGGTCTTTCCGCCCGCCTGCTCCCCTTGGGCCTTCCCCTCCACGGTGAAGGACGCATCGGTCGCCGTCCCGTCCTTCCAGACGGCCGTGACGGTGTGTCCGCCGCCGGCGAGCGTGTCCAGGTAGGACGGCCTGAGCTCGATAATCGTGCTGCCCCTGGTTGCGGTGTAGTTCTCGGCGGAGACCTCAGTTCCGTCCACGAGGAGACGCGTGAACTCATCGAGAGGACCGCTGAAGCGGAAGGTCAGACTGGCCTCGCCGTCCTTTGCATACGCCTGCCCGTCGCCCTTGGTGGCGGCATACAGCGGAGCGGTCACGTCGAAGGTGACGTCCCCCGCGTCGTCGACATCAAAGGCCTGAACGCCGGTCTTGCCGTTACGCTCGGCGTAGGCGGAGCTGTAGACGAAGGTCTCGTGGCCCGTCTTGTCGAGGACCGCGAGGGCTTGGATTTCAAACGAGCCCATCGAGAGCGACGTGGGGAACTCGATTTCGATATAGCCCCTTGCCGCATCGTAGCTGCAGCTCAACGTTTTGCGGGTCTTTAAAGAGTTCGGGTCCTCGACATAGCCGGGGTCGCCGAGGATCGGGGAGACAGACTTTACGCCGTCCGCGTCGCCTACATTGCAATAGATACGGAGGATCCCGCCGACGGGGACCCTCTTCGCGGAGATGGAAACGTTCGAGACCGTGGGCGGGTTCCGGTCGATCGCGCTGCCGGTCACCTCGAAGCACAGCTCGCTCGGGTCGCCAACCGAGAAAATCGCGCCCGAAATGCCGTTGGCCCTGGCGTAGGAACTCTCGTACACATCGGTCTCGAACCCTAGGCCATCGGTGACCGAAAGGCCGATCAGCCTGTGCCTTCCGATCCTATTGCTGTCGAATGTGAGGTCAAACCCGTCGATAGACGAGCCTCCGTGATAATAGGCTGACGAAACAGAGCAGCCGTCGTCCGAATTCTCCCAGCCCTGCCGCAGTATGGGGGAAACGGAGCGAACGCCGTCGGCATCGGAGACGGTCCAAGAGATGTGGAAGTCGGCACCGGTTGCGACCTCCCTGCTCGAGAGCGACACGGAGGACACGGTCGGCGGGTTTTGGTCCTCGGGTCCCTCGGTCACCTCATACTCGAGGGGGTCGGTGGTGAAGGTCGGACAGTCGAGCCCCTTCTCCTCGGCATACGTCGTGTCGTAGACATCGGTAACCCATCCAAGACTATCGGTCACGCCGAGGCCGATGATCCGGTACCTGCAGGGCCGGTCGCTCGGGGAGGTGGAGATATCGAAGCCCGCGGTCGTGTTGCCGGTCGACGAGAAGGCGAGACGGGAACTGATTCCATGGTCTCCGGTATCGTTTTCGACAACGACTTCGACTATGGGCGTGACGGACCGTACCCCGTCAGGGTCATCGACGCTATAGCCGACATGCAGCGTGGAGCCGGCCGTGACTGTCGTCGCGGATATCGTCACGTTGGAGATGCTGGGCGGGTTCGGGTCCGACGCGGCTAGGGCGGTTGAGGGCAAAGCAAGCGCTACGGTGGCGGACAGCGAGGCGAGCAGGCTAAGCGCGAAGCGCCTGGAGAATTTCAAGGAGGTCATTGGTGGTGCCGATCTTCCATAATTGTTGCAGCGATACCAGTATATCTTTGGCCTATGCTAGCCAGATGTTCTTTCCGCGAACGGCTCGTTAGTTTAGAGACGGCATATGGACGCCTGTCTCGTCCAAGTTTCTCGTAAGGGCGATTGTGAGGGCATGAAGAGACTTTCTCGGAACAATCAATTGGGGATATCAAAGAAATGCCGGACGCCGCCCGATTGCTCAATGCCTTTGAGGTGAAGTGCGGCGCATCGGCTACGTTTTTGAGATCATTTATCGAGCGATACGTCATTCCAGCTGAGGCCACCGTCATGAGGCTTCTGTTCCTACACCCCCCGCAATCCCGCGAGCCGCACTTAGCAGCTCGTACTCCCTCTGACTCCACTGACGCAGCTCGGCTGTGCGTACGGCGTTGCGGCACAGGTCCAGGAACACCTCGGTGCCCTCGCAGAAACACTTGCGGGCAAAGTCACCCGAGCCGCTTGCGACGCACGCGCCGTCGGCGAAGAGCTTCCAGCTAGACGGCTCGCGCGAATCGTCTCCAAGCAGCTTGATCTGCAGCACATGCGGATTGCCGGCAGCACAGAGCTCTTCCTCGAGCTTCTGTACCGTAAAGCGCATCTGGTGGGAGAGGCTGCTCTTGACCATGGCCGAGGCGTAGCCATTTGACTTATCCAGAAGATGCATGTGATTCGGTTTGACGACCAGGTTGTGGAAGCTGCGCTCGCTGCGCACAGAGAAATTGTCCATACGGACTTCTTTCATCGATGTTGGCAGGGCCACCGTGCCTCTTGGCCGGTTGGCGTCGGGATCGTGGAGCCAACTCTCTACCCCGACTCTGGATAAAACGCGCCCGCTTCTTGCGGGCAAGAGGAAGTCTATCAACGTGTACGGACGGAAATCAAGCGCCGTCTGCGAAATGACGCGCGGATGGCGTTGGTTTCCCAAGTGATTATTCGGCTTTCATCCGGAAAAGTGTCGAAATCAGCCGTGTAAAAGTACGGAAAAGTGTCGAAATAGGCACCTTAAAACTTCGGAAAAGTGTAGCTGGATGACAAAACAGCACTTAGAAGCCGGTGCTGGATGCGGGATCCTGCGGCCGCCTTCAGCCCTCGCTACTCGTCGTCCCCGTCGTTGGGGTCGCCCTTGAGGGTGTTGATGTCCAGGTACTGGTTATCGTCCTCTTTTTGCTGGGTTTCCGACTCCGCTTGGGTGGGGCCGCGGAACAGCTGGAATCCCTCAAACGCAATGGCGCCGAGCAGGGCAATGACAATGGCGATAAAGGCGACCTTGACTGCCTGCGGAAATTCCGAGAAACGCAGCGCCTTTTCCTCGGCGTAATAATCGGCGAAGCGCTCTTCGCCCGTGCTTTTGGTATACGCCGGTGCGGACGCGGCCTCCGGGTCATATTCCGGTGCAGGCGTGGCAGCGTACGAATCATTGAGATAATCGCTCGATGCGGTGCCATAATCCTCGGTCTCGATGCGACTGGTGCCAGCATAGTCATCGGAATAATCGGAATATGCCGCACCGCCCTCATAGTCCGCGGCGCTCGTGTTGGCGGCAAAAAGCGGGTTAACTGGAACGTCGAGCGCCGGCATGCCGGTAGAGGTCTCATCCAGATCGGCTGCAGCCCAGGAATCGTAGGCAACCTGACGGGCAACGGGCTCATCGAGCCTTGCGACCGGAGGCTTGCGTGCCGCAGGAACAGGCAACTGCTGGGCGCTGTACATAACAGTGCTGTCGGCCGATTTGCCCTGCGTCGCTGCAGCGAGAAATGCCGCCGTCTCGGACGGGTCGCTTGCGGGGCGGGGAGCGGGCGTGGGCGCCGAAGTGGGTGCGGGCGTAGGCGCGGGCGTCGAAACAGCCAACTGCGCAGGAGTCGGCGCAGATGCGGTCTTAGGCGCAAGTGCGGGATTGGGGTTTGACGGGCGAGCCCCACCGCCCATGAGTTCGTCGGCGGTCCACGGGCGATCATTCATCACGTCGTCAAGGCTCAGCGAAAACAGGTCGTCTTCACTCTCATCGAACATGCGGTGCACATGTCCACCAATTGCCGGAATCAATCCGCGACCGGTGCATGATGCCTTGCTCAACGCCATTCTGTTCCATCCTTTCGAAATATTAATGACATCGATTATATGGAACTTCCCAAGCGGCTCGGTCTTGGATTCGTGCTTTCCAGAACTCGCGCCCAAAAGGGGAGGGGCAATCCGGGCGAGTGCCTACTTGTCGCCGGCCGCCGCCTTGGCCTCATTGAGGTAGCTATAGAAGCTGTATTTGGAGATGCCAAAGAACTCGCAGGCGCGCTCGCTCGACTTGGAAATGAGGAAGGCACCGCGACGGTCGAGGTAGCCAATGGCACGAATGCGCTCGTCTTTGGTCATGAGTGCCGCGGGCTTGCCCACAAACTGCTCGCACTCGTGCAGCAGGTCCTCGAGCAGATCGCCGATGTTCTTGGTAATGGGCTCGGGCTCGGTATAGCCCGTGGCGCCGGTGCCGGTAAAGGCATCGAGCGAGCGCTCAAAAGCCTTCATGAGCGTAATGTCAAAGTTAATGCCCAAAATGCCGACGGGCTTGCCCTCGTCGTTGCGGATAAAGATGGTCGAGGACTTGAGCAGCTTGCCATCGGTGGTTTTAGTGAGGTACGGCTCGCGGTCGTGTACATCGGTGGCGCCCTCGTGCATGGACTCAAACACGATATGGCTGGGGCCGTCACCCAGTTTGCGCCCGCTGACGTGGCCGTTTTCGATCACTACGATGGAGTGGTCTACGTCCTCGGTCTCCAGATCGTGGACGACGACTTCGCAGTTGGGGCCAAATTGGAGCGCCAGGCCGTGTGCGAGGCGCTTGTAAAACTCAATCTGTGCGGGGGTCATGGGTACCTTCCTAAAAATTAGTTTGGGCTCACTGTGCCATAAACCACACTTGACCGCAAACAAATCCATCAACAAGGCAATTCATGACCGTTCGGCGGCGAAAAGGTACCGATTACGGCAACAAACAATTTGTTAGGTTTATCAATCAAAATGTGTGATAGAACAGTGCTAACAAACTTTTTGTTTGGCATCCACATAAAAGTTCAGTCGCATGAATGGGAATGGGCTGAAACGCGTATGCGGGGGCCGGCAAGAGAGGACTTAAGGAGTTCACCGTATGGCCGATAAGATCCAGTGGGCGGGCAACACGATGCCCAAGAGCGATGACAAGCGCTTGGGAATCATGAGCCTCGACCACGTGAAGAAGGCCCGCGCCTTCCACCAGTCGTTCCCTCAATATACCGTCACTCCGCTTGCCCGCCTGGACGGCCAGGCCGAGCGCCTGGGCCTGTCTAACCTGTGTGTTAAGGACGAGAGCTATCGCTTTGGCCTCAACGCCTTTAAGGTTCTGGGCGGCTCGTTTGCCATGGCCAATTACATTGCCGACGAAACCGGCAAGGACGTTGCCGAGTGCACCTTCGATTACCTGACCTCCGATCAGCTTGCCAAGGACTTTGGCCAGGCCACCTTCTTTACCGCCACCGACGGCAACCATGGCCGCGGCGTGGCATGGGCTGCCAACAAGCTGGGCCAGAAGGCTGTCGTGCACATGCCCAAGGGTTCCACCAAGCCCCGCTTCGATAACATTGCCGCCGAGGGCGCCACGGTGACCATTGAAGAGGTCAACTACGACGAGTGCGTACGCATGGCCGCCGCCGAGGCCGACGCCTGCGAGCGCGGCGTCATCGTTCAGGACACCGCCTGGGAGGGCTACGAGAAGATCCCGTCCTGGATCATGGAGGGCTACGGCACCATGGCTTCCGAGGCTGCCGAGCAGCTGCGCGAGATGGCCATCAACCGCCCGACGCACGTGTTTGTCCAGGCTGGCGTGGGTTCGCTCGCCGGCGCCGTGGTGGGCTACTTCACCAACCTGTATCCCGATAACCCGCCCACCTTTGTCGTGGTCGAGTGCGCTCCTGCCGCCTGCCTGTACAAGGGCGCTGCCGCCGGCGACGGAGATCCGCGCATCGTGGACGGCGACATGCCCTCCATCATGGCCGGCTTGTGCTGCGGCGAGCCCAACATCCTGGGCTGGGATATCCTTCGCAACCACACCACCGCCTTCGTGTCCTGCCCCGACTGGGTCACCGCTCGCGGCATGCGCACCCTGGGCGCTCCCGAGAAGGGCGACCCGCGCGTCATCTCCGGCGAGTCCGGCGCTGTGACCACCGGCCTTGTCGAGACCCTCATGCTCGATCCCGAGTACGCCGAGCTCAAGGAGCTCATCGGCCTGGACAAGACGAGCTCCGTGCTCTGCTTCTCCACCGAGGGCGATACGGACCCCGACCAGTATCGTCGCATTGTCTGGGAAGGCGAATATCCCACTTGCTAATCACTGGGCGGAGTAAATAGGTATCGATCCGCCAACTCTCAGGTAGTTTCCTTCGTATGAAAGGTTATGAACAATGGCTAAAGAACTCGATTTCGACGCTATCAAGGCTGCTGCTGAGTCTCATCGTGCTGACATGACCCGCTTCCTGCGCGCCATGATCTCGCACCCCTCTGAGTCTTGCGAGGAGGGTGAGGTTGTTGCCTGCATCAAGGCCGAGATGGAGAGCCTCGGGTTTGACGAGGTTAAGGTCGACGGCCTGGGCAACGTTATGGGCTTCATGGGCGAGGGCGACAAGATCATCGCCATCGACTCCCACATCGACACCGTCGGCATCGGCAACATCGAGAACTGGGATGCCGATCCCTATGAGGGCTACGAGACCGACGAGATCATCTACGGCCGCGGCGGCTCCGACCAGGAGGGCGGCATGGCTTCTGCTACCTACGCTGCCAAGATGATGAAGGACATGGGCCTCATCCCCGAGGGCTACAAGATCATGGTCGTCGGCACCGTCCAGGAAGAGGACTGCGACGGCATGTGCTGGCAGTACATCTACAACAAGGACGGCATTAAGCCCGAGTTCGTCATTTCCACCGAGCCCACCGACGGCGGCATCTATCGCGGTCACCGCGGCCGCATGGAGATCCGCGTCGACGTTCACGGCACCTCCTGCCACGGCTCCGCTCCCGACCGCGGCGACAACGCCATCTACAAGATGGCCGACATCATCGCCGACGTCCGCGCCCTCAACAACAACGGCTGCGACGAGTCGACCGACATCAAGGGCCTCGTCAAGATGCTCGACCCCAAGTACAACCCCGAGCACTTCGAGGACGCCCGCTTCCTGGGCCGCGGCACCTGCACCGTCAGCCAGATCTTCTACACCAGCCCCAGCCGCTGCGCTGTCGCTGACTCCTGCGCCATCTCCATCGACCGTCGTATGACCGCCGGTGAGACCTGGGAGTCCTGCCTTGACGAGATCCGCAACCTGCCGGCCGCCAAGAAGTACGGTGACGACGTGAAGGTCTCCATGTACATGTACGACCGTCCGTCCTGGACCGGCGAGGTCTACGAGACCGAGGCTTACTTCCCCACGTGGATCAACAAGGAGACCGCTCCGCACGTCAAGGCCCTCGTCGACGCCCACAAGGCCATGTTCGGTGACGAGCGCATCGGCTGCGAGCCCAGCATGGACAAGCGCACCGGTCGTCCGCTGTGCGACAAGTGGACCTTCTCCACGAACTGCGTCTCCATCCAGGGCCGCTACGGCATTCCCTGCGTGGGCTTTGGCCCGGGTGCCGAGTCTCAGGCTCACGCTCCCAACGAGGTCACCTACAAGGACGACCTGGTCACCGCTGCCGCCATGTACGTGGCTGCCCTGAACCTCTACGATCCGAGCCAGGCCGATGGCGATGCCACCGTGTTCCGCGCCGGTCTGACCAACAACAAGATCGACTAGTCCCATTCCTCGATTTTGTTGAGCCGGGGGCCGCTCGTGTCCCCGGCACCCCCTGTTGACTTGGGGCCCGCGGTCGTTATCTCCCATGCTTCCTCAACGGTGGCGGGTCCTCGTCATGGTGCTCTGCATGTTCTGGCCACACGCGCATGCCGGAGCACATCTACTCATTGCGATCGTTTCATCTTTAGAAAGGACATTTCCATGGACGCTAAGTTTACCGAGCTCGTCGAGCAGCTGAACGGCCTCGATTTTAAGGGTATGTACGGCAGCGACTTCCTGCACACTTGGGACAAGACCACCGATGAGCTCAAGGCTCTCTACATCGTCGCCGACGCCCTGCGCGAGCTGCGCGAGAACAACGTCTCGTCCAAGATCTTCGACTCGGGTCTGGCCGTCTCCCTGTTCCGCGACAACTCCACCCGTACGCGCTTCTCCTTCTCTAAGGCCGCCAACCTGCTCGGCCTTGAGCTGCAGGACCTGGACGAGAAGAAGTCCCAGATCGCTCACGGCGAGACCGTCCGCGAGACCGCTACCATGATCTCCTTCATGGCCGACGTCATCGGCATCCGTGACGACATGTACATCGGCAAGGGCGACGCCTACATGGCCGAGGTCTCCGAGTCTGTCCAGCAGGCCTACGAGGACGGCGTTCTGGATCACCGTCCCACGCTCATCTCCCTGCAGTCCGATTCCGACCACCCCACGCAGTCCTCTGCCGACATGCTCTACCTCATCAACGAGTTTGGCGGCCTCGAGAACCTCAAGGGCAAGAAGGTTGCCGTCACCTGGGCCTATTCGCCCTCTTACGGCAAGCCGCTGTCCTGCCCGCAGTCGCTGATCAGCCTGCTGCCCCGCTTTGGCATGGACGTCACCCTGGCCCACCCCGAGGGCTACGACCTCATGCCCGAGGTCGTCGAGCGCGCCAAGGGCTATGCCGCCGAGTCCGGCACCACCTTTAAGCAGGTCAACACCATGGCCGAGGCCTTCGAGGGCGCCGACATCGTGATCCCCAAGAGCTGGGCTCCGTTTGCCGCCATGGAGAAGCGTACCAACCTGTACGCCGAGGGCGACGACGCCGGCATCGCAGCGCTCGAGAAGGAGCTGCTCGCCCAGAACGCTACCCATCAGGACTGGTGCTCCACGACCGAGCTCATGGAGAAGACTGCCAACGGCCAGGACACCATCTTTATGCACCCGCTGCCCGCCGACATCTCCGGTGTCTCCTGCGAGCACGGCGAGGTTAACGCCGACGTCTTCGACATGCACCGCGTGGGCATGTACAAGGAGGCCAGCTACAAGCCGTATGCCATCGCAGCCATGATGTTCCTGCAGAAGGTTGCCGATCCCGCCGCTACCCTCAAGGCCCTCGACGAGCGCAACACCGCCCGTTGG
>UQXP01000003.1 GCA_900545055.1 uncultured Collinsella sp.
AAAGAGAAGAGGCGGGGCATGCCCCGCCTCTTACACCACATCTCTGCGCGCTACCGATGCTGTTCGAGATGAAGGTAAAGGCGCCGGCAATCGACTTGAAACGGTAGACCCTTCACGATTAACCCGACCGATCTTGAGCACATCGCCCCCCTGCCGGATTCAAACCCTGCAAGGGGGCGATAACTTTGCATTTTCAAAATACGATTGGGCAGAATGTCGATACCGGTCTAACAGAGCCTTGGTTTTTTAGATATTGCGTCAATGTCCATTTCGTCTCTTTTAGCGCTGAATACCATGTATCGGGTTCATTTTCTCATACCTTATAAGGAATATATGAGACAGCTGAATTCGTAGATGCCTGTTGTAAATGAATGTATGTGAGAAAGCTAACAACTACTTAATAAGAGTTGCGTTTGGTATATAGCAACGAAAACAGTTGCATTATGTCTCATGCAACTAAAAGGGTTGCTTTTGGTGTCTAGCAACGAAAGCAGTTGTGCACGGGCAAGATAACCCTCACGCTTTGCGAATGTTATCTTTGTTCCTGCAAATTAAAACACGCAATGTTATAGATAGACGAAATCTGATTAGCGGGCGACGATGAATGCCACATCTCTATTATCACGGGGATTGTCGCCCCAGAAAAACCCGATATGGCAATCGACGCTGATAGCAGTCTTAAAGAACATGACGTCGCCCTCACTCGACCTAGAACCGTTCGAGAATCTCCTCGGCATTCTCTCGCAGATAGATATCTAGGTCCGGCACGGCAAACTGCACGTAGCCCCTCTGTGGTGCCTGAATAACCTCTCTTTGTAGCAATTTTGCCCTAATGGAGCTGACCTCATTGGTCTTTTTACCCATGCGCTTAGCAATCTCGGATGATTTGGACTGTTGTTTATCCTCGCACATGGCCAAAAGGTATTTGATATCGTTGAGCCCCAGTCCAGAAATCGCGGGCTCGTGAACAACATCGTGAAAACGAGCCTCTGCCAGCGCAATGCCTTCAGTGACGTCGCGCTCGCTCACAATGGCACTTTTGGCACGATGCAAGTTGGCGCGCTGCCAAATGGAATAACCGACCAGTTGCACCAGATAGGCATAGCCCTTAGTGGCCTTAGCGGCTCTCGACAGAAGATCGTCCTCTATGGTCAAACCAGTCGCGACAAAGCTATCGCCCATAGAGAGAGCCACCTCTACCTGGTTGATAGGCGCCAGATCTTCGGGGAGGGCACGACGCAAGAATGTAAGTGCCTTGCCGTTAATAAGATCCATAACACCAGCGGGCAATCCGGCAAATGCGAGAGCAATATCGACTTTCTCCCCTATTAGAAGCTGCACAGCAGAAGCAATAGCGCGCATATCGTCAATCGGGGCATCCTGCACCTCATCTATTGCAATAAACAGGCCCTTGGAAGACTTTGCGGCCGAGCCAAGCAACTTTCTAAGACTCGACTCTTTTGGCACAACGTCGAATTTAGCGGAAACAAAGCCGGCATTTACGCCGACTGAAGCATTGGTCGCAAGGGAGGATTCTGCAATCTGATCCTTCAGGTCCAGCAATAGGTTGGGACCAGCAGAAACAATAGCCGTCTTCCAGCCAAGCTCTCGTGCACGATCTCTAAGATCACAGAGCAAAACAGTTTTTCCGGAACCCCTTGGCCCGGCAACGCGCATGAGCCTCGCAGGTGCACCAATTCCCGAATTCAAACTCTCGGTAAACTCAAGGGCAATATCATCACGACCAATTATGCGCGGAGGCTCAGCGCCGGCAGTGGGACGAAACGGGTTATGGAATATTGTGGCGCTCACTTGTTTGCCTCTCAAGGAAATCGATTATCGGTCAATCTTAGCTTTATTAGTTTATCGCAACTATATCGGATTATATCGAGTTGTATAAGCCTGTACAAACTTATCGTAGAAGTATCGAGCTATCGTAATGTAAACTAACAAATAGCCTAAACGCTGCCTTCTTCCCAACTCATGGCGAAGTCAAGCTGAGGGCCTTCTAACAACCATTGTCTAAAGCGAGAAGTACTCACTCTCGGAAGACAAGTTAGGCCCCAACCATGGATCACCCGTCAAGAAAAACTCCGGCCAGCGCTGCGTGAACAGTGCCTGTTCGCGTTTCCAACGGCGCAGCTTCTCCTCGTTGGCCTCTTCCCTGCCGCGCGAGGTGAACTCGTAGTGGTACAGCTCGGCATAGGGCGTAAAGATGGTGCGGTAGCCAGCTTCCCGCACGCGCAGGCAAAAGTCAGCGTCGTTAAAACCGACGGCAAATTCCTCGTTGTAGCCGCCGACCTGCTCAAATACGTCGCGTCGCACCATCTGACAGGCACCTGTTACGGCGCTAAAGTTACCCGGACGTACGGCGCGGGCAAGATAGCCCTCGCGCTTTGCCGAGAAATCCTGGTTGGCATGGGCAAGTGCGCCACGCACACCAACCAATATGCCAGCGTGTTGCACCAGATGGTCGGCAAAGTAGAGTTTGGCGCCCACCACGCCCGCATCGGGACGCTGCAGATAGCCCATCATCTCTTCAATAAAGTCGGGACTAATGACCTCGGTATCGTTGTTGAGCAGCAGCAGATAATCGCCTTTGGCGTGCTCCACGCCAAAGTTAATGATCTGGGAGTAATTGAACTCACCCGGCCAGTACACAACGCGCGCGATGCCCTTGCCTTCGGATGTTGCAGCCACGCGCTCTGGCAGGGTTTCGTAATACGCAAACGTCTCCGGGGCTTCGCTGTTGTTCTCCACCAAGACGATCTCGTAATTGGCATACGTTGCCTTCTGGGCGATCGACATCACACAGGCGTCAAGCGTCTCAATGTGATCCTTGGTGGGAATCACAATGCTCGCCAGCGGCGCAGGCTCCGGCAGCGCATAGCGCATGCGGTAGACAAACGGCGTCTCGGTATCCTCAACCGTTCCGCAAATGCCCAGCGCGTTAAAGTGGCGCTGCAGCGCAAGACGACCGGCTTCAATAGCATACGGCTTGCTATCGGCAGAGCCATCGGCGGTCGATCCCGGATGCACGCGCCAGTGATACAGCACATGCGCAACATGCTCAAACCGCGCGTCCGCCGAAAGGCAGCGAAGCGTCAAGTCGTAGTCCTGGGCACCCGCAACGTCTTCCGGGGACGTGCCAATACGATCAATGAGCGCCTTCTCCACCATCAGGAAATGCGTCACGCAGTTATGGCTATAGAGCAGGTCGACGTTGAGCTTAGTCTTAAAGACCGGCTGGCCCCACTCCCCCGTTTTCTGGAACATGTCCTCGTCGCAGAACAGGACCTGGGGACGCTCGCCCTCGGCAGCCTTGTTCAACGCGGCAACATAGTGGAATAACGCGTCCGGTTCCAGGATGTCATCATGGTCCAAGAACGCGATGTAGTCGCCCGTCGCTTGCTCAATACCAGCGTTGGTGTTGACCACAATGCCGCCGTTGCCGGGAAGCTCGATGCGACGGATGCGCTCGTCATTGGCATCCGCCGCAAGATTGGCCACCGCATCCCATTCAGGCGAGGCATCCATAAGGAGCAGTTCCCAGTTGTCATAGCTCTGGGCTAGCACCGAGTCCAGCAGCTCGCGCAGGTAGACCCGATCAGTCTTGTAGCACGGCACCACAATGCTCACGAGCGGCCTATAGGCAAAGGCCGCCGAAGCGACACGCTGGCACGCCATATCGCCCGGCTTTGCGCGATGTTGCTCAAACCAACGTCGATAAGCTGCGTCGTCTGCACGCGCATCCTTCATGCGGTTCCAGCTGTCGTCAACCATGCCGTTGTACAGGCGACCATCCATGGCGCAAAAACCGCTCTGGATTAGGCCCGTGGGATCGCTCACAATCGCGACAAAATCTCGTATATCCCGAGGCATCTCTACGCTCAGATACGTTTTATTGACACGGCATCCGTTCTGCTGCGGCACATCGAACTGCGATTCAAACACATGCACGGTGGCATCGATGGCGTTCATATGCGTATCGAAGATCAGGAGCTCAGGTGCGCACTGGGGGTCTCCCGCCCAGGTAACCTCATAGCGCCACACCGCGCCGGCGTCTGCCGGCAAATAGCGAATGGCATCGATCTCGTAGAGGCCGCAGTGTTCGCCACGCTGCGCATCGCGGATAAGCGCACACAGCGCAGGCTTAGCTTTGTAGTTAATCTTGGATTCCAGCTTGGCCACGCGGCTATCGAGGCGAATGGAGCCCAACCTTTGGTCACCGGATGCAAATGTGACGTCAATCGTAGAGCCGTCCAGAAAGGGAAGCACCAAGACGGCGAGCTCGCGCTCGTAATCGGAAACGGAAGGGCAAAGCGCCAGTACACGGCCATGATCGACCGGGAGCACCAGCGACGGCACAGAAGAACCGCTCGTCGTCGCATGGGCAAACGCTTGAGAACCCTCCCGCTCAATAAGCGCGGCGACATCCTGACCGGCAAAACGAAGCAGCACAAACAGACGGCCCTGACTGCGGCAAAGTGCCAAACGCTTGATACTCATCTACACTTCTCGCTTTCCCAGGGCGTTCGCTGCCATGCGCTTGCAGGCACCCAGACGCCCAAACCTCAAGACGTCGTAATCGAACATGAGCTTTTTGCACTCACGGGCATTGGGGGCCTTGCTGGTAAGCGCCGCACGCACCATAGCGGCAACAGAAGGAGCGCATTGTGCGAGCGCAGCATCGCTGCCCACGGCAGAACCGGCAAGCGCCGTGGCAACGGCGGCAAACACCTTGCCGCAGTCCGAACCCAGCAACCTGAGCGCATCGTACAGCACCAGATCGCAGAGGAAGTACGCCAGGTCCTCGGCATGCTGTACATCGAGACCGTCGCGCTGCCAGTCAGCCATCACCGCGGAGTAAATCTTCACGTGCTCCAGCAGTCGCGTCTCGTCGTCATAGCGCATAGTGTCCATAAGCGAGCCCTTGCGCGCGACACGATAGTCATACAGCTTGTTCGAGATAAGCGCGGTCTTACGCGAACGACCGTACACGGCAAAATCGAAGACCTGGTCCTCGCCATACTTGACGGTTTCGTCGAACACGATCCCGTTACCCAGCAAAAACTCACGCTTGCAGGCGGTGCGCCATGCAAAGGGGCGAGATGCTTCCTTAAACAGCAGGTCAGAGCTATAGCCTTCAAACGACACATCGCGCGGGCTCAGCACATAGTTAAGCCACGGATACCCTGCCTCGAGCGGATACGGATTCGCGCCAAAGGTCAACACGTCGCAATCCTCGCGCTCAAAGACATCGACGATCACGCGGCACGCATCGGGCGTAAAGCGGTCGTCGGAATCCAAGAACGCAACGATAGGCGACGTGGACGCAGCGATACCCGCATTGCGGGCGCTCGACAGGCCGCCGTTCTCCTTATCGACCAGCGTAAAGCGCGCGTCCTTTTCGCAATAGGCAGCCGCAATATCGCGCGAACCGTCCGGCGAGCCGTCGTTGACCAGCACGCCTTCCCAATCGGGCATGTCCTGCGCAAGCAGGGAGTCCAGGCACCAGGCCAGGTACTCCTCCACGTTATAGATGGGAACGACAACGGAAATCTTGGGGGTAGCCATAGTCAAGTGCTCCTACTGTGCGACCGGAACGTCATCGGGGTGCGGATTATCACCGTAGGTGCGCTGATACGTCAGCACGCGCCAGACCAGCGGCAGGCCGCCGATCTTAAAGTAGTGCTTAAACGTATTGATCTTGCCCGGCTTCTTAAAGTCAAAGCGCGAATCGATATAGGCGCGGGGCGATTTGACCATCAGGCGCAAGTCGGTCTCGCCACGCGGATCGAACAGCGACAGGTCAAAGCGACCGGCATCCCAATCGGACTTGAGCTCGGGAGAGGCCTTCTCCCAAAACTGCTCGCGCAACTCATCGACCAGGCGCTCATCATTCCAACGGTACGTATCGACCTTCATGCGCATTAAAATGCCCTGGAGCTGAGCCTTGAGCTCGGGACGCTCGTCCAAAAAACGTTGCATCTCGGCATATTCATCGCAAACGCAAAACACCTTGTTGGGCGAATTAACGGAGCTCTTCTCGTTATCTTGCCGATAGCACAAAATGGGGTCCGCAATAAACGCGGCACGTTCGGCACAAGCCCAAACCTTAAAGTTAAAGCCTGCGTCCTGATACGAGGCACCCGGCGTGGGAAGGAACCGAATCTGATTGTCGTTGAGGAACTCACGCCGATAGATAGCCGACCAAATGGAAGGTTTGCGGTAGAAGATGCCCGGGCGATCGACGGGGCGATACGCGGCGCCCGTCATATGCTCGTCGATGATCCCAAACAGCTCACGGCGCTCGCTGGGCGTGGACCAATACAGGTAAAAGTCGCCCTTTACCACATCGGCATGCTCAGTATCGGCCTTGGCGACCAGCTTTTGGAGCGAATCCTCAAACATAAAGTCGTCAGACTCAAGGATGCCCACGTACTCACCGCGCGCCATCTCCAGGCCGCGGTTCATCGAGTCGCCGTAGCCGCTGTTGGCTTTGTCGATCATCTTTACACGAGAGTCGCGCTCCATGTACTCGCGTATGATATCCGGCGAGCTATCGGTGGAGCCGTCGTTGATACAGATGATCTCGATGTCCTTGAGCGTCTGAGCCACGGCGGAATCGAGGCACTCGCGCAGGTAGCGTTCGACATTGCAGATGGGGACAAGCAGCGAAACTTTAGGGGTATCAGAGTTCTGCAAGAGAACCTCCTGTTGAATAGCGTGTAACAGGGTTATTTTAGCAGCCGAGTTGCGGCGGGCGGCAGCGCTTGGAATTAAAGAAAGCGCTCCAGGCAGGCTTTGAGACCGCGAGTCGAAAGATAGAACAGCGTGGCGTCTGCCATCGAAACGCCCGAGGTCGTCGCAACGAACTTGTGGGCAACACGGCAAACGGCGCCCTTGGCAGGCATATCCGTCCACTCCGTTCCCAAAAACGTCGTAAGGTCCATGTTGACGCGAGCCGCCACGCGATGGAAGTCATCGGCATCCAAGCGCGCCAGGTCGAACACAATTAGGTCTAAAAACCAAGTTATCAGCTCGCCGGGGCACAGGTCCAAAAGACCGTAGGCCGCCCAGCCCTCCAAGACCTCCTCGAGCATCCTCATGTGGGCGTCAAGTTTTTTGGCGCGAGCCTCGGCACTGTTGAACTCGTGCGTCGCCGATTCGCTCTCCATCACGTAGTGGTAGAACTTGTCCGGCATGACGACGGTCCTGCGGGCAAGCGCATAAGCCGCAAATTGGAAGACGACGTCCTCGCCCAAAGCCAAACCGGGGGCGAAGCGAATGCCTTCGCGATTGAGCAGCTCGCGCGAAAAAGCCGCACGGCAGGCATAGGGCTGCGCATTCGAATGGAACAGCAGTTGGGGATCATGGGCGCCGAAGGCACCAGCTTTGGGGCTCATGAGTTGCTGGACGCGTTTGGGGGCAGCATCGGCTGGTTCACAGACGCCGCCAAAAACGGCGGCCTCGGCATCTGCAGACTCCATGGCATGCAGCACGCGCTCGACCGTCTGGACATCGATGTAATCGTCGGCGTCCACAAAAAAGACGGTCTCGCCCTCGGCGGCATCGATACCGGCATTTCGAGCACACGAGACGCCCGCGTTTTCCTGGTCAATCACCAGCACGCGATCGTCGGCCTGTGCGATCTGGCGCAACACGTCCAACGAATCATCGGTCGAACCGTCGTTGACGCAGACAACCTGAATCGAGCGCTCGGACTGGGCCAACAGCGAATCGAGGCATCGCTGAATGGAACGCACTGAGTTATAAACGGGGACGACAATGGTAGCTTTAGGACACGAGACCTCTCCCATGCCGACCTACCCCCTCAGCGATTCGATGAGGAAGGCGGCGACCACGCCAGGGCCTCCAACCGAGGCGTAATACTTAGCGCGCCCCAAGGCACCATCCGTCGCAAAACTCGGATGCTCGTCAACCCAGCCCTCAGGATCTTTGAGAATGGCAGCGAGATTCGCGCGCTTCCACGGCTTGAGGTCGTCAAGCGAAAACTCCCCCGCGTCCAAGGCCGCCTGAAATTCCTTAGCCATCTGCACCAGGAACTCCTTATAGAACTTAGGCGCTAGGCGCACATAGTTCCACATGTACGAATCGTACTTAATGAGTTGATTGAACTTGAGCATGCGCGCGACGTCATCACTTGCGTGGTCGCGGGCATAATCCTCTCGAATCCAACGCTCAATCTCGGCATACTCGGTATTGACGCAAAAGACCTTAGCCGAAGAATTGACCGAGGAATTCTCGTTGTCCTGGCGATACGACAACACGGCATCATGCAGGTAAACAGCCTTATCGGCGCACGCGATCACCTTAAAGGCAAATGACGTGTCCTGAAAGGATGCCCCCGGAGTCGGCAGGAACTTAATGCCGTTGCGCTCAAGAAAATCGCGACGGTACACGGCCGACCAAATCGACGGCTTTTGCTTAAAGAACTGCGTCGTATCGCTCGGGTGCACCGGCTTGCCACAATCCTGAGGTCTAAACATCTCATGCAGCGAACGGCGTTCCTCGGGCTTAGACCAGTAGAAATCAAAGTTCGCCTTCGCAAAGTCGGCATTATTGGTATCGGCGGCCGAGACAAGCTTTTCGAGTGCGTCGGACGCCATAAAGTCATCGGACTCCAAGATGCCAACGTACTTGCCACGCGCCATCTCCAGACCGTGGTTCATCGAGTCGCCGTAGCCGCTGTTGGCCTTGTCGATCATCTTGACGCGCCCATCGCGCTCCATATACTCGCGGATAATCACCGGCGAGTTGTCGGTCGACCCGTCGTTAATGCAGATGATCTCAATATCCTTGAGCGTCTGTGCCAGGGCGGAATCGAGACACTCGCGCAGGTAGCGCTGAACATTGTAAATGGGAATAAGCAGCGACAGAACAGGGCTGCCAGAGACGTTAGTAGACAAATGTGCTCCTTAGGAAATACCTGTCGTTTCATGGTATCAAAGGGTCAGCGCGCCAGCGGGCGTTTATATAATCTATGGAGCTCGCAGAGGCAAACCGATACGAAAGGACGTCATGCAGCCCAAAGCCGCACGCAACATATCCATCGAGGCCTTGCGCTTGGTCGCAGTCGCCGGTATCGCGGTGTTCCACACCTTTCAGTGGACCTTCCAAGCGACCTGCGTCGGCTTGCCGGAATACGCGCCGCTTGCCGCCTTCCCCCATTCCGGCGTGTTCGGTTTTATTAACTTGCTAGGCTGCTGGGCCAACGAGGCCTTCTTTATGATCTCGGGCTATTTTCTCATCGCCTCAGCCGCGCGTGCTTGGGACGGTGGAACAACGTGGAAGTCGCAAATGCAACGGACGGCGCAGCGCCTTGGCAAGGTCGTTATGCCCACTGCGTTTTATTGCCTCGTGGCACTCGCGTGGTCCACGGTCGTCTCCCCCATTCCCGATGTTACTCTCAACACGCACTACTGGTACACGCTAGGCCTTGAGTTTATCTGGGTCTATGCCGCCACGGTCTTCATGGCGCCAGGGTTTGGACTGGCTAAGAGTCAACTCTCTCAGAAGAGCTACGCGACGACGGTCATCGCCGTTGGCATCCTCGCATTTGTTGTTAACGGGTATTTAGCCGCCATGAGTACGACAAGCGCCGGCGAGTTTTCTTGGCTCCAAAAGCTCATGAGCGCTGCCACGTACGTAATCGCGTTTTTGATCGGCGGTCTGCTCCGCGACGTTACCGATGTCATGAATTCGGACAGGGCGGGTGCCTTGGGCATGCGGTCGCTCGCTGCGATTTTGGCGCTCGCCACCATCCTGGAAGGAGCACTCTCCTTCACCGGCAACCTCACGGCGATGGCAGTCCTCTCCTACAAATCGACCTCGTTGATCTCGTTTGCCCTCGCTGCAGCCTCCCTGCTCTTTGCGGCTACCCGACGCAGGGCCTTAGGCAATCCGCGGAATGCAGGTGTCATCGTCACCTTATCGACCGCCACGCTCGGTTTCTATGTGATGCAGTCGCTCACCAGTAGCCTGTGGCGTCCCATCTTCAACACCCTGCTCGCAAACATACTGGTCAGCCAAAACAGCCCGGCAGCTATATGCATCGTCACGGGTACCGTCATTAGCATCGTCTTTGCCTTAGCGCTCCTCATCATCGATGCAGCTAGAAGCCTTATCGCTCGCAAGCTCAAGCGACAATAGACACGCTGCCGTAAGACGCTAAAGCCGCTACAGCCGTGGCAGGTTCCTGCGTTTTATTCAAAGCTTGCCGCCAAGGTGCGCCGAGCCTTTACAATAGGACAGTCCCAAGGACGTATTCGATAGCTTCCGCGCAGCACTCGCCCGCCGCGCGTGAAAGGATATATTGCCCCATGCCTTCAACCCTCCCCGCTCCCATCGACAAGCTCGCCATCGTTGTCGTCACCTATAAGCGCCAGGAACTCCTGGCCAACCTGTTCGACTCTATGACCAAGCTCACTGCCGCGCCCTGGCGCATCGTGATTGTCGATAACGAGAATTCGCGCGAGACCGAGGCCATGTGTACCGCATTCAACGAGCGCCTGGCCAACCTATGGGGCATCGACACCGAGCAACCTGACGCGCAGGGCGGCACCGACCGCGTTATCTACGCGCCGCAGCTTGAAAACGGTGGCGGCGCGGGCGGCTTCTCCGCCGGCACCAAGTGCGCCTACGACCTGGGCGCCCAGTGGTTCTGGGTGATGGACGACGACGTGCTCGTCATCCCCGAAGGCATCGAGCGTCTTGCCAAGTGGACCGACCGCTACGATGTCATCCAGGGTTCGCGCCTGGACTTTGACGGCGGCGCCTTCTTTTGGCAATACCAACTCATCCTTTCGCTCGGCATTCCCAACCCAGTCGCCAAGTGGGACTTAGGCCCCGAGGGCTATCGCGCCATGAACCAGCTGTGCTTTGAGGGCGGCATGTTCTCGCGCCGCGTGGTCGAAAAGATCGGCCTGCCCGATGCGCGATTCTTCATCTACGGCGACGATGCCTGCTACGGCTACGTAGCCAGCCAACACTTCCCCGCCGCCGTGGTCGCCGACGTGGTGCTCAAGCGCGCCCGCGCCGTCTCCAACTGGGATATCGCCGGCAAGCGCCAGCTCAACTCCACGAGCGACACCAACCGCTACTACATCATGCGCAACCGAGGCTTCCTCGCTCGCTATATGCAGATCTACGGAGACTACCACCCCATGCTGTTCCGCCTGGGCAATGCCGCGACCTTCTGCAAGGAGTTCATTCGTCTGGCTGCCGTCGACAAGTGCTTTAAGACCGGCATTCCGGCGCTGCGCCGCGGCATGAAGGACGCCCGCAAGATCGTTAAGGATCCCAACTGGAAGCCCATGCCGCCCCTGAAGGACACCGAGTAGTAAAGGGCTTTCGCCCGCCGCTACAGTCGTTGACACACCACGGACACACGCTGACCGTCAAAGCCAAAGCCCCAACGCATGCGCCCGACGGCGGGGCGCGGCACGCGGATATCATCGATGCCGTCGCGCTCTATGTCGAGCAGCGCCTGAACCGCCAACAGTTCCAGGCCCAGGGCATCGACGCCAGGGTCGTACAACATGTTGATCGTAATGAGCGGTCGTTCATCGAGCATGCCGAACGTGTCAGCCACGTCAAACACCCGACCGGTGGGAATCACCTGGATATCCCAGCGATCCGAGACGCCACTTCGCTTGGAGCTGGGATTGCAATAGCCGGGCAGTCCAAAGCAGAGCCCCTGAAGCGCCAGATGATAGGCTGTCGGCATATCTGATTGGCCCACATCGATGCCCAGATCGCCGATAGCACAGTTCAAAGCTTGCTTTACAGTGTCCTCGTCTCCTCGACACAGCCCGTCATGGAACGAGTCGATAACTCCAACGTCCTCAACGGCACACTCAAACCATTCCAGAATTACAAGACGGAGCGCCTGACGCACTTCGTTGTTAGGCAGACGCAGGGAACGAAGGCACGCGCCGTCCTCCGAATGCCCCGTCATGTCCGTCGTAAGAAATCCAGACAGATACAGCGCTGTCCAGATATCTTCGGGCTTGGCGACATCGGCCACCTCGGCATGCACATGCACTGGCGCCTCAATTAACCCATGCGGCTCAAGCAAATCGAACAATGCGGACAGGCGCATGAGATTCCAGTCACCGACGCATGCGCTCAGACGGTCAGCGTAACCATACAGATCTGCCCGAACAGGCGCGACGCAACCGCGATGTGCGTAGTCCACCACGCGCTCCGGGCTCGAGCAATAAAAACCACCAAACAGATAGCCCTCGAGCCACTCACGCGCGTCATCCAGACAGCCGTTGCGACCGACGCAATCCAACAGCACCTGGACTTCGTCGTCCGAAAAACCGAACCATCGATCACACCAACTCGACAGTGGCGTCGCCGATCGATAGGAAACCCCACGCTGGGACAACGCAAGCTCGGCAGGACCGGGGCGCTCGCCCATCAGACACGTCAATCGCAACGAGTCGCCGGCGTCGGCAATGGTGTCGAACAACATTCGGCTGAGCGACTCTAGGGAATCCACGCTACCGTCTTCCTTAGCGTCCAAACGCTTTGGACATACCGCGTCGTAGTCGTCTATCAGAAGAACAACCCGCTCATCGAAAGCTGTCTGAAGCAGTTTAATAAGCACGCCAAGCGCCGCATCGATCTCCTTATCGCTGGCCACCCCACGCGTCGCCCTCTCGATAAGACGAATCTCACGTCTTGACAGATCAGGCGCGTCAAGCAGCGGCAGCAATCGGGCGCACTCGTGCGCGACAGCGCTGCGAATAGCCGCCGCAGCATCAGCGTCGCGCCTCGCAGCGGCAGTTGAAAAGTCGAGCGTGATGACCGGATAACACGCGTACTCATCACGATAGCGACCACCGTCCGCCTGCCAAATCTGGGTGCCGACGAACGGGCTTCGACCCGGCCGCCGGTGATCAGGTCGTTCCAAATAGCATTTGAGCATCGATAGATTCATGCTCTTGCCAAAACCCTTGGGCCGACAACAAATCGCAACAGGTGCTTCGCTGTCCAATATATCGGCAATAAACATAGTCTTATCGACGAGTAAACACCGATTGATTGCATCGGAAAAGTCGTGTACATCAACCGGTAGAGCTGCGCTATCCGCATGATTGAGCAACCGTGCACCAAACGCATGAGTAAAACCACAATTCACCTGTTCAGACACTGTAAACTCTCCTTCTAACGCAGCACGATGCCCATTGTAGCGAGCGGGTAGAGCGCAACAATATCGACATGCAAACGTTTCGGGCAGCGGTAGCAACAGACCCCCGAGGGGGCATAACAAATCGTTGCACAACAAAACGGGGCCCGATACATTCGCACCGGACCCCGTCCCAACTCTTTAGTTATCTAGCAACCAAGAGGCTACTCCTCCGAGCCGTCCTCCCCAGAAGCTTTCTTCTGCTGATCGAGCTTATGCTTACCATTTACGATAGACGTAGCGCCCAGTGTGGCCAAGCTTGCACTGGCAAGGCTCGCCATAACGATAAGGTCGCCCGTCTTGGGCATGTTACCGCCAGATGACTTGGTCGTTGTAGTCGTCGTGGTTGTAGTGGTCACCGTCTTGGAGTCATTTTGCTCTTGGACCTGGTTGTCGGTGTTGCCTTTACTGCTGTCCTCGCCCTGCTGCTTTCCGTCCTCGGTCTTGTCCTTGTTCTTGTCCTTCTCCTCAAATTCAGACTTCTTGTCCTCGTCCTTCTTCTGTTCGGACTTGTCGCCCTTCTCCTCAGAGCTAGAACCCTTATCGAATTCGGTCTTCTCGGAAGCCTTGTCCTTGGAGTCGCCTTTTGCGGCTTCGGTCTTTTCCGTGGAAACCTGATCAGAGTTGTCCTTGTTCTGGGTCGAGCCGTTATTGACGCCAGCCATCAGCGAAGAGCCCAGCGTAGAACCAAGCTGCATGGAGAAAGAAGGCTTCTTGTCCGGCGAAGCAACGGAAGCGTCCGGCGCCTTATTCGAGTCGTCCTTGGAAGCATCGGAATCAGGGGTTGCTTCAGAGCCGGAACCATTGTTAGAGCCGGTGTCAACGGACGAATCGCTCGAGCCGGCGGATGAGTTAGAGGTGCCAGCGCCGGTCGAACCAGAAGCGTCGCTGTCCGTATTGCCGGCAGAGCTTGAAGGCGAATCGCCCGCAGTAGAGCCGTTCGAATCGGAGCCGTTCGAGGTAGAGCCGTCGTTGGTAGTGCCACCAGCAGAGCCATTACCGTCAGCATCGGTCGAGGGCGCATCCATCCTGTCATCGCTGGCATCGTCACTCGAGTCGTCATTCGAATCAGGTGTCGGCGAGGGCGCCGGCGCAGGCTCGGGCTGCACGGGCGTCGCAGCGGCCGCCTCGTCCTCGGCGATATAAACCAAGCAGTCCTTCAGCTCATTCTTATAACGATTCTTCCAGCCCTCATGATACTGGGGCTGGCTCGAATACTTGGTCGCCACGTTATTGACCACGCTGTTGGAAAGCGCCGTCACAAACTCGCGGTCGGACATATCGTTGGAAAGATTCGCCCAACGGAAAAAGTCCCTGCAGCCACCGGTGCCGCACATGTTGGTGATGCTCCACACCATGCCCTTGACGCAATCGGCGCGGCCCGAAATATCAATACCCAGGCCGCTCTTGAGCCACGCCTCGGTCACCGCATAGTACGAGTTGTACGCATACGCATCCTGCAGGGCCGAAAACTCAGCAGGGTCGATGTTATAAGCGCCCTGGAAAGCCTCCTGCGCAATACGGCCCAACTCGGTGGGCTGGCCGTTCTCGTACATGGCATTGCTCGTGTTGGAAATCTCGCTGCCGCGATCAATCGCATCCTTGAGCATGCTGTATTTTTCGGGGTTGTAGTTGTAGGCCTGCTTCATAAACGGAATGAGCGACCAACGACGGTCGAACTGGTAATAACCCAGCGCGTTGTAGCCGTCACCATACGAAAAGCCCTGGTTATAGTTGCCATGGCTCTCATATTTGGTGAAGTACTTCATCTCGGGAGTCACGTTGACAAACGAAACGCCCTGGACCGACCTCAGCACGCCTGAGAAGGACTGCTGGGTGTAGAGACCCTTATCGATATCGGTGGCATCCGAGGCAACGCCCGGCGTGGGCTCCTCGGCAGCGGCGGGTGCCGGCGCGGAAACGGCGCCAAACGAAAGCGCCAACGTCAGGCCCGCGACAATAGCAGAATGCTTGGGCTGCATAAGATCCTCCCTGCATTGGTGTAGTTAAAGTGCAGTTTGCAAAGATAGAAATAAGTATTGCAGCTCGCCCGTTGTTGCACAACAACCCCTCGGTAAACGGCAACAACCCTCCGCGAAATCTTAAGGAATTGCGCTCAACCTACAGTTTGATGTCAAAGTTGATTTCGGGGACGGCGGCCAGGTCGGCCAACGTCACGCCGTCGACGTACTTTTCGATCACGTCGTCCAAACCGCGCCAGAACTTGACGGTCGAGCACAAATCGCTGCGGGTGCAGCTGTTGTCGATGCCATCGCACGCCACCGGAGCCGTGCTGCCCTCGACGGCACGCAGGATGTCGCCGGCGCGCACCTCGGCCGGGTCCTTCGCCATCATGTAGCCGCCGCCCTTACCGCGCACGCTCCTAAGCAGGCCCGCCTTCATGAGCGGACGAACCAGCTGCTCCAAATACTTTTGTGAAATATGCTCGCGGTCAGCGACCTCGCGAAGGGCAATCTTGCCCTCGGCGTCACCAAGCGCTGCGATATAGATCATCAGACGGAGGGCATAGCGGCCCTTAGAAGAAATGAGCATACCTACCCTCTCATCGTAGCCGAGACAAAATACCAGGCTTGTTTGTCCCAAATCTTATGCACGCGGGGCAAACAAGCCTGATTATTATGTCCCACATCTAAAAAGTCGAGTGGATTAGTCGGGTTTTCCCTTGACTAACGCCGAACCCATAGTAACTTTATTCCGAGAAGATTCCTAGGGTTTAGTACACCTATGAGTACACCATATACAGAGAGGGACAGCATGAGCGCAAATCCGCTGCTTTCCATCGAAGGTCTGACCGCCTCCGTGGACGAGAAGACCATCCTCCACAACGTCAACCTCAACGTCGCCGCCGGCGAGACCCACGTTCTGATGGGACCCAACGGTGCCGGCAAGTCCACCCTCGGCCACCTGGTCATGGGCGACCCCGTTTACACGGTCAACGACGGCCGCATCGTCTTTGACGGCCAGGACATCACTGAACTCACCACCGACAAGCGCTCGCGCGCCGGCCTGTTCCTGAGCTTCCAGGCCCCGGTCGAGATTCCGGGCGTGCCGCTGTCGAGCTTTTTGCGCGCCAGCATCGCCGGCCGCCCCGGCCTGGAGATGAAGGGCAAGGAGTTCCGCCGTCGCGTCAAGGAGCTCGCGGCAGAGCTCAACATGGATACCGCCTACCTCAACCGCGAGCTGGGCGTGGGCTTCTCGGGCGGCGAGAAGAAGAAGGTCGAGATGCTCCAGCTCCTGTTGCTGCAGCCCAAGCTCGCCATCCTCGACGAGACCGACTCGGGCCTAGACGTCGACGCCCTGTCCACCGTCAGCCACGGCATGGACGCCTACCGCAAGAGCTGCGACGGCTCCATGCTCATCATCACACACAACACGCGCATCTTGGAGCACCTGGATGTCGACCGCGTCCACGTTATGGTCAAGGGCCACATCGTGCGCGAGGACGACGCCTCGCTCATCCCCTGGATCGACAAGAACGGTTTTGAGACCTTCGAGCGCGAGGCCGCCGAGCAGCGCGCCCAGGCCGAGGCCGCCGCTGCCGAGCAGCAGGCGTAAAGGGGCGACGCAATGACCAAGAACCGCACCGAGGTCGCGGACATCGACCGCAGCCTCTACGACTTCACCTATGGCGAGGAGGGATTCGAGCGCCTCGACGCCGGCATCACGCCCGACATCGTGCGCGAGATCAGCGCCAAAAAGGACGAGCCGCAGTGGATGCTCGACCTGCGCTTAAAGTCCCTCGAAATCTTCAACCGCTTCCCGGATCCGACGTGGGGCCCCTCCATCGAGGGCCTGGACATGGACAACATCGTCACCTACGTCAAGCCCAACACCGACCAAAAGCACGACTGGCAGTCGGTGCCCGACGACATCAAGAACACCTTTGAGCGCCTAGGCATCCCCGAGGCCGAGCGTAGCTACCTGGCGGGTGTCGGCGCGCAGTACGACTCCGAGCTCGTCTACCACAACATGCAGGACACCGCGTCCAAGATGGGCATCGTCTACTCCGGTATTGAGGAAGCCCTGCACGATCCGCAGTGGGAACCGCTCATCCACGAGAAGTTTATGACACTCATCCCGCCCACCGACCACAAGTTTGCGGCCCTGCACGGCGCCGTATGGTCCGGCGGCTCGTTTGTCTACGTGCCCAAGGGCACCAAGCTCGATTTCCCGCTGCAGAGCTACTTCCGCCTCAACGCCAAGGGTGCCGGCCAGTTTGAGCACACGCTCATCATCGTCGAGGACGATGCCGACCTGCACTTTATCGAGGGTTGCTCCGCGCCCAAGTACAACGTTGCCAACCTCCACGCCGGCGCTGTGGAGCTCTTTGTGGGCAAACGCGCACACCTGCGCTACTCGACCATCGAGAACTGGTCCAAGAACATGTACAACCTCAACACCAAGCGCGCGCGCGTGGACGAGGACGGCGACATCGAGTGGATCAGCGGCTCCTTCGGCAGCCACGTGGGCTACCTCTACCCCATGAGCGTGCTCAACGGCCGCCGCGCCCGCTCGAGCTTTACCGGCATCACCTTTGCCGGCGCCGGCCAGAACCTCGACACCGGCTGCAAGGTCGTGCTCAACGCGCCCGAGACCTCGGCAACCGTCGAGACCAAGGGCATCTCCAAGAGTGGCGGCATTCAGACCTTCCGCAGCTCTATTGTGGCGACACCCAAGGCCGAGGGCTCCAAGGCAACCGTGAGCTGCCAGTCGCTGATGCTCGACGACCAGAGCCGCTCCGACACTATTCCGGCCATGGACATCCGCGCCAAGAATGTCGACATCGGCCACGAGGCTACCATCGGCCGCATCGGCGACGACAAGGTGTTCTACCTGATGAGCCGCGGCATCTCGGAGGAAGAGGCCCGCACCATGATCGTCAACGGCTTTGCCAACCCGGTCTCCAAGGAGCTGCCGCTGGAGTACGCCGTCGAGATGAACAACCTGATCAAGCTCGAGATGGAAGGAGCGATCGGATAATGAAACAGGAAACCAACACCGTTGCTACCACACTCGAGCAGGTCAACGCGATGCCGGCCGCCACTTGGGGTTGGCTCAAGATGAACCAGACCAAGCTTGAGCTTTCGGACGAGCTTGCCGTCGCTCCTGCCGAGGCCGTTGAGGTCGAGGGCTTGGACGAGCAGTTTACCGGCGCGGCAGACGCGTTTGAAGCCGCCGTGGACGCTATGGCCGAGCGCTTCCCCGAGCGCCGCGCCTCCGCCCCCGGCGATGCCGCCGACCGCGCCCGTATCACGCCCGAGACCGAGCTCGACGTGCCTGCGACCTCCGTCTACCAGGCCGGGGCTATCAAACTGGAGGAGGAGCTCTCCCCCGCTGAGGCCTTCGAAACCGGCATGGGCGAGGCTGCCTACGCCTACATGGCCGATCACGCTACCAAGCGCATCGTCGTCGATGTGCCCGCATACAAGCACGCCACAGTTACTGTGCGCGTGAGCGGTGTCGATGCAGCCGCGGCCATCGCCGCCATCGACGTCGTTGCCCGTCCTCAGTCGACGCTCGATCTGCTTATTGCCCTAGACTCCCCCGTTACCGGCGAGGGTGTCGTGGGCTCCGTGCTACGCGTGTGTGCCCACGAGTACGCCACCGTCAACGTGGCCTGCACGCAGACGCTCGACGATAGCTGGATCGCACTCGACGACACCGGCCTGTTCCTGGACGAGGGCGCGCGCGTCAACGTGCAACACACCGTCCTGGGTGCCGGCGCCAGCGCCACCGGCCTTGCCGGCGACCTGCTGGGCGATACCGCCAAGGTCACCATCGATACTGACTACCTTGGCGCCCGCGAGCAGGTGCGCGACTTTAACTACGAGCTGCGCCACCGCGGTCGCAAGACCGAGTGCGAGATCGACGCCAACGGCGTGCTGACCGGCACGTCCAAGAAGGTCTACCGTGGCACCATCGACCTCGTGCACGGCTGCAAGGGTGCAACCGGCACCGAGCGCGAGACGGTGCTTTTGGCCAACAAGGGCGTCGACAACAAGACCGTTCCCGTCATTCTCTGCGACGAGGACGACGTCGCCGGCAACCACGGCGCCACCATCGGTCACGTCCGCGACGAGCAGCTGTTCTACCTCGCCTGCCGCGGCCTTGACCAAAACGCCGCCGAGGACCTGTTCATCCGCGCCAAGCTGGAAGACGCCGCGATTTCCGCCACCGATGAGCGCACCCGCGCCGCCGTTGTCCGCCTGGGCAACAACCTGATCGATAACTTTGAGGAGGAGCTCGCATGATCGACACCGAACACGTTAAATGCGACACCTGTACCGCACCGGAGCCTATGGAGCTCGACGCCAGCGACGAGGCCTCGCGCGGCTGGCCTACCGTCGACATCGAGACCAATCCCTACAAGGCGCAGTTCCCGCTGTTCCAGCAGCACCCCGAGATCGCCTTCCTCGATAGCGCCGCCACCGCGCAACGCCCTGCCTGTGTGCTCGACGCCGAGCGCGACTTCTATCAGCGCATGAACGCCAACCCCCTGCGCGGCCTGTACTCGCTGTCCGTCGAGGCCACCGAGGCCATCGCGAAGGTCCGCCAGCAAATCGCCGACGTCATCGGCGCCTCACAGGCCAACGAGATCGTCTTCACCCGCAACACGAGCGAGTCGCTCAACCTGGTCGCCAAGAGCTTTGCACCCACGGTACTCGAGCCCGGTGACGAGGTCGTCATCACCATCATGGAGCACCACTCCAACCTGATTCCGTGGCAGCAGGTCTGCCGCGAGACCGGCGCCAAGCTCGTCTACCTCTACCCCACCAAGACCGGCCAGCTCACCACCGAGGAGGTTCTTGCCAAAGTTGGTCCCAAGACCAAGATCCTGGCCGTTGGACAGGTCTCCAACGTGCTGGGCGTCGAGAACCCGGTCAAGAACCTCGGCAAGCTCGTGCACAAGTACGGCGGCTACCTGGTCGTCGACGGCGCGCAGTCGCTGCCGCACATGCCGGTCGATGTGGCCGACCTGGGCGCCGACTTCTTTGCCTTTAGCGCACACAAGGCCATGGGTCCCATGGGCATTGGCGTGCTGTGGGGCAAAATGGACCTGCTCAACGCCATGCCACCCATGCTCACCGGTGGCGAGATGATCGATTCGGTCACCGAGCAGGACGCCGTCTGGGCGCCCGTCCCCGAGAAGTTCGAGGCCGGCACGCAGGACGCCGCCGGCATCTTCGCCACGGGCGCCGCCCTTGATTACCTGGTCAACACGGTGGGTTACGAGAACATCCAGACCCGCGAGCAGGCACTCGTCCACTATCTGATGGGCGAACTCATGCAGCTCGACTTTGTCCAAATCATCGGTTCCATCTACTGGGACAACCACCACGGCGTTGTGAGCTTTAACGTCAAGGGAATTCACCCGCACGACGTCGCGAGCATCATGGACATGGACGGCGTCTGCATCCGCGCCGGCCACCACTGCGCTCAGCCGCTGCTCACCTGGCTGGGCGTCGAGAACCTTGCCTGCTGCCGCGCCAGCGTGGCCTTCTACAACGACAAGGCCGACATCGACAAGTTCATCGCCGGCCTGCATCACGTTTGGAGCACGTTCAATGGGTAATCTGTACACCTCCACCACGTTTATGGAGCACAACTCGCACCCCGACTATAAGTACGAGATGGATGCCCCCACGCATGAGCACGACGGCATCAACCCCAGCTGTGGCGACGAGCTCACCTTGCAGCTGCGTGTCGAGAAGGGCGTGATCGAGGAGGCCTCGTTTACCGGGCACGGCTGCGCCATCAGCCAGGCCAGCGCCGACATCATGGCCGACCTCATCACCGGCGAGACCGTCGAGGAAGCTCACCGCTTGGCAGAGCTCTTCCTCGCCATGATCCGCGGCGAGAAGCTCTCCGAGGACGACCTGGAAGACCTGGACGAAGCCGCCCAGCTCCAGGACATCTCGCACATGCCCGCCCGCGTCAAATGCGCCGAGCTCGCCTGGCGCACCCTCGACGGCATGCTCACGGGACAAAAATAATCAGTAATATTTGTCCCAAATCTTAAGAATTTTGTTGGCCGAATCGCTTGACAAGAGTGGTTCGGCCATTTTCTATTCCGAGCCCTCAGCCTGAGCATTCACCCGCGCATAAGCGCGCACGATACGAGAGACGGTACTCTTGCTGATTCCCGTATACCGTTCGATCTCGCGCACCGTGTAGCCGCCATCGTGCAGGGCGAAAACGATTCCGTCTCGCCGCGAGGGTGCTACGGTCTTGAGTTCGTTGAGCGGCACACCCAGGCGCTTCGCCATCTTGTCGGCAAACGCACGCCGCTCCCACTCCGTCTCATCCATATCGTGAATCACCGGATCGGAACCATCGGGCATCGACAGAGAATAATCCAGAAACCCCTTGGCAGACTCAAAGAGCTCGAGAACACAAGAAGGGTCCGAAAATCCCCTCGTCATATCGTTGTCATACGCTCGAAGATACTCGGCAAAGCTGCTCCAGGGATAACGCTCGATCAGGGCGATACCCGCCTCCTGCGGATTAGCGTGAACATAGCGAATGGCAGCCATCAGATAACGGTCGGTATCGAGCGAGCGCCGGTCAAAACGGTTCTGGAACAGATGGCCCGTGCGCCCCGTGCGTTTATTGAACCGCCGCGCGTACGTCAAAAGCAGCCGGTGCATCGCCGCGCTCATCGCGTCCTCGTAATCTGCAAGCACCAAATGCACGTGATTGCCCATAAGGCACCAGGCGACAACCGTCACGCCCGCCTCGCGGCAGCACTCGCGCATCAGCTCCAAAAACTCCCACCGGTCTTCATCGCCCTCAAAGATGAGCTGCTTGCCCGTACCGCGGGCACAGACATGGTAAAAGCCGGTAACCGTTCTCCAAACGCGCTGCATGGCGCTCCCTTCGCCGGGATCTGATTGCCATCCAATACAGCACGATTGAAGCGTGCCATCAAAACATTCACGCAAAACAATACACTCGCGCGGCCAAAGGCAGTAAACGGGCGGCGAACGGCACCGTTGCAACAGGTCAGACCCCGCAACGCATACAAGAGCTGACCAAAAGCTTGCCCAAGACGAACCCCCTCTACGGAAGTTCGCGACCACAGAACATATAGTTAAACCGTTTCAATTAAAACTTCCGGACTTCTCGCTACGAAAACTGAGCCGTTCGCCGAATATTCCGTGCATTTCGCGGTATTATAGGGGCTGCATGTCATGTCCCTTTCGAAGGGTCGCCCGGCAATCGCCAGCCACGACCCCCAGACGGGACGCCAACACGATAGAGAGGAGAGGCATGCAGTACTCACAGGAAGTGGAGAACATGTGCCCCGTTGCCAAGGGTGCATACCACGGCCCCGCACCCATCCCCGAGGAGGGCAAGTGGGTCCAGGCTAAGGAGATTTCCGACATCTCCGGTCTTACGCACGGTGTGGGTTGGTGCGCACCTCAGCAGGGCGCCTGCAAGCTCACGCTGAACGTCAAGGACGGCATCATCGAGGAGGCCCTCGTTGAGACCATCGGCTGCTCGGGCATGACCCACTCTGCCGCCATGGCTTCCGAGATCCTTCCCGGTAAGACCATCCTCGAGGCCCTCAACACCGACCTCGTCTGCGACGCCATCAACGTTGCTATGCGCGAGATCTTCCTGCAGATCGTTTACGGCCGCAGCCAGACCGCGTTCTCCGAGGGCGGCTTGCCCGTGGGCGCCTCCCTCGACGACCTCGGCAAGGGCCTTCGCTCTCAGGTCGGCACCATGTTCGGCACCAAGGCCAAGGGCGCTCGTTACCTCGAGCTCGCTCAGGGCTACGTCACCCGCATGGCTCTCAACGACAAGAACGAGATCATCGCATTCGAGTTCCTGAACCTCGGCAAGTTCACCGACGCCGTCAAGGCCGGCAAGACCCCCGAGGAGGCCATCGCTGGCGCTATGGGCCACTATGGTCAGTGGGAGAACGCTGCCAAGTACATCGACCCGCGCACCGACGAGGAGACTCACTCCGTCGCCAGCGTGTTCCCGGTTCACGAGTAGAAAGGGAGGGAAATAACTATGACTGTTACGTTCGAAGGTTACGAGCGCCGCGCTGACAAGATCAACAAGTGCCTCGCCGACAACGGCATCGCCTCCCTCGAGGAAGCTCTGCAGATCTGCACCGACAAGGGCTTCAACCCGCGTGAGATCGTCAACAACACCCAGTCCATCGCCTTCCAGAACGCCGAGTGGGCCTACACCCTCGGCTGCGCTCTCGCTGTCAAGCGTGGCGCCAAGACTGCTTCTGAGGCTGCCGCCATCATCGGCGAGGGCATCCAGGCCTTCACCGTTCCCGGCTCCGTCGCCGAGGACCGCAAGGTCGGTCTGGGCCACGGCAACCTGGGCGCTATGCTGCTCTCCGACGACACCGAGTGCTTCGCCTTCCTGGCCGGCCACGAGTCCTTCGCTGCCGCTGAGGGTGCTATCGGCCTGGCTCTGAACGCCAACAAGGCTCGCAAGAAGCCGCTGCGCGTTATCCTGAACGGTCTGGGCAAGGACGCCGCCCAGATCATCGCCCGCATCAACGGCTTCACCTATGTGAAGACTCAGTTCGACTACTACACGGGCGAGCTCAAGGTCGTCGAGACCATCCCCTACTCCGATGGTCCCCGCGCTGCCGTTAACTGCTACGGCTCCGACGACGTCCGCGAGGGCGTTGCCATCATGTGGCACGAGAACGTCGACATCTCGATCACCGGCAACTCCACCAACCCCACGCGCTTCCAGCACCCCGTCGCTGGCACCTACAAGAAGGAGCGCCTCGAGGCTGGCAAGAAGTACTTCTCCGTCGCTTCTGGTGGCGGCACTGGCCGTACCCTGCACCCGGACAACATGGGCGCCGGCCCTGCCTCTTACGGCATGACCGACACCATGGGCCGTATGCACTCCGACGCCCAGTTCGCCGGTTCTTCCTCCGTGCCTGCGCACGTCGACATGATGGGTCTCATCGGCATGGGCAACAACCCCATGGTCGGTGCCACCGTCGCCTGCGCTGTCGCCGTCGAGGAGGCCCTCAAGGCCTAATCGCGCCCGCGCGATGCTCATATAGTTGAGCTTTAGAGCCGCTACCTTTCGAGGTAGCGGCTCTTTTTGTTTGCGCTATCGCAGGGTAGCGAATGCCGATATATCAGTTGGGGCGAAATACGAGATGTGACGAGATGAAACGTCAGAGCGTCCATGACGCCCACCTGTCATATGTGCCCTTTACCGATTTGCCGAGTCTTTGCGGCCCCATTACCGATCACCCGTGCGACAATGCGCCGGACGAGAAAGGAATCCGATGGAATCGACTGATGTACTGGTAATTGGATCTGGCATTGCGGGCCTTTGCGCCGCCATCGAAGCGGCGCGCACAGGTGCAACCGTCGCTGTGGCAAGCGCCGGCAAGACTATGAGTGGATCGAGTTTCTTCCCCGGAACCTGGGGCTTGGGGCTTATCGGACCCGTTAACGAAGACGACGAACAAGACCTCATCGACACCATCCAGACCGTTGGTGGCGGCGTCGCCGACCCCGAGCTTGTCCAGACGTTTGTCCACGGCATTCCCCAGGCAATTGAATGGCTCGAGCAAGACCTGGGCGTTGAGCTCCAGCGTCCGCAAAGCGCTGAGAGCGCTCAGCAAAAGCAGTTTATCCCCTGCTTTGACCACAAGACGCGCATGTGGCGCGGCCTCACCCGCAAGCCCCTTGAGGACGCTCTGACGACCCGAATCGAGTCACTCGGCATTCGCCTGCTCCCCCGCCATGAGCTTATCGACCTTGTTGAGAACACGAACGGCAGAATCACCGGAACCGTGCTCTACGACCTTACCGAAAATCGAATCGTGCCCTTTGCTGCCAAGGCCACGATCATCGCAGCCGGTGGCACAGGCGGCCTGTTCGAGCGCAGCCTTACGTCGGCTGATGTGCTCAGCTCCTCGCAGGCCATCGCACTGGCGCACGGCGCATCGCTTACTAATATAGAATTCATGCAGATGATGCCCGGCTTCATCGAGCCCAAGCGCAACCTGGTCTTCAACGAGAAAACCTGGCGCTACGTACATGTAGACCAGCCGGTCGATATTGCCGACGGCAAGCTAAACGATCTGCTTGAGCAGCGCTCTGGATATGGTCCTTTCACCTCGCGCTTGGCCTCCCGCGCCATCGACCTCGTCATAGATCAGGCAGGTGCAGAGGGCCTGGCGCTCCACTACGACTTCCCCCGCGAGGACATCCCCGAGTTTGTGCAGACCTTTGCCACCTGGCTGCAAGACGAGCACGGCATCGCGCCGACCGACGAGATGCGCGTGGCGATGTATGCCCACGCCGCCAACGGCGGTATCAAAATCGACAAGACCGCGTACGCAGGCGTTGAGGGCCTCTACGCCTGCGGTGAGGCAACAGGCGGCATGCACGGCGCCGACCGCATCGGCGGCTTGTCGAGTGCCAATGGCATCGTGTTCGGGCGCATTGCGGGCGCATCGGCAGCCCAAGCAGCGCTGGACGCTCCTGAGGCGGCCGCACCGATGGATATCGCCCTCCCCCAGCATGGCATAGCTACAGCAGACGCCGAGCGCCTGACCCGCTGCCTCAAACGCACAATGAGTACCTACTGCATGATCAACAGGACCGAAGCGGGTCTATCCAAGGCCCTGCAACAGCTTGAAAGCCTGCAAGACGACGCAACGGCGCTGAGCAAGCCACACGCCAATGACAGCGAAATCGCAGCCCTCGCCCGCCTGCAATCGCAGATTCAACTAGCACAGGAAATGGTCAAAGCCATGCGCAAGCGAACCGAAAGTCTCGGATCGCACTATCGAGCGAATTAAACTGGACACCTATCTAAAGCAAAACACAACTAATCGATATCTATGGGCCCCGTGAACTCGAAGTGGCACGGGGCCCATTCGTGTCCGCACGGCAGCGTATCCTAATTCTGAATACAGAGCGGGCAAAGCCCGCATAGACAATAGGCCAGCGAGGAGGAGATATGGACAGTAGAGATATCGAGAAGTGGCGTGTCAAACTTGATAGCTACGCCAATGTGGAAGACGGCGTTGAGTATTGGCTCGCACGCGATTTAATGGAACCCATGGGGTACACTCGATGGGAGAACTTTGCCGAAGTTGTTAAGAGGGCAAAAGTCTCGTGCGAAACAAACAAAACTCCAGTTGATTCCCATTTTCGTGACACCACGAAAATGGTAACTGCCGGTGTCGCCGCTCGTGCGGTTAAAGAATACAAACTTACGCGCTATGCATGCTATTTAATCGCCCAGAACGGAGATTCAAACAAGCAAGAAATCGCGCTCGCACAGGCGTACTTCGCCGTGCAGACGCGCCGCCAAGAGCTCATAGAGCAGCGCTTCGCAGAGATTCAGCGCTTGCAGGCGCGCCACTCGCTATCTGATTCAGAGAAACAGCTCTCGGGTATTGCGTTCAAACGCGGCGTGGACTCCAAAGGTTTCGCGATCATCAAGTCGAAGGGCGATGAAGCGTTATTCGGCGGCAGAAGCACGGCGGAAATGAAGCAACAGCTCGGCGTATCCAAGAGCTCGGCATTGGCGGACAGGCTAGCCGATGTTCTCATCAAAGCAAAGGACCTTACGAACTCGATGACGGCCTTCAACGCCGAGGAACACGACCTGTACGGTCTGGACCAGATCAAGCAAGAGCACGTCGAGAACAACACAAGCGTGCGTGGCAGCCTCATCGACCGCGGAATTGTACCCGAGAACCTGCCGCCTGCCGAGGATACAAAAAAGCTCGAGCGTCGCGTGAAGGCAGACGAGAAGAAACTCAAGGAAGGTACTGACGGTTTTACCGATCCCCAGGGTAGACTCGATCTGTGAAAGCGGCCGCGCCCTTTCGGGTTCGACCACATGCGAGGTTAACAAAAAGCGACCAGCCTAAGCCAGCCGCTTTAACATGCTTTGGTGGGCCGTCAGGGGGTCAGCCTGCTGTGCAGGCGGCCGCTGCGGCGCTTCGCGCCTTGCGCGCTGCGCTGGCAAATGCTCGCGCATTTCCTCAGCTCCGCGCCCTTTCGGGTTCGACCTCATGAAAGGTCAACAAAAAAGACGGCCAACTTTCGCTGACCGTCTTAACAATCTTTGGTGGGCCGTCAGGGGGTCGAACCCTGGACCTTGGGATTAAGAGTCCCCTGCTCTACCAACTGAGCTAACGACCCGATATCAACACGAAGCAAGAACTGGGGTGGGTAAAGGGACTCGAACCCTCGACCTACGGGACCACAACCCGTCGCTCTAGCCAACTGAGCTACACCCACCGTGTACTGTGCGCTTCGCGCTTGACTATTATTGCAAGGAACGCCACGCGATGCAAGCCCCAATTTTCAAGAATTTTGAAAAGAGTTTTTCGGATCCATTTCGAGCATTTCCCACCGGTTTCATAGGAGTAAACTTGCCCCACTGCAAATGCTCGAAAGGACAAGCATGAAAGAACTCTCCAACCGTACGGCAACGTTTACCGATTCCGTCATCCGCCGCATGACGCGCATCTCCAATAAGTATGGCGCCGTCAACCTGTCGCAGGGCTTCCCCGACTTCGATCCCCCGGCGCAGCTGCTCGATAGCCTGAGCGCCATCGCCAGCGACCCCAAGCCGCTCTACCACCAGTACTCCATCACCTGGGGCTCCCAGGCCATGCGTGAGGCGCTTGCCGCCAAGCAGGAGCACTTTATGGGCATGCCGATCAACCCCAACGAGAATATCGTAGTCACCTGCGGCTCCACCGAGGCCATGATGGCCGCCATGATGACGGTCACCAACCCCGGCGACAAGGTCGTCATCTTCTCGCCGTTCTACGAGAACTACGGCGCCGACACGATCCTTTCGGGTGCCGAGCCCATCTACGTGCCGCTCAACCCGCCCACATTCGACTTTGACCGCGAGACTCTCGAGGCGGCCTTCCGCGACAACGACCCCAAGGCCATCGTCCTATGCAACCCTTCCAACCCCTGCGGCAAGGTCTTTACACGCGATGAGCTCGCCTTTATCGCCGACCTCTGCAAAAAGTACGACACCTACTGCATCACCGACGAGGTCTACGAGCACATCGTCTACGCGCCCCACGAGCACGTGTACATGGCCACGCTGCCCGGCATGTTTGAGCGCACCATCAGCTGCAGCTCGCTGTCCAAGACCTACTCCATCACCGGCTGGCGCCTAGGCTACACCATCGCTCCCGCCGAAATCACCGAGCGCATCAAGAAGGTCCACGACTTCCTCACCGTAGGCGCCGCCGCCCCCCTGCAAGAGGCCGTCGTCACCGCCCTCAATTTCGACGATAGCTATTACCGGGAGGTCCTTGACCTCTATACCGCCAAACGCGACCTGTTCTGCCAGGGACTCGACAGTATCGGTCTCACGCACAACGTGCCGCAGGGCGCCTACTACGTCATGATGGACATCTCTGAGTTTGGCTATGACAGCGACCTCGAATTCTGCGAGGACCTCGCGTCTAAGGTGGGTGTGGGCGCCGTGCCCGGCTCGAGCTTCTTCCGCGAGCCCGTCAACCATCTGATTCGTTTCCACTTTGCCAAGCGAGACGAGACGCTTAACGCGGCACTGGAGAACCTCAAGTCGCTACGTGATAAAATCAAGCCGCGCGGGTAAGGACGGCCCGGCAACTAAAGCAACCAAAGAAGCCTCGCACCGCCCGCCGCGTTGCGAGGCTTCTTTCTATAGCGCTTTCTTAAATGGTTTAGAGCTCTATACTTTAGTCACGGAGCAACTCGTCCCAGAGAGGAATACTATGGCAGAACAGCAGCTTATCGGAGCGCTCGAGGCCGGCGGCACCAAGATGGTCTGCGCCACGGGCTATGCAGACGGTACGGTCCTGGAGCGCGAGCAGATTGCGACCACGACCCCGCAGGAGACCGTTGAGGCCGTCAACGCATGGTTTGCCGACAAGGGCATCGCCGCGCTGGGCATCGGCGCATTTGGCCCCACCGCAGTCAACCCCGCCTCGCCCCAGTACGGCAAGATCCTGGAGACGCCCAAGACGGCATGGCGTTACTTTGACCTGCTGGGCACCATTCAAAACGAGCTCAATATCCCCTGCGGCTACGATACCGACGTCAACGTCGCCTGCCTGGGCGAGGTCACGTTTGGTTGCGCCAAGGGCCTCACCGACGTGGTCTACCTGACCATCGGTACCGGCGTGGGCGCCGGCGTGCTCTCGGGCGGTAAGCTCGTGCACGGCATGATGCATCCCGAGGCCGGCCACATCCTGGTCACGCGTGACCCGCGCGACACCATCGGCGAGCATAGCGCCTGTCCCTTCCACGACAACTGCCTCGAGGGCCTCATCGCCGGCCCCGGCGTTAAAAAGCGCTGGGATGGCAAGAGCGCCGGAGACATGGCCGATGACCCGGAGGCCATGGACCTGCTCGCCGGCTATCTGGCACAGGCGCTCATGACCTACACGCTGTGCTACGCACCGCAAAAGATTATCATCGGCGGCGGCGTGGCCGACCACACCCCCATCGTGCCGCTCGCACGCAAAAAGTGCGCCGAAATGCTCAACGGCTACATCGTCACGCCCGAGGTCAACGACATCGATACCTACATTGTCAACAACAGCCTCGAGGGCAAGCAGGGCATCATGGGCTGCCTGGCCCTGGGCGCACAGGCGCTTCAGTAGCAGACGCACCCACAGGGCGTGGCGCGCTCGGCAAATCTAACCTACGGAACGACGCCACCACGCCCCATATAAGCCCTCAAATAAAAAAGGCCGCCTAGGACCAAACAATACGTCCTAGGCGGCTTTTTTGGCGTGCATCAGCGACCGTAAGAGATATCGGAGCACAACGCCCGTTGCCGCTCCACAGCAGTCGATCATCACATCGGTGATCATGCCGGCGCGTCCCGGCACAAAGAGCTGAATCGTCTCGTCGATCGAGGGAATCAGCAGCAGGAACACCGCCGTGGGCAGCAGCACGTCAAAGGTGCGCCGGCCCTCAAGATCAAAGGCGTGCGTTGCCAGGATGCCGAGCACCATATACTCGGTAAAATGCGCGCACTTGCGAACAACAAAGTTGGTCACCCATTCATATGGAAGTCCCACGCCGTGCAGGAAACCGCGGATAGCTTCCATGACCGTCAGGCTCAGCGAGCCCGACCCCGAGCCGGGAACCAGCGAATTGCCCCAGATCAAGAGCGCCATCAGGCAGGTTACAACCGCCCATTTTCGATTGATCTTAACCATGCAGAAGTTATGCCTCCGCGCAGAGCGGCGCGAAGCTGGCGGTACCGCCCTCGATAACGCTCAGATAGGCACGGCCCGTACGCTTGGCGGTAGAGGACTGCAGGCGCTCGATCTCTTCCTCGAGAATCTGATTGACGCGCTCGTGACGACGATTTTCCATAATGCCGGCGGCAATAGCCTCGGCTCGCTCAATGCTCTCGCGCGAGATACGGGCGGTATCCTCGGGGAACACAGCGCTGTGACGGCCGACATAAGCGGGGGCAGCAGGCTGAGGGGCAGCGACGGGAGCGGGGGCTGCAACAGGAGCGGGCTCGTCAATCTCATCCAGAACCGCGGTGGCGGCGGCCCACATGTCCTCGTGGCCCGAGTAATCGGCCATGGGGACATCAACCTCGAGCGAGGCGTCCGGAAGGTCGTCGGTGTCGATGCGATCTTGGGCTTCAATAGATGCGGTGATGGCTGCGGGTTCATCGAGGTCGTCAAGATCGATGTCCGCGGCACCGGAGATGATAGGCATGCTGGCGAGGTTTGCATTGTACGGCGCAGCCTCAGCCGCCTGCTGCTGGGCAGGAGCGCCCCAAAGCGAGCTTTCGGCGGCACGGCGGGCGGCAACGGCCTCCTCGTCCGCAGTAATGGCTTCATCAACGTACGAATTATCGGCAGAAGCGTCCACGTCCGCCGAGGTAGCGCTGTAGGCGTTATTGGCTGCCGCGTTGGCAACGAGTGCCACGAAAGCCGCCGTGCTGCCCGCAGGGGCGGCCTGGGAGCCCGATACGGCACGTGCCGCGGCGGCGATGTCGTCACGATTGAGGGAGCCGGTCTGCCCGCCGTTGGTGAGCTCGTCGATGGCGACTTGATAGACGTCGCGCGAGTGTGCAGGGTCGCAACTCACCGGCGAATCGTCGTCGAGCATACTGTCGATCATGGACCAAGCCTCGTCCTCGTCCATAGCATCTGCGGCTCGAGCGATAGTAGGGACACCATCATCGGCATGACGGCGCTGGAACGCACCAGTCAGGCCGGAAAGGAATGCCGAGGTAGACTGCTCCGACTGAGCCTGAGAAGCAGAAACCGCAGCGTAAGGAGTCGCATCCTGCTGCTGAGCTGGAATCGAGGCTGTCTTGAACTCGCTTTGATGCTGATTGAGATTGGCGGCACCGCCCATGACATCGGGCTGGAACAGACGCTCTTCACGCTGCGCACGATACTCGGAGATACCCAGCGAGGCGGCATAGATACCCACGCCCGCCACCGCGCCCACGGCGAAGGGAACCGCACCCGCTACGACCGTCTCGTTCACCGACGAAAACGGCAGCGTCGCGGCATACATAACCACGGGAGCGGCCAGGCCGATCCCGCACGAAAGTCCGGCAAGGACTGCTCGTTGTGTTGCATCAGAAGAAGCCATGAGCTCTCCCCATCTTCCAGCACCCAAATCGCATCATTCAGTTGGCTGCGCGAGAGAAGATGAAGCGGGGCTATGCCCCAAAGCAACGGTATATGGTTCGTTTCATCTGCGTTTTCCGTCGCGAAGCTTAAAAGCTATTATGCGAAACCGCCCTGCCGATTGCAAGCGACGATGTCGGATTGAAACGGGAAACCTGCTGCTCGTCGGTCTTACGGTCAAAAATAAGCGCGGAGCGGCGCAATGGAAAGGGGCCGAGGCTCAAAGCCCCGACCCTTTATCGCATTGATGACTATCGCAGCGCGTGGATGACAACCTAGAACGTCTGCTCGTAGTCGCTGTGTTTTTTGGCCGAACGCACCAGGAACTCCTGGTTGGTGTTGGTGCCCTTCAGACCCTTGATAAACGACGCCGCCGCACGCTCGGTATTGTTCATGCCGGCAAGAATGCGACGCAGACCAAAGACAAACGGACGCATCTGCTCGTCGATCAACAGGTCCTCGTTACGCGTACCGGAGGCAACGGGGTCGATAGCCGGGAAGATGCGGCGGTCGGCCAGGTCGCGGTCGAGCTTAAGCTCCATGTTGCCGGTGCCTTTGAACTCCTCAAAGATGACCTCGTCCATCTTGGAACCGGTGTCGATGAGGGCAGAGGCCAGGATGGTGAGCGAGCCACCGTTCTCGATATTGCGGGCTGCACCCAGGAAGCGCTTGGGCGGATACAGGGCCGCCGAATCGACGCCGCCCGAAAGGATGCGGCCCGAGGCGGGCGCCGCCAAGTTGTAAGCGCGGGCGAGGCGCGTGATGGAGTCGAGCACCACCACGACGTCGCCACCCAGCTCAACAATGCGCTTGGCGCGCTCGATGACGAGCTCAGCCACGCGGGTGTGGTTGTCGGCAGGCATATCGAAGGTCGACGCCACAACCTCACCCTTGATGGAACGCTGCATATCGGTGACCTCTTCGGGGCGCTCGTCGACGAGCAGGCAGATGAGGTGCACCTCGGGGTTGTTAATCGAGATGGACTGACAGATCTTCTTGAGGATCGTGGTCTTGCCGGCCTTGGGCGGGGACACGATCAGGCCGCGCTGGCCCTTGCCAATCGGCGACACGATGTCGATGGCGCGACCGGTGATGGAATCCTTGCCGTGCTCCATGCGCAGCGGCTCATTGGGATAGACCGGGGTGAGGTCGCCGAACTTGGGACGGTTGCGAATCTGCTCGGGGTCCAGACCGTTGACGGTCGTGATTTTGGCGAGGCCGGCGCGCTTGTCGCCGCCGCGCGAAGGACGCAGCGAGCCCTCGATGACGTCGCCCGTGCGCAGGCGCGCGGAGCGGATGAGGTAGGCGGGCACGAAGGCGTCGTCGTTGGACTTCATGTAGCCATGGGCGTGGATGATGCCGGAGCCGTCCGGGCGAATCTGCAGAATGCCCTTGATATCGCGGAAGCCCTCGGCCTTCGCGGCGGTGGTGTAGATTTCCTCGACGAGCTCGGCTTTCTTCTTGCCGGTCGTCTCGATCTCGAACTCCTTGGCCTTTTCGCGCAGCTCGGCGACCTTCATGGCCGCGAGTTCCTCGCGCGAAAGTGTGGGCTCGGTCGGAGCGGCATTGCGCTCCTTGTTGCGCTGCTTGCGATCGCGCTGGCGGTTGCGACGGTCGTTGTTGCGCTCGTCCTTGCGCTCGTTGCGCTCCTCGTTGCGCTTGTGCTGGCGACGGTTGGGGCGAGCGTTGTCATCGGCCTCAGCGGGCGCGGCGCCATCGGTTGCGGCGGTGTCAACATTGGCCGCAGCGGCGTCATTGGCCTCGGCGCCGGAATCAATCTGCGCTTCGGCATCAGCCTGCTGCTCGGACGCCTTGGCCTTAGCGGACTTCTTACGACCGCGCTTGGGCTTCTCGGACGCAGACTGTTCGACGTCTTGGGGCTCGGCGGCATCAGTCGATGCATCGGCGGTCGTCTCGGCGGAATCCTCGGACGCACCCTTCTTGGCAGCCTTGGCCTTGGACGTGCGCTTAGCAGCAGTACGATGGCTGCGACCAGGACGGACGTCGGCGGGCTCGACATCGGCGGGAGCGGCCTCGGAAGTCGTAGCATCCTGGACGGGTGCATCGGCAGCGGTTGCAGACTCGGCGGTCGCCGCAGCATCCCGAGCGGCTGCAGCTGCGGCTGCGGCCTTCTCTGCCTCGACGAAGGCCTTGGGCTTGCGACCGCGACGGTGCGGGCGCAAAGCCGGATCGACAACGGGAACTTCGCTGGCCTCGACAGGCGCAGCGGGCTCAGCAGGCGATGCGCCCTCCCCTGCCGCGGAACGAACCGAAGCCTCGGTGAGCTCGGGGGTTGCCTGTTCGGCAACCTGCTCGGCCTTAACAGCCGTGCGACGGCGTGTGCGCGGTGCCGGCTTCTCGGTCGGCTGGTCGGCGGCAGACGTCTCGGGCACAGACGGAGCTGCAAGCTCAGTCAGAGCCGCGGCCTCGCGCTCGGCAGCACGACGGCGGGCGCGCACCACCTGAGCCTCGCTAATCTGCGCCAACGCACGTGCCTGCGCGACCTCATCGGAAATCGGCGCCGAGGAGTCAGCTGCAACGGTGCGCTTGGCGCGCGTCGTGCGCGTGGTACGGCGCTTGGGCTTGGTGACCTCCTCGCCGTCAGTGGCAGGCTTGGCCGTGCGGCGCGTGCGCTTGGACTTTGCCGGAGCAGCCTCCTCACCAGTTGCAGGCACGGCCTTCTCAGCCGCTGAAGGCGTAGGCGTCGAAGCAGCCTTAGGCGTCTCAGGAGCCGAGGCTTGCGCGGGCGCCGCGACCTGGTCCGACGCAACCGGTGCAGCGGGAGCGGCTTGCGTCGTCGTTATTTCGTTTTCTTGCTGTTGATCAGACACAGTGTTTGCTCAACTTTCTTTTCAAGCCCTGTGATCACATGCTCCCTGCATAAACCTTCAGGGCGGCTAAACAGTCTAATTCCGTTCAAAACGACGGACATCATTGATCTGTATCGAGATGATTGCGTCATATACGCAGCGTTAGTGTAACACAACCGCCGTCACCTGCAACTTAACCATTGGGGACGTTCTTAAACGACTAGTCAAAAGGGACACTCTTTGGTTTACCGCCCACAAATCTGACTGCCTCCGCCAAAACTATGGCGGTTTACTACGATGAATCGCTCAACCGCGACCACTCCGAAACTTGTTGAACTAAAACCGCAGGTAGATGCCTTGCACTTTTTAGCGAAAAGCCGGCGTGGTTGGAATAACTCAATTCATCGTAGTAAACCGGCATAGTTTCGTATTTCCAGCAGTTCCAAATTCGTCAATACGTCGGCGTTTGCAAAAAAGCCCGACCTCCGTAGGAGATCGGGCTTATAGGGCTTAGTTAAACCAAACCTGAACGGTCAAATGACCCGCAGCTTACATCTGCTCGGGGGCAGAAACACCAACGAGGGTGAGCACCAAGGCGAGCGTCACGCGGACGGCATCGCAAGCGGCCAGACGGGCGCGCGAAAGCTCGGGGTCGACGGGACGACCCTCGCTCGGCAGCACCTGGCAGGCAGCGTAGAAGCTATGGAAGTCACCGGCGAGTTCCTCGGCAAAGTGGGTCAGACGGAACGGAGCGCGATCGCGAGCGCAGCTGGCGATCAGGTCGGTGAGCTCGTTGAGCTTGCGCGAAAGGGCGAGCTCGGTCGGGTCGGTCAGCAGCGAGTAATCGACGTTCTCACCGATTGCCTTGGCGGCAACGGCCTTCATGCCCATCTCGTCGGCCTGCTCAGGCGTTACGTCGGCAGCGCGGCGCAGGATGGAGCACACGCGGGCGTGAGCATACTGCACGTAATAGACCGGGTTGGAGTTGTCGCGCTTCTTGACGGCCTCGATGTCAAAGTCGACCATCTGGTTGGAGCTCTTGGAGATGAGCGTGTAGCGAGCGGCATCGGAGCCGACCTCGTCGACGAGCTCCTGCAGGGTCACCATGGTGCCCTTGCGCTTGGACATACGGACGGGCTTGCCGTTACGCAGCAGGTTGACGAGCTGGCCCAGCAGAACCTCGAACTTGCCGGGATAGCCAAGAGCGTCGCAGACGCAGCGGACGCGCTCGATGTAGCCGTGGTGGTCGGCACCCCAAATGTCGATGACGTGGTCGACGCGCTGGAACTTGTCCCAGTGATAGGCAACGTCGGAGGCGAAGTAGGTGTACTCGCCATCGGACTTGATCAGGACGCGGTCCTTGTCGTCGCCCAGGTCGGTGGAACGGAACCACAGGGCGCCGTCCTTGGTGTAGAGGTAGCCCATCTTGTCGAGCTTCTCAAAAGCGCGGTCGACGGCGGAAGTGCCGGCGGTCTCGCCCTCGGTGTCCTTCACGTACAGCGAGCGCTCGGAGTACCAACGATCGAAATCGCAGTTGACGGCGTGGCAGAGGTCGCGCATGTTGTCGACCATCTTCACATAGCCGCGCTCACGGAAGCTCTCCATGCGCTCCTGCGGATCGGCGTCGACCCACTTGTCGCCGTCGGTGCGCCAGAACTCGGCGGCCTCGTCGATGATGTAATCGCCGCCGTAGGAGTCCTTACCCAGGGTCTCGGCAAAGTTGTCCTGGTACGGATGGGTCTCGGGATGCTCGTCGTTCTCATCGGCAACGAAGGCATCGCGGTCGGCGATCAGCAGCTTGTGAGCCTCGTCGATATCCACGCCCTGCTTGGCAATGATGTCGGCAAGCTGCATATAGCGCGTGCTGATGGAGTTGCCGAAGGTGTTCATCTGAGAGCCGTGGTCGTTGATGTAGAACTCACGCTGGATGTCGTAACCGGCGTGGTCCATAACACGGCAGAGGGAGTCGCCCAGAGCTGCCCAGCGGCCGTGGCCGATGTGCATGGGGCCGACGGGGTTGGCGGAAACGAACTCGACCTGGGTCTTCAGGCCGCCGCCGACGTTGGACTTAGCGAAGTCCATGCCCTTCTCGCGGGCCTCGCCAAAGATGGCGTTCTTGACGGCGACGGAGAGGTAGAAGTTGATGAAGCCAGGGCCTGCGATCTCGACCTTCTCGATCGCGGGGTCCTCGGGCATATGGGCAACGACGGCCTCGGCGATCTTGCGCGGGGCGCAGTGAGCCAGCTTGGCGGACTTCAGGGCCATGGTGGAGGTCCACTCGCCATGAGAAGTGTCAGCCGGTCGCTCGATAGCGCAATCGTCAAGTTCAAATGCGGAAAGGTCGCCGGCCTCCTGGGCCGCAGCAAGCGCAGCGCGTACCAGCTCTTCAATCTTCTCGGGCATAGATCCTCCTTGTGTTAAAGCCCCCGAGCTCTTGGTCACTCGTAGGGCAAAAGCCAGAGTTTGTAGCACTCTATCACAAGCGGTAGCTACTGTCGCAGGGTAAAGCTAATAGATATTGCATATGCACAAAAATGACTACCGCTCTTGCGCGGCGGTACAAAGTTGGCGGTTTGCCTGCAATTTATACACGTTCCGGAAATGCATAAACGTATGAATAAGTCGTTCTATTTATCGAATACTCTTACCTATCGGAGTTGTGTGCTTTTCCTGCATAAAGTGATGGTTTGCGCACGTCAGCGTGGTATTCTTGACATACGCAAATTCGTATAAGTTGGAGGTAGCATGTTCTCAATCGGTCAACACGTCATTCATCCGGGTCAGGGAGTCTGCACCGTCGTCGGTTTTAGGGACGACACGCCGCAGCCCATGTTGTTGCTCGAGGCCAAGCAGGGACATGCGCAGACGATTCTCATGTACCCCGTGGCGCAGGCCGACCGTCTGCATGCCGCCATCTCTCAGCAAGATGCCGAGCACCTGCTGAGCCACTATGACGAGCTGGAGTGCGACACCTTTACCGAGCGCAACAGCTCGCTGGAAGAGACGCACTTTAAGCAGCAACTCAAGTTGGGCGCGCCCGAGACGGTCCGCGTGGCAAAGACCATGATGCACCGCATTCGCCAGGCCGAGGAAGCCGATAAAAAGCCCAGCTCCTACTACATGCGCGTACTCAAGGAGGCCAAGCGCCGCTCCATCGAGGAGTTCGCCGTGGCATTGGGCGTCACCGAGGAAGCCGCTGAAGCCCGCCTAGCCCAAGCCGCCCTCAACTAACCCACCCGCGCCAAAAACCACCACAAAGGGGACAGGCACCTTTGTGGTGGTTTTTTCGTTCTAGTCGTTCTAGTAGTATTCATTCTTAGCGATACCTGCGAGCACAAGGAGTCTTTTATGGCAGAGCCACTTTCCGCCGGAATCACCCGCGACCGTGCGTTCGAATTGCTCAACGAGCACAACAAGGACCCGTTCCACATCACCCATGGCGAGACGGTCGAGGGCACCATGCGCTACTTTGCGCGCGAGTTCGACCCCGAGAACGAGGAGTTTTGGGGCATCGTCGGTCTGCTGCACGACCTGGATTGGGAGGAGCATGAGGACGACCCCATGAACCACACCATCTATGCTGCCAAGATTCTTGAGGGCGAAGGTGCGTCTCCCGAGCTCATTCGCGCCATCCAGACGCACACGTCGGACTTCAACACCTCGCTGCCCAAGCCCGAGCTGCAGATGGAAAAGGTCCTGTTTGCCTGCGACGAGCTCACCGGCCTGATCGGCGCAGCCGTCGTCATGCGCCCGAGCAAGAGCGTCATGGACTTTACGACCAAGTCACTCAAGAAGAAGTTCAAGGACAAGCGCTTTGCCGCCGGCTGCTCGCGTGACGTGATTTCGCAGGGCGCCGAGATGCTGGGCTGGGAGCTCCCCGAGCTCTTTGACCGCACCATCGCGGCCATGCAGTCCTTCGCTCCCGATCGCGACACCTTCCAGGCTTAATTCCAAAACCACCACAAAGGGGACAGGCACCTTTGTGGTGGTTTTTGTTTGCGCGGGCGTTAGGGGCGGACCTGGCCGGTGCCGCGGAGCTTGTATTTGTAGGTGGTGAGGGCCTCGGCGGCAAAGGGGCCGCGGGCGTGGAGCTTTTGGGTCGAGATGCCGATCTCGGCACCCAGCCCAAACTCGCCGCCGTCAGTGAAGCGCGTGCTGGCGTTGGCATACACGGCCGAGGCATCGACCTTGTCCAGGAAGCGCTCGCATGCATCCTCGTCCTCGGCGATGATGGCCTCGGAGTGCATCGTGCCGTAGCGGTTGATGTGCGCGATGGCCTCATCCTCGTTCGCCACGACCTTCACGCTCATCTCGAGCGCCAGGTACTCACGGCCCCAGTCCTCCTCAGTCGCGGCGACGTAGTCATCGCCCTCCACAAAGCCGGCGTCAGCGCACGCGGAGCACGTAGCCTCGTCGCCGTGAATGAGCACGCCGTGGTCATGCAGCACGGCCACGACCGCGGGCAAGAACGTATCGGCCACAGCACGGTCGACCAGCAGCGACTCAGCGGCATTGCACACGCCTACGCGCTGGGTCTTGGCATTAACGATAATGTTGAGCGCCTTATCAAAGTCGGTGGATTCATGCACGTAGATGTGGCAGTTACCCGTGCCCGTCTCGATCACCGGCACAAGCGACTCGCGCACGCAGCGCTGGATCAGGCCTGCGCCGCCACGCGGAATGAGCACGTCGACAATGCCGCGGAGCTTCATGAGCTCGCCAGTGGCTTCGCGGCCGGTAGACTCGATCATCGACACGGCCTCGCGCGGGAAGCCCTTGGTCTCGAGCGCATCGGCCAGCAGCTCAGAAATCATGGCGCACGAGTGATAGGCTAGCGAACCGCCGCGCAGAATGCAGGCGTTGCCGGTGCGGATGCAGATGCCGGCGGCGTCGGCCGTCACGTTGGGGCGCGCCTCGTACACCATGGCGACCAGGCCCAACGGCACGCTCACACGGGTGAGGTCCACGCCGCTTGCGAGCACGCGGTGATCGAGCACGCGGCCCACGGGATCGGGCAGCTCGGCAAGCTTCTCCAGACCGGTGGCCATGCCCTCAACGCGCTCGGGCGTCAGCAGCAGACGGTCGAGGAGCCCCGCGGAGGTCCCCGCATCACGCGCGGCGGACATATCGAGCTCGTTGGCGGCGACGATGGAGTCGACACCGTTGCGCAGTGCTGCGGCCATGGCGCGCACGGCCTCCTGGCGCTGCTCATCGCTCGCCGTGGCAAGCGAGGCCGACGCTGCCTTGGCGGCAACGGCAAGATCGTGGACATACGTGGCTATATCGACCGACATGGGCGGCCCTTTCTCCTAGAAGTTTGCAACCATGGTAGCCGATTTGCGCATGGCCTCGCCCGCGGCGGTAGAATTGGTCAACCCGAAACACCGCAACGAACGGAAGACTCACATGGCCCTCATCACTTCGTACCACGTCCCCGGCCTTTACGTCGAGGACCACAGCATCGACGTCCCCCTTGACTGGCGCGGCCTGGAGCCGATGCTCCTGGCCGTCGGCAGCACCATGCGCCGCGGCGCTATGCCGGCGCCCATCGCCGGCGCGCCCGAGAGCATCAAGCTCTTCTACCGTGTGGTTTGCGCGCCCGACCGCATCAACGACGATCTGCCGCTGCTCCTGTTTTTGCAGGGCGGCCCCGGCGGCGAGAGCCCGCGTCCGCTGTCGCCCACGAGCGACGGCTGGATCGAGGAGGCCGTCAAGCACTTCCGCGTGGTCCTTCCCGACCAGCGCGGCACCGGACGCAGTAGCTGCGTGGACGGACGCACGATCAAGGCACTGGGTGATCGCGCAACGGCCGCCGGCGCCGATACAGCACGCTCGCAGGCGGACTTCCTCAAGCGTCACCTCGCCAGCTCCATCGTGCGCGATTTTGAGTACATGCGCCTGGTGGGCTTTGGCGGCAAGCCGTGGGTCACGCTCGGCCAAAGCTATGGCGGCTTTTTGACGCTGAGCTACCTGTCGCTCTTCCCCGAGGGCGTGGCGGCGAGCTTTACCTGCGGCGGAATCCCCCACGTGCCGGCGAGCGTAAGCGAGGTCTACGCGCACACCTTCCCGCGCATGGTCGCCAAGACGCAGCAGTATTATGACCGCTACCCCGCTGACGTCGAGCGCGTGGCGGCCCTGGCCAATGCGCTCGAGGCTCAGAAGCCCGTGCTGCCCGACGGCTCGCCGATGACGGTCGAGCGCCTACAGCTCATGGGCAGCGACTTTGGCATGAAGCCGAGCTTTGAGCGCATGCATTGGATTATCGATCACGCTTTTGTTGATGGCGACGGCACGCTGACCTGCGACGCCTCGGTATCTGACAGCTTTTTGATGCGCGCCTTCGAGCGCACCAACACGCGCACGAATCCGCTGTACTGGACGCTGCAGGAGTTCATCTACGCCGACGGCGATACCATGCCCATTCGCTGGGCCGCGGCAGAAGAGAAGGCACACCGTGCCGAGTTCGACACGCTCGCGCGCCCGCTCATGTTTACCGGCGAGGCCATGTTCCCGTGGATGTTTGAGCAAATGCCCGAGCTTAAGCCGTTTAAACCCGCCATGGACCTGCTGATGGAAGACACCAGCTGGGACAAGATCTACGACCCGCAGCGCCTGGCCTGCAACGAGGTGCCGCTCCAGGCCGCGGTGTATTTCGACGACATGTACGTCGATTCGGGCCTGCAGCTTGATACGCTCAGCCGCGTGGGCAACTCGCATGCCTGGGTGACCAACGAGTTCGAGCACGACGGCTTGCACGGCAGCGTGGTGTTCAAGCACCTCTTCGACGAAGCCCTCAACCGAGGAGACCTGCGCCGGATCTTCTAGCAAAGGAGTGTCCCCACCTGCCGGCACAAATGGAACGTCCCCAGGTGCCGGCACGAGAAAGACAGCGCTGCGGGAAACGATCCGCAGCGCTGTCTTTCTTTATGCAAATACAATCAAGTTATCCCTGTGTATCGCCGGCTTCTCGGCCAGGTTAGCGAGCAGGCGGTTGCTGGCAATCTGGTCCTGGCGGCGACCGGCAGCAAGCTCCAGCACGTCCGAATCGGCTTCGGCGATACCGCGGGCGACAACCATACCGCTCGGATCGCACACATCGAGCACATCGCCCTCGGCAAACTGGCCATCGACCTCGCGAATACCCACCGCAAGCAGGGAAGAGCCACGGCTGACCAGCGCCTTCGCAGCACCATCATCGACCGTCACCGAGCCATGCGCCTTGTCGCCCAGCGCGATCCACAGCTTGCGGGGTGCGATGTCCAGACGCTCCGCCGGCGGATCGAACAGCGTGCCCACGCTCTCGCCGCGGGCGAGACGCACGAGCGCATCGGGCTCCTCGCCCGAGCAAATCACGCTCTGAATGCCCGCCGTCATCAGGATGCGGCTCGCGCGGATCTTGGTAATCATGCCGCCCGTTCCCACCGATGTGGAAGAATCGCCCGCCGAGGCAATAATCTTGGCATCGATCTTATGCACGACCGGGACGAACTCGGCCGTGGGGTCCTCATGCGGATTGGCAGTATAGAGACCATCGATGTCCGAGAGTGTCACGCACAGATCGGCAGAAACCAGGCAGCTCACAAGCGCCGCCAGTGTGTCGTTGTCGCCAAACTTGATCTCATCGACGGTAACGGTGTCGTTCTCGTTGACGACCGGCACCACGCCCAGCTCCACCAGACGCAGCAGGGCGTCGCGCGCGTGCAGGTAGGACGTGCGACGGGCCGTGTCGTGGCGCGTGAGCAGTACGAGCGAGGTGAGCAGGTCGCGCGCATGAAACTCCTCGTCGTAGGCCGACGAGATGATGCACTGACCGGCCGAGGCGCAGGCCTGCAGGCTCGGAAGGTCGCCGACCGGCTTGCGGTCGAAGCCCAACACGGGATAGCCACAGGCGATAGCGCCCGAGCTCACCACGACCAGACGCCAGCCGAGCTTGCGCAGCGCTGCAGCCTGATCGGCAAGTCCGCCGATAAAGGCGCGGTTGACCTTGCCATCGGCACCCACCACCGTGGATGAACCGATCTTTACCACCATCGTTTTATAAGAAGTCGTCATACGTCAAACCAATCAACTGTTCAGCGAACGGCCGAGCTGGCGGCCAAAGGAGCGTGACTCGCCCCTACCGCCCAAGGAATTAGTGAGCCCAGGGAAAGGCAGAAGCCGCGGCCATGTTCTTGCGCACGAGCTCGTCGCGCACCTGAGCCAGGCCCTGCTCCATGCCCACCACATAGGTCTGCGGGTACAGGAAGCGCTTGAAAGCTGCGTCCAGATGATCGAGCGCCCAAGCACAGCGCTCGCGCGCGTCCTGGATGCTCTCACGCGGAGCCACCGCACTGCCATCGCGCACGATTGGCACCAGCAGCTCGCGATACTCAAGTTCGGACACGTCGGTCACCAGGGCAGCATCATTCACGGCCACGAGAGTATTGCCGCGCGCGGAGCCCTCCCCCGCCAAATGGTCCTCGTCGTAGATCATGTCGCAGACCGGGCCGCCAAAGCCGTCGTAATAACGGCGCACGCGTTGCACACCCGGGATCGTGCGCTTGTAGGGCTGCTCGGAGAGCTTGACCACCGGCGTCCATGGATCTGCCTCGCTCGCACGGCGGGCGGAAAGCTTGTACACGCCGCCCAGCGCCGGCTGGTCATAGCAGGTCGCAAGCTTGGTACCCACGCCAAAGCTGTCGATGGGCGCGCCCTGGTCGAGCAGTGACTGAATCGTGTACTCATCCAGATCGTTAGAAACCGAGATCCCCACATAGGGCAGGCCCTCGGCATCAAAACGGCCACGAACATACTTGGAGAGCTTGGCGAGGTCGCCCGAGTCAATGCGAATAGCCGACAGACGCTCGCCCACCGCCTCCATCTCCTTGGCAACCGTAATGGCATGCTCGCAGCCCTCGCGCACGTCATAGGTGTCGATGAGCAGCGTACAGTTCTTGGGACTCGACTTAGCAAAAGCCCGGAATGCCTCGAGCTCGGAGTCGAAGCTCATCACCCAGCTGTGCGCATGCGTGCCAAAGACGGGAATACCGTAGCGGCGACCGGCGAGCACATTGGACGTAGAGGAGCAGCCGGCAACGTAGCTCGCGCGCGCGACGGCCAGCCCGCCATCGGGACCCTGGGCGCGGCGCAGGCCAAACTCGGCAACGGGACGGCCGTCCGCCGCCAGCACAACGCGCGCCGTCTTGGTGGCGACAAGCGTCTGGAAGCCAACGATGTTGAGCAGCGCGGTCTCGAGCAGCTGGCACTCCAGCGCGGGGCCGGTGACGCGAACCATGGGCTCGCGCGGAAAGACGAGCTCGCCCTCGGGAACGGCGTCGATGTTTACATGCGCACGAAAATCGCGCAGGTAGTCGAGGAATGCAGGCTTGAACATCGCGCCGCCGGCCGGGGCCTGGAGCGAAGCTAGATAGTCGATGTCCTCGGGTGTAAAGCGCAGATTCTCGACCAGCTCGGGCAGCTCGGCGGTGCCGCACATGACGGCATACGCGCTGCCAAAGGGATGGTCGCGGTAAAACGCCGTAAAACAACCCTGCTCATTGGCCTTGTCGTTCTCCCACAGGCCCTGGGCCATAGTGAGCTCGTACAGATCGGTGAGCATTGCGATGTCGGTGGGATGAGAGATATCGGTCAAAGCCATGGAGCGACCTTTCGGATGCGTTGTGCAGAGGTTGAGGGTTGGAGAAGGGCAGAGTGTTCGGGCATGGCACCCGGCGCGAATCGGTTAGAGCAGGCCCATGCTGGTCAGGATCGTGTAGCCCATAAAGATGACAAACGCGATGAGGGCAAGGACAATGATGATTTTTTGAGCCGGCGCCATGCCAGGGATCTCGTTCTCGCCCGTAGGCTCCTTGGAGGTAACCATGCGCTGGGCAAAGCTCATCTCGTCACGGCTCGGTTTGGGCTCGACGGGCTTGGGACGAGTGGCCCTTTTAGGCTGAGGTTTGGGTGCGGTGGGCGCGGGCTTCGCGGCGGCCTCCTCGGCCTTCGCACGCTCGGCACGCAGGGCGGCCAGCTCCTCACGCTCGCGGCGTGCCTCTTCCTGGGCCTCGCGACGAGCTTTCTCGGCGCGGAGCTCTTCCAACTCGGCGCGTTCCTCGGCAGACAGTGGTTGGGACTCAAGCTCGGCCATGGTACAGCCCTTTCTTTTAAAAAAAGCCGCCGACACAATGTCAGCGGCTTATCAAATCCAAGGGTGGAGACGAAGGGAGTCGAACCCTCGGCCTCTGCCATGCGACGGCAGCGCTCTCCCAACTGAGCTACGTCCCCAGGACAAGTCGATATTTTACCTACGGCTCGCCAACTGTCAACGCCCAATAACCAGTCTTTTTGGGACGGGGCTATTTTAACTACTTTCAGATGCCGGCTCGACCCCTGCCGAGAGTAGTCTTTTTGGGACGGGGCTTTTTAGCTGCTCCTGCCGTTAATCGGCCAAAACGTGCGCGCTCTCTGCTGGGGTAGCTAAAAAAGCCCCGTCCCAAAAAGACTACTCAGCAGAGCTACTTTGCGCTGGTGAGGACGCCGGTGGTGTCGAAGGCCGGGGTGAAGCTCTCGTCTACCGCGCCGCCCTCTTGCCAGAACATCGTCGTAAAGCCCAAGTCGTCGGCATGGTCGAGCACCTGCTCGTACTCCTCGCGCGTCACAGCGCGCGCCAGGTCGCCGCCCTGTTCGCGCATGAGGGCATTAGGCGTGTATTGGTTCATGACCGAGATCGGCACGTCGCCCACCGTCTGCCACACCAGGTCCAACACGCGGCACGAGTCGTCAGCATGCCCCGGCAGCACCAGGTGGCGCACGATGATGCCGCGCTTCATGAGCCCGTCGTCATCCACCAACTCTCCCCCGCGGCGATCGATCTCGCGCGCCATCTGGGCCAGACCCGACACGGCCACGCGCGGGTAGTCCTTAATATGAGAAAGCGACTGCGCAAGCCCGGCATCGGCATATTTAAAGTCGGTGAGCCACACATCGACCAGGTCGCCCAGCGCCGCCACGGCACTCGCGCGCTCGTAACCACTCGTGTTGTAGACGATCGGAATGACCAGTCCGCGCATCCGTGCCGCGGCAATCGCGGCCGGCAGCAGGTGCGCGTAGTGTGTCGCCGTCACTAGGTTAATATTGTTCGCACCCTGGTCCTGCAGTTCCAGCATAATCTCGACCAGGCGCTCAGGCGAAATCTCAAGGCCAAAATTGCCGGTCGAGATCTCGTGGTTCTGGCAGTAGATACATTTAAGCGAACAGCCGCTAAAGAAGATCGTGCCCGAACCGGCCTCGCCCGAGATAGGCGGCTCCTCCCACATATGAAGCGCGGCGCGGGCCACCTTGAGCGTGTCGTTAGCACCGCATACGCCGCGCGCGCCCTCATCGCGCGCCGCACCGCAACGGCGCGGACACAAATGGCAGGCGGGCGAAAAAAGTTCGGTCAACGACGTCGGCATAAAAACATGCTCCAAAACAACGATTCAGCAGCTCAAACGTAAAGGGCCAGACCGCGTAGACGGCTCCGTCCCTAAGGCGCCGTAATCGTCCGACACGATTTTTGTAATGTCAAGACTGGAATCGACAAAGTGCCGCTTTATGATGTAGGTATTCCGCCCCCCGCGGAGCAACTGGGTGAACCGTCGCGTTTATTTAGGGAGCCCACACAGTCGTACCTAGTACAGGTATCCTTCGTTGTTAAGGACGCTGGAACAGTCGATGAGGGCACCCACCTGTTTTAGGTGGGTTCATTTTCGTAACGTGGGGGGTGGTTTTCTTTTGCCGAAAATCACCATTACAGTCCATATGGATTCCCGCCGGCATCCCGACAAGCCATCGACAACATCCCAATATCTGGTAAGCGCGTGATTATCGCTGCGTGCAATTACATGCACCCCCCTTGGTCGAGTATTATGGTTCGGCTATGCCCTTTGCGCATGGCGTTCTTCTGACCTTTTCCTTCGACGCTTGGCGGTTTTTAGATTCATGGCTTCATCCCCGAGCTACATACCGTACCTATGCGTGGCAGCGGCGGCCTTTATCACGACCTTCCTCGCGGTGCCCCTGGTCAAGCGCTTGGCAATTAAGCTCGATGCCGTCGACTATCCTTCTAAGCGCCGCATCAACACCAAGCCCATCCCGCGTTTGGGCGGAACAGCGGTGTTTTTGGGCCTGGTCGTTGCCTGCATTGTGCAAATCCTAGGCACCTGGCACCTAGGCTGGCCGCCCGTCCTGGTGCCTCACCCGCGCCTTCACATTAGCTATCCCATGCTGGCGCTCTCCTTTACCGTCATCTTTGCGACCGGCGCTATCGACGACGTCTTCCAGCTCAAGCCCAAGCAAAAGCTGGCCGGACAGGTCCTCGCCGCGCTCATCGCCTGTATCGGCGGCCTGCGCATCGGCGTTATCGTCAACCCGTTTGCCCCCGGCGAGATCATGCTCGGATGGCTCGCCTACCCCATCACCGTGATCTATCTGGTGGCATTCACCAACATCATTAACCTCATCGACGGCCTCGACGGCTTGGCCACGGGCATCTGCGGCATCGCGTCGTTCACCATGTTTTCGATGGCCGTTCTCTCGGGCCGCATCGACGCCGCCGCGCTCTCCATTGCGCTCTTTGGCGCCTGTCTGGCCTTTTTGCGCTACAACTTCAACCCCGCAAGCATCTTCTTGGGCGACTCGGGGTCGTTGCTTCTGGGCTTTGCACTGGGCTCCATCTCGCTGCTCAACGTGAGCCGCACCGCCGCGCTCACCTCGCTTATCATCCCGCTCATCGTTGCCGGCGTGCCCATCATCGACACGTTTAGCGCCATCGTGCGCCGCAGGCGCGCCCACATTAGCATTGGGCAGGCCGACAAGGGCCACATCCACCACCGCCTGATCCAAGAAGGCTACAACCAAAAACAGGCCGTGCTGCTCATCTATGCCTGGTGCATCATGCTTTCGGCCGGCGCCGCCGCGATTAACCAGGTCGAGGTGCCCATGCGCGTGCTCATCTTTACCGTGCTCGCCATTGGCTCGGCGGCCTTTGCCAAGCATCTTCATCTGTTTGAGCCCGTGCTGCGCCACCATTACAACAAGCGCACGCACGAGGACGAGCTCGTCACCCCCGACGACCCCGCCTTTAAGCAGGAGGAGCAGGCAGCCGAGGAGCGCAAAGAAGAGCACCACCACAAGCTCTAGGGCAAGTTGCCGAGGATGTGCCAAGGCACCGTTAGCCAAGCGCGGCTGCGCCGCACCCATCGCACATGCCGCACCACGCGCGTCCCTCTCCCGCCCCTCGCCTACTTACGCACCGCCCCTCCAATAAACGCGTTATCATCTTGACCCATGAACATACGTTAGGAGCAATCATGCCAAACGAGAACAGCTACGAAGTCGCGCTGCAAAAGAGCAACGCCATTCGCGAGGGCCTGACCAAAACGCCCGAGAAGTTCACCATGCTCACCGGCGACCGCCCCACCGGCCGTCTGCACCTGGGCCACTACTTCGGTACCCTCAAGGGCCGTGTTGAGCTGCAGAACATGGGCGCCAAGACCAACGTGCTCATCGCCGACTACCAGGTCATCACTGACCGCGACACGACCGAGCACATCCAGGACAACGTGTACAACATGGTCATGGACTACCTTGCCTGCGGTATCGACCCCGACAAGACCATGATCTACGCGCACTCCGCCGTGCCTGCCGCCAACCAGCTCATGCTGCCGTTCCTGTCGCTGGTGTCCGAGGCCGAGCTGGCGCGCAACCCCACGGTCAAGGCCGAGATGGAGGCCTCGGGCCATGAGCTTACCGGCCTTCTGCTCACCTACCCGGTGCATCAGGCCTGCGACATCCTGTTCTGCAAGGGCAATGTGGTGCCCGTCGGTCGCGACCAGCTGCCGCACATCGAGCTCACCCGCACCATCGCCCGCCGCTTTAACAACCGCTACGGCAAGGTGTTCCCCGAGGTCGATGCACTGCTGTCCGAGACCCCGCTGCTGCCCGGCCTGGACGGCCGCAAGATGAGCAAGAGCTACGGCAACGCCATCAACATCTCGATGACCGCTGAGGAGACGGCCAAGCGCATCAAGAAGAGCCAGACCGACTCTGAGCGCATGATCACGTTCGATCCCGAGAACCGCCCCGGCGTGTCCGGTTTGCTTTCGACGGCCGCCATCTGCACCGGTCGCTCCGAGGTCGAAATTGCCGAGGAGATTGGCATGGGCGGCTCCGGCCAGCTCAAGAAGTACGTGACCGAGGCCGTCAACGAGTACTTCGCACCGATCCGCGAGCGTCGCCAGCGCTACGAGAACGATCTGGACTATGTGAAGGACGTGCTGCACGAGGGCAACCGTCGCGCCAACGAGATTGCCGAGCAGACCCTGGCCGAGGTTCAGGACGCCATGGGCATGGTGTACTAGATCGATCTGCTGGCTAGAACTTTCGATTGCTATAGGGCGGGCGCTACGGCGTCCGCCTTTTTTGGTGCCCGACCGGTTCGGCTCTGCCCATTGCACTCCCCCGACAAACAGGAACAGGCCCGCTGGCAGTTAGTTGCCAGCGGGCCTGTTCCCGAAGTACACCGTTGAATCGCACAGAGGGGAGGAATGCGAATCAAACTCAACAGGGCAGGCTTTTTCATCGCCTATTGCCTGCTCCGTTGCTGAAACCAATATAGTTCACCGTGGTTTACTTTGCTGCATCAATATCGCCCGCCATAGCTTCTCCATAAGTTAGCCCCAGTAAACTAAACCACCACAAAGGGGACAGGCACCTTTGTGGTGGTTTTCGCCACGGCAGAGCCGCTAGAGCCCCACTGGCCAGCGACAGACGGCCAAGTCGACGTGCATGTCATCCTTAAACGCCACACCCTCCCCTAGCAAAAGCTCACGTTGAGCATCGGGACCGCCAAAAGCAAAACCCTCGCATATGTGCCCGTCGGCAAACACCACGCGGTGACAGGGAATCTCGCCGGGGCGAGGATTACTATGCAGGGCATACCCCACGTACCGCGCACTTCGTGGACGACCGGCAAGCAGAGCCACCTGACCATACGTGGCGACCATCCCCTCGGGGATTTGCTCGACCACCTCGTACACCCGCTCAAAAAAGCCCTCAGACGCCATTGCTCGCTCCCTTCCACCCGGAATAGCATAAACCACCACAAAGGTGCCTGTCCCCTTTGTGGTGGTTTTGGCAGGTGGGCTAGTTAACGGGCTGGAAGAAGGCCACGGCTACGGCGCCGGGGCCTACATGGGTGCCGATGGTGGCACCGATGGTGTGAACGGGCAGTTCGCCCTCGGTGTGGCCAGCCCACAGTGCCGCGCTGTCCTCGATATACTTCTTGAGCACCGCATCCGAAAGGCCCGTATAGCCGAGCGCCAGCGGCATGGAAAAGTCGATGCCGCCCGCTTTTTCGACCTTCTGGTTGAGCAGGTTGCGGCCGTTCTTGGAACCACGCGCCTTGCCCAGCTGCACGATCAGACCGTCCTCGGCAGCCACAACGGGCTTTACGTTGAGCAGCGTGCCCACGGCGCCGGCAGCAGCAGACAGGCGACCGCCGCGCACCAGGTACTCCAGCGTCTCGAGCAGACCAATAACCACCACGCGGTCACGGACGGTCTCGACAGCCGCCGCGATCTGGGCCGCGCCCTGGCCCTCGTCCACTAGGCGCAGGGCATACTCGACCAGCACGCGCTCACCCAGGGTAACGTTATTGCTATCAACCACATACACGTCGCCGCCCGGCGCCTCGGCAAGTGCGGTACGGGCGCTCTGATTGGTCCCCGAAAGTTTGGCACCCACGGTAATAATCACCGCCTCGTCGCCGGCCTCACGTGCTTCGGCAATCGCCTGCGAAAACGCGTACGGGTTGACCTGGCCGGTCTTGGGCAGCTCGTCGCGCTCCACAAGCATCTCGTAAAAGCGCTGGTGATCGATGTCGACGCCATCCATATACACATCGGTGCCAAAGGTGACGGACAGCGGCAGAACACGCAGAGCGGGGTGCTCCGCCGGCGACATATCGCTGGCGGAATCGGTAATAATGCGGACGGACATAGCGAATCCTTTCTTGCGCAGGTCTCGCGCAGGGAATTTTGACAGCAATGTCCCGGCACGGCGTACGCGCTCAAACGGGACGATGCAGTTCTTGGCTGAAAGCTAGCTCCAGCGCGGCTCTAGATCTCGCGCAAGGTGTTGAGAATCGTGCGCAGCGACGCATACATCTGCTCGCGCTGCTCCACACCCATAGCCTTACCGGTGGTATCGAGCACCTCGCGAATGATGCGGTCCGCCTCGCTCATGCTCTCGCCGCCTAGAGCGGTCAGGCGCACCGGAGCACGATACTTAACGGCGGCATCGCCCGAATCATCGACCTCAACGTAACCGCCCTCCTCCAGATGCGCGAGCGTGCGCGAGACGGCGGCACGGGTCACGCCTGCCATGCGAGCCAGGTCAGCACCAGTCAGGCCGTCCTTGCTGCGCTCAAGATAGTACAGGCACATAACGTCGGAGCCCTTGAGGCCCAGCCTTGCGCCCTCGGATGTCTTAATGCGCTGGATCTCCTTGTAGAGCCCGCTGATCAGTCCGACAAAGTCCTCGAAACGTGTCTCGTCGTTCTGCTGCATGGGAGACGACCGCCTTTCGCTTGCATAATGCTTACGGGTAAACATCTTAGTCGCATAAGCCGATACCCGTACCCAAATACCCCATTTGTTAACCCATCAACATAAAAACCACCACAAAGGGGATAGGAACCTTTGTGGTGGTTTTGACCGGCGAACATGATCCGCAGGCGCCGCTACAGCTCCACGCAGGGATTGTCGCGAGTCACAAGCGTCTTAACGACAACCGTCGCTCCCAGATAGCGCTCGAGCAGCTCGGCTAAGCGATCGATCGCGGCCTGGCAATCCCCCATCCGCTCGGGCTCCACGCACTCAATCGCCAGGAACGCATCGGCCGAATCATCGGACAGCGCCGTTCGAACGCCGTCGCGCCAGTTCCAGCAGCGGCACACGGCGCCTGCATCGTCGATATAGGCGAGCTCGCCGGGCAGCGTCGGGTCATCCGCCTCCTCGCCAAGAGGCAGGAACGCATCGCCACCGTCGGTCACCTTCAAGCGAAGGTCACCCTCGATCGCATGCAAATCCTCGCCTCCCACGGGCAGCGCGTAGGTCAGCGACACCGTGTTGTAGATGTCCACCGCGGACGTAATGTGGCCCACCGGCTTGCCTTTGAGCACGCGTTTGAGCAGGTTCTCGATTGAGCAACGCGCGCCCTTTTTGGTCTTGAACAGACGGTACGCGTCACGCCATGCCTTGACCGGTGCGTTCTCGCTGATAGTATCGCTGGTCAGATGGCGCTCCGCGTCGATATTGGCGCGGTCAAGCAGCGCGGCAATCGCATCCACGTCCTCCTGGGGTATCTGGGCCGCGGGCTTCATGCCCTTTACGACCACAACACCGACAGCCGCCTGCGGAAATAGCTCCCAAAACGAATCCTCGGCAACGAAACTCTTCATGTGCTCTCCCTTCATAGCATGCGCCCGAGCCCGGGTGCCTAAACAAAAAGCGCCCTTACGACGGCCACCTTCAAAGTCCTACGGTGCCGCCACAAGAGCGCTTACGCTGCCCCCATCTGGAGAAGGGAGCGATATGTTAGGCGTATTGTAACCCGAGTCATCCGTGCGAGTAAAACCACCACAAAGGTGCCTGTCCCCTTTATGGTGGTTTTGGGTCTGAGGCGACGCTAGTGGCGAAGTCCCAGCAGGCCGTGGCCGCGATGACGGGCGTCGGCGTGCACCTGAGCGTGCGGACCGGCGGCCTTGACGGATTCGGGCAGGTGCGAGTACTTCTTCTCGAAGTTCTCCTCGAACATCACGGCCAAGTTGTGCGCGGCCTCGTCGTAGCGAGCGGTGCTCTGCCAATACTGGCGCGGCACCAGGATGCCGTCGGGTACGCCGTGGCACGTGGTGGGAATGTCGACGTTAAAGATGTCGTCGTGCACGAACTCGCTGTCCTCGATGGTACCGTCGAGGGCGCGGGCCACCAGGGCGCGCGTGTAGGCAAGCTCGATGCGATGACCCACGCCGTAGCCGCCGCCGATCCAGCCGGTGTTGACCAGGTACACACGCGTGCGGCCGTCGGCGATGCGCTCACCGAGCATCTTGGCATAGACCATGGGGTCGAGCGGCATAAACGGCTCGCCAAACAGCGAAGAGAACGTGGGCGTGGGCTCGGTGACGCCGACCTCGGTGCCGGGGATCTTGGCCGTAAATCCCGTCACAAAGTGATACATGGCGGCGTCGGCCGTCAGGCGCGAGATGGGCGGCAGCACGCCAAAGGCATCGCAGGTCAGGAAGAGCACGACGCTTGGAGTGGTGCCCATGCCCTTGGTCCACGCGTTGGGAATGTGCTCCACAGGGTATGCCACGCGCGTGTTGTGCGTGATCGAGATGTCGTCGTAGTTGGGCTTGCGGTTCTCGTCGAGCACCACGTTTTCGCAGATCGCGCCAAAGCGGACAGCGTTGAAGATCTCGGGCTCGTGGAACGCGTCCAGGCCCTCGCATTTGGCGTAGCAGCCACCTTCGATGTTGAAGATGCCCATGTCGGACCAACCGTGCTCGTCGTCGCCGATCAGCAGGCGCGTGGGGTTGGCCGAAAGCGTGGTCTTGCCGGTGCCCGACAGGCCAAAGAACACCGCGGTCTCGTGCGTGACGGGATCCATACTGGCCGAGCAATGCATGGGCAGCACGTCGTCCTCGACGGGCAGCAGGTAATTCATGACGCTGAAGATGGACTTTTTGATCTCGCCGGAGTAGCCGGTACCCGCGACCAAAATCACGCGCTCCTGGAAGTTGATGACCACGGCGGCGCTGGAGTTGAGGCCCTTGATGGCGGGATCGCACTGGTAGCCCGGCGCGGCGAGCACACAGAAGTCCGGCTCGCCGGTGCGCGCGATTTCGCGGGCAAGCGGGCGGGCGAGCATCTGCTTAATGAAGAGTGCCTGGCTGGCGCGCTCGCAGGCGACGAGCAGTCGGCGCGTGTGGTTGCGGTCGGCGCCGGCCATGCCGCGGGTGACGAACACGTCGCGCTCGTTGAGGTAGTTGACGATACCGGCCTTGATGGTCTCGTAGCTCTCGATCGAAAGCGGTCGGTTGACGGCGCCCCAGGCGATCTTGTCGTGCACGTCGGGCGTGTCAACGATAAAGCGGTCATTGGGGGAACGACCAGTGCGCTCCCCCGTCTCGATCACCAGCGCGCCGTTGGATGCCATGCGGCCTTCTTCGCGGCGGATAGCGTGCTCGACGAGCTCCGCGGCGGGTAGATCGACCAGCAGACGGGGCTGATTCTCGGCGGGATCTTCGACCAGCGTAATACCAAAGTTGGACAAAACATCTGCAGGGGTAACACCAGGCATGGGGCCTCCTTTAAAAACGCGACACGTGGACGAGGCGCGCACTTTACTCACGTAAAGCCCGTTGTACCCGATATGCAAAAACGTTTTTGCGGCAACGGCGAAGCGCCCGCCCAACGGTCAAAAATCGCACGCAAGCGGCCTAGTCGTTAGGGACACTCTTGAACAGGCAACAACCAAGGAGCGACCCCGGATGCCGGCACTTAGGGACGTTCCCAAAGTGCCGGCACATAAGGAACGTCCCCAAATGCCGTCTACTGAATGGCGCCGCCGAAATTATCGAACAACCTGTTCAAAAACACGAACGAACACCGTCGCGTCTATACTAGAGCGTAGCAATAGAAAGGACTCCGCTTTGAGCATCACGCCCATCGATAGCATTCGCCGCGCCATCGCCCGCCGCAATGGCGTCGCCGACCCCACCGTATCGGACGGGGCGCACGGGCAGGGCGGACGCATCGAGAACGGCCTGTTCCCCGCATCGCACACCGCCGAGGAGCTCGCACGAATCCAAGAGCTAAGCCAGCGTAACGCCGGCGGTCCCGACAGCAGCCAGGCCACACGCCGTCGCCGCGAGCGCGATCGCCAGCCCGGCCCCATCCACCGCATGGTCAATGCCTGGTGGAACCGCCTGCTCGGAGCCGTCTACGGCGGCGGCTTCTCCACGCAAGAAGCCGAGTACGAAGATCACGCCACCCGTCGCGACTACCTTTGGAATACCCTGGGCACCGCCGTGTGGGGCATGGTGTTTCCGTTGCTCACCATCGTGTCCACACAGCTCGTGGGCGCCGAGGAGGCTGGCAAATTCTCCATCGCCTTTGTCACCGGCACGCTCATTATGATTGCGTGCAACTACGGCGTGCGCAATTTCCAGGTCTCGGACATCGACGAAAAGACGTCCTTTGCCTCTTACCAGCTCAACCGCTGGATCTGCGGAGCGCTCGCGCTGGCATGCGGCCTGGTATACAGCAGCGCCCGCGGCTACGATGCGCAGATGGCCACCATCGGCCTGGGCGTCTACCTGTATAAGGTGATCGACGGCATTGCCGACGTGTACGAGGGCCGCCTGCAGCAGGCCGACAAACTCTACCTGGCCGGCATGAGCCAAACGCTACGATCCGTCGGCGTCATCACGGTCTTTAGCGTGGCACTGTTCCTCACGCGCAGCATGCCCATCGCCGCCATGGCCATGGGTGTTACCGCGATCGCCTCGCTCGTGCTGGTCACCGCGCCGCTTGCTCTGCTCGAAACCGAAAAATCGCGCCGCGTGAGCCTGCGCGAGGTCGGTCACCTGTTTATCCAGTGCGCCCCGCTTTTTGGCGCGCTGTTCCTGTTCAACCTCATCGAGAGCATGCCCAAGTTCGTGATGGAAGGCACGCTGGCCTACAAGTATCAGCTGTACTTTAATGCCCTGTTCTTTCCAGCGCAGGCCATTTTGTTGAGCATCGGATTTGTCTATAAACCGCAGCTTCTGCGTCTGTCGAGCATTTGGACGAATCCGCGCAAGCGTCGCCGCTTTGACCTGATTATTGTTGCCGTTATGGCACTGATCGTGGTCATCACCAGCGTGTGCGCCGCATTTATGGCAGGTCCCGGTATTCCCCTCATGAGCTTCATGTACGGCCTCAATTATGAGCGCTACCGCACGCTGGCACTGCTGATGGTTGTCGCCGGCGGCGTCACCGCGGCCATCGACTTTATCTACGCCATCATCACGGTGCTGCGCCATGCCGGCGACGTCACCAAAATCTACCTGATCTGCTTCGCCGTAAGCGTAGTGCTGCCGGTGATCCTGATCAACCTGCTGGGTCTGATGGGCGCCGTGGTGAGCTACCTAGCCATCATGGCCCTACTCCTGGTGCTGCTGATTATCGAATACGCCCACATCCGCCAACGCATCGAGCGCGACCGCAACCCGTACGGCGCCTAATTAGCTGCCCCGGTCACCGGAATTTGCGATGGAATCGCCCCGGCTGGGGTCTCGTTGAAGACAATATGCATCACGTAAAACTAAGTGAGTAGATTTTTACCGAATCCCTGACCACACCGACAGAGCACAAGTCTGTGGCCTGCGGTTTTATTGAGGCAAATATGTTGGGTGCTCGGCATTTCCAAAAAAGTCTACTCACTTAGCCAGCGGGCAGCCAAATGATTATTTAATCCCCGTCCCAGAGAAATCAATTAGCGGGCAGAAGGGCAAGAGTAGTCAAAAAAGCCCCGTCCCAAATTAGCTACCACTTGCACCGATTATTCGCCCGGGTTGATGTTCGCGTAGAACTCCGCCCCATCATCGAGCCGCAGGATGCCCACGCGACCGAACTCGGAGCCGGTGGCGGCGGCGCAGTCGATGTCGATGCGATCGGGCACGCCGGCGGTATCCTCGCCACCCAGGCGCACAATCTGCCCGCGGCCCGACTCCTCATCGAGCCCCGCCAGGCCGCCAACCTCGCAATAGCGCCCAAGCGACACCGTGGGCGTGTGGCCGCTCACCACGACCGGGCCCTCGCCCTCGGCAGAAAGCAGTCCCGTCGGCGCATCCCAATAGCCGTGACGAATCCACAGCAGGTCATCGGACGACTGCACGGCGAGCATTTGCCGCAGCAGCTCGCTATCGGCATCGGCCGCTCCCCTGCCGTCACCGCAATCGACACCATGCTCAAGCAAAAACGCGCGCGCCGCCTCGGTCTGGATGCCGGCATGCACCAGCAGGTACGGGCGCTCCTCGGTCTCGGCCACCGCGTAGAGCGGCAGCGCGGCCATCCATCGCACGAGCTCCTCGTATGCCTCAAATTCCATGTCGTTGAGCTGCTCGCTCGTCGTCCAGCCACCGTTGATATCCCAGGTCTCGGCATCGAGCGGGTCCTGGCCAATGATGGCATCGAGCATGATCTGCTCGTGATTGCCCTTGAGCACGTGGGCGTTGGGCAGCGAGCGCACGAGCTTAATAACGCCGACCGGATCGGGCCCGCGATCGATCATGTCGCCCAGCACGTACAGCGTGTCGTCGGACGTCAACGAGATCTTAGACAGGGCCTCGTCAAGCGCACGCACGTGCCCGTGAGCATCAGATGTCACATAGATCGCCATGGTACGCCTCTCCTTGCATTGCGGTCTAAGCCCGGCGCCGCAACTAAAACTTCAAGTTGAACTTAAACGTTACCCATTGTACTCCGTTGCAATAAAGCTGGAAAGGGTTTCCGAGCAGAGGCAAAGACGGCAGCCGTCTATGACGATATCGCGCACGCCCGCAATCCAACCCCATAAACCCACCATCTTTGGGTACAAATAACCGCAGACAACTGACCGTGCCACGCCAACCACCCAGGAGCGGACACTATCCATGAACCAGATCCTTCTCTTTATCGGCCTCGTCATCATTTTGTGCCTGACCATCAAACCCGTTGGCAAAAAACTCCCCTTCCCCACCCTGCTCATCTTTATCGCACTCGGCATGCTGTTGGGCGTCAACGGCCCGGCGCATATCGACTTTAGCGACTACGCGCTCACCGAAACCGTCTGCAGCACGGCGCTGCTGTTCATCATGTTCTACGGCGGCTTTAACACCAATATCGACCGCGCCAAGCCCGTCGCTGCGCCGGCGGTGCTGCTGAGCACGCTCGGCGTCGTCATCACTGCCGGCATCACCGGCGTGTTCGCCCACTTCGCGCTGGGGTTCGACTGGATCGGCGGCCTGCTGCTGGGATCGGTTGTAGCATCCACCGACGCAGCCAGCGTCTTTAGCGTGCTGCGCGAGCACAACCTTTCGCTGAGGGGTGGCACCGACTCGCTGCTCGAGGTCGAATCGGGCTCCAACGACCCCGTCGCATACATGCTCACCGCGGTGCTCGCGACCCTCGCGGCCGGCGGCGACATCAACATTCCCGCACTGCTGGCCAAGCAGATTATCCTGGGCGCGGGCCTGGGCCTTGCCATCGGCTGGGCGGCGGGCCGCCTGATTGAACGCGCGCACGCAACGGCCGAGGGCGCGCAGACCATCTTTTTGTTCGCCGTGGCGATCGTCGCCTACGCACTACCAAGCTATCTGGGCGGCAACGGCTTTTTGGCTGTATACCTGGCCGGCATTGTGCTGGGTGCCAGCGACATCACCGGCAAAGTCGAGATGGCGCACTTCTTTGACACCCTCACCGAAATGGCGGAGATGACGATCTTCTTCTTGCTCGGCCTGCTCGTAACGCCCGCACGCCTGCCGCAGATGCTGCTGCCGGGCCTGGCGCTCATGGCGTTTATGCTCTTCGTGAGCCGCCCCATCGCCGTGGGCATGCTGTTGGCGCCCTTTAAGACCAACCCTCGCCAGGTTGCGCTCGTAAGCTGGGCGGGCCTGCGCGGAGCAGCTTCGGTCGTCTTTAGTCTCTTTGCCGTGGTTGCCGGCGTTCCCGGCGGACACGACCTATTTGACCTGGTGTTTGTGATTGCCGTGTCGAGTATTGTGGTGCAGGGCTCGCTGCTGCCAGCGGTGGCGAAGAAGCTCGATATGATCGATGCGACCGGCGACGTGCGCCGCACCTTTAACGACTATCGCGACGAAGACGGCATGTCATTTGTAAAGCTCAAGGTGGGTGCTGGCCATCCGTTTGCCGGGCGCTCGCTCGCCGATATTGGCAGCGCGACGGACATGCTCGTGGTCCTGGTGCTGCGCGACGGGGCGCACCCGGTGCTGCCCAACGGCGATACCGTGATCCAGGAAGGCGATCTGCTGGTGATGGCCGCCCCAACGTTCGAAGAGCGTGCCGAGGTTACACTGCGCGAGGTCACCGTGACGCCCCACGGTCGCCTGGCCGGCCAGCGCCTGCGCGATGTGCCGCAGGGCAAGCACCCCTTTATCGTGGTGATGCTCAAGCGCGACGGCCAAACGATCATCCCCGACGGCAACACCCTTATATACGCCGGCGACGAAGTCGTCATTGCCACGCTCGCGTCGTAGCGGGCAGGAGGTAGCTAATTTGCGACGAAGAGATCAAGCGCCTAGAAAGCCTCATGCCTTCGCTTGCAGTTTTGGATTTGCCTGAGGAGTAAAGCACCCCCTCCCCCATGTAACCATCCTGTAAATCATAGCGGCGCACTCGAGTTTTACCGTGATGCTGTCGCGCCTGGCGCTGCACTGTGCTAAAGTATCCCGAACGTTCAAACGACTACGAGGGGAACTAGAAGATGGCACGTGTGCACAACTTCTCAGCTGGCCCGGCCGCGCTGCCCACAAGCGTGCTCGCCGAGATCGCCGACGAGATGATGGACTACCGCGGTTGCGGCATGTCCGTGCTCGAGATGAGCCATCGATCTAGCATGTACCAGCAGATCATCGACGACGCTGAGGCGACCCTGCGCCGCCTGCTGAGCATCCCCGACAACTACCGCGTCCTGTTTTTGCAGGGCGGCGCCACGCTGCAGTTTGCGGGCATCCCCATGAACCTCATGCGCCGCGGCCGCGCCGGCTACGTCGTGACCGGCAACTTTGCCAATAAGGCGTACAAGGAGGCCGCCAAGTACGGTGAGGCCGTGCTGCTCGCGAGCTCCGAGGACACCAACTTCGACCGCATCCCCGACATGGCCGACATCAACGCGCGCATTGCCACCGAGGCCGCAGGCGACGGGCTCGACTACGTCTACATCTGCCAGAACAACACCATCTTTGGCACCATGTACCACGAGCTGCCCGCTTGCGGCGACGTACCGCTGGTCGCAGATGTCTCGAGCTGCTTTCTGTCGCAGCCGCTCGATGTTGAGCGCTACGGGCTCATCTACGCCGGCGCGCAGAAAAACGCCGGCGCCGCGGGCGTGACCGTGGTTATCGTGCGCGACGACCTCATCGCCGACGGCCCCGCCTTTGCGCAGACGCCGCAGTACATAGACCTTAAGACCCAGGCCGCCAAGGGCTCCATGCTCAACACGCCCAACACCTTTGGCATCTACGTGTGCGGCAAGGTGTTCCGGTGGGTCGAGGAGACCGGCGGACTTGCCGCCATGGCCGAGCGCAACTGGGCCAAGGCCAACCTGCTCTACAACCTGCTCGAGAACAGCGAGCTGTTCCACGGCACCACGCAGGAGGACAGCCGCTCCATCGCCAACGTCACCTTCCGCACCGGCGATGCCGACCTCGACGCCGCCTTTGTCGCAGGCGCGGCCGACCATCAGATTCAAAACGTCAAAGGCCATCGCCTGGTGGGCGGCATGCGCGCCAGCGTCTACAACGCCGTAACCATGGAAGACGTGCAGGCACTGGCCTCGTACATGAAGGACTTCGAAGCGCAGCGTAGTTTGAGCCCGCGATCTAACTAGCCCGCAGCACGCGGGCCGACCAGCCACTTCAAACCACTTGTTTTAAACAAACCCGCTAAGGAGTTTTTCATGCGCAAGATTAAGACCATCGACGACATTACCAAGGATGGCAAAGTCGAGTTTGGCGAGGGCTACGAGTTTGTGAGCACCGCCGAGGAGGCCGACGCGATCCTGATGCGCTCGACCGACCTGCACGGCTACGAGCTGCCCGAGGGCATCCGCGCCATCGCCCGCTGCGGCGCCGGCGTCAACAACATCCCCGTCGAGGAGTACGCCAAGAAGGGCGTCGTCGTCTTCAACTCCCCCGGCGCCAACAGCAACGCCGTCAAGGAGCTCGTCCTAGGCATGCTGGTGCTCTCGAGCCGCGGCGTGGTGCAATCGATGAACTGGGTGCGCGACAACGCCGACGACCCCGAGATTCAGGTCGATGCCGAGAAGGCCAAGAAGGCCTTTGTGGGCCGCGAGCTCAAGGGCAAGCGCATCGGCGTCATCGGCCTGGGCAACGTGGGCTCCAAGGTCGCCAACGCCTGCGTCGACCTAGGCATGGACGTTTACGGCTACGACCCGTTCATTTCCGTCGAGCACGCGTGGGTGCTGAGCCGCGAGGTGCAGCGTGTGGGCACGCTCGAGGATCTCTGCCGCGGCTGCGACTACCTCACCGTACACGTGCCCAGCAAGGCCGACACCATCGGCATGATCAGCACCGAGCAGATTAACCTGCTGGCACCCGACGCCGTGCTCATCAACTACGCACGCGAGACCATCATTGACGAGGACGCCGTCGACGCTGCCCTGCGCGAGGGCAAGCTGAGCTGGTTTAGCTGCGACTTTGCCACGCCCAAGACCGTCAAGATGCCCAACACGTTTATCACCACGCACTCGGGCGCCGGCACTGGCGAGGCCGAGGCCAACTGCGCCGATATGGCCATCAGCGAGCTCAAGGATTACCTGGAGAACGGCAACATCGCACATAGCGTCAACTACCCCGCCTGCAGCATGGGCAAGGCGCGCGCCGCAAGCCGCATCGCCTGCCTGCACGCCAACGTGCCCAACATGATCGGCCAGATCACGGCCATTCTCGCCAAGGACAACGCCAACGTGCAGCGTATGACCAACGAGTCCGCCGGCGAGAACGCCTACACCATGTTCGACACCGACGAACACCTGGACAGCAGCACCATCGAGACGCTCAAGCAGATTCCGTCGATGTATCGCGTGCGCGTGATCAAATAGCGCCGGCTGATCTGACGGGCAGTTCCCCATGTGGCCCGCCCGTCGCTGACATTGAATGCCCGCGGGGGCGCCTTTCGCACGAGAGGCGCCCCCGTTTTTGTGAGCACTCCATTAAATGCACCGAGCCGCTTCTTGGCATACAATCTGTATGTTGACCTAACTATCTGTGAGGTGCCTATGGTTGATACAGATTTTGCTTGGCGGCTTACGCAAGGACTCGTGCGGATCGACAGCTCAGACCCGGGTGCGTATGAGGACGAAATTGAGCGCTATATCAAAGCGTTGGTTGAGGAACGGTTGGCGCAGCTGAGCCATCCGGTGCTCCATGCCGTGCAGGTTGAGGAGCTCGAGGTGCTGCCCGGGCGCCGCAACCTTATGGTCACCGTGCCGGGACTGAGCGACGAGCCACGGCTCGTCTATATCTGCCATATGGATACCGTTACGCTGGGCGATGGCTGGGACGCGGACATTCCGCCGCTCGGAGCGATCGTGCGCAACGATAAACTCTATGGCCGCGGTGCCTGCGATATGAAGGGTGGCCTGGCCTGCGCCATTGCCGCATTGGTCCATACGCTCGAGCGCGTGACGGCAGAAGGCGAGCTGCCCCGCCGCGGCTTCTCACTCATTTGCTCGGTCGACGAGGAGGACTTTATGCGCGGCTCAGAGGCCGCGATCGATGCCGGCTGGGTCGGCTCGCGTGAATGGGTGCTGGACACCGAGCCCACCGACGGACAGATCCAGGTGGCGCACAAGGGGCGTACGTGGTTCGAGATTGAAATGGCTGGCGTGACGGCGCATGCGAGCCAGCCCTGGAAGGGCGCGGATGCCGTCGCCGCCATGGCCGAGGCCGTGTGTTCACTCCGTCGCGCGTTTGTGACGCTGCCCGCGCACGATGAGCTGGGGCCTTCGACCATCACGTTTGGCCAAATCGAGGGCGGATATCGCCCCTATGTCGTGCCAGACCATGCCAAGGTCTGGGTCGACATGCGCCTGACCCCGCCGACCGACACCGCGGCCGTGGTCCGGATGGTGGAGCAAGCCATCGCCGGCGCCGAAGCCGCGGTCCCCGGTTGCCATGGAAGCTATACCGTGACAGGCGACCGCCCCGCTATCGAGCGCGATCCGGCCTCTCCCCTTCTAGCAGCGCTCAAGCGTGCCGCCGATGACGTGACGGACGCAGACACGACCGTCGGCTTCTTTACCGGCTACACCGACACCGCCGTCATTGCCGGCAAGACGGGCAACCGCAATTGCATGAGCTACGGTCCCGGGTCGCTTGCGCTCGCGCACAAGCCCAACGAATATGTGCCCCACGCCGATATCGTTCGTTGTCAGAACGTGCTCATCGCGCTCGCCGACAACGTGCTCTGGGACGCGAGCAGCCAAGTTGGGGCATAATAAGCCGCGAACAAACCGACTCACACGTTAGGACCGCCCATGAAAGCACTTCCGTTTCCCTGCATCCGCCCGGCTCAGGACCGCGTGCTCGAGGCGCTACCTGCAATGGGCAGCATCCTGAGCGGCAACGATGCTCTGCGCGGAGCCATTGCCGATGGTCTGATGCTCAAGGACCCGGGTGCGGCGTATTACGTGTACGAATGCTCGGGCGAGCCGGGACGTGTGACGGGTGTCGTGGCGATCTGCCCGACGAGTGTACTTGCGGGCAGCAAGGGCGATGCCAGCGCCGACGTGGCCGCCGCCGCGCGCGCGATCGCCGAGCTCAAGGTGCAGCCGCGCCCCGTGTCGCTCGCCTACGAGGCCTCGCCCGTCATGGATATCATCCTGGGCGCCGCCAAAGAGGGCGCGTCGCTCTACGCCGTCACCGACCCCGCGGGCATTACGCACCGCGCGTGGGAGGTCAAGCGCGAGGACGCCGTCGGGGCCATCCGCGCTATGCTCGACCAAGCACCGGAGCCGGCACTGACCGACGACCCCGCCTACGCCGCCGCTCTGACCGGGGCGTCGCAGCTGCTGGCCGATGAGGCCCGTGCCGTCGGAACGTACACCGGCAAGGAGCCGTTCAACTTTACCGTTGCCGTGCTCTTCCCCGCCGCGCAGGTCAGCGGCGCCGCGCCGCAAGTTCCGACAGGTCTGCTCACGCACCAGGTCGCGCGGTTCTAGCAAGACCAGACCGCCCAGCACAAAAATCGGCAGCTCAACAAACAGGGGGCGGAGATGCAGCAGGTACATGCATCTCCGCCCCTTTTGCGTCGAGAAGTATGCCGGCGACCCGTGCCGTCGCGCTCGCGTTATCCGCGCTGCGGACCCGCAGTAGCCACGAGCGGTTCAAGCCCCAGCTCGCGCGCGTAATCCTCCTGCGTAAAGACTTCGACCAGTTCAAACGTATCGGCCGCATCGTCAAACGCAAAATGCAGCACCGAGCAGTTGCCCGGCACGCGTTCGCGCTCGTCGGCCGCCGCGCCCCGCACGTGGTCCAAAAACTCCTTGATAGCCGAGCCGTGGCTCACCGCGAGCACGCACTCGTGGTCCGGACGCTGCATAAGCTCGGTCAGCGTCGCCACCATGCGCTCGCGCACCTGCATCTGGCCCTCGCCGCCAAACTGGCGATAGAAGTCGCGCCACGGGCGCTCGGGCATAAGCATCACGCGCTCGGCCTCAAAGTCGCCAAAGAACCACTCACGCAGGCCGTCCAGGCGCTCGTACGCCAAGCCCGGCCACAAGTTGGCGATAGTCTGCTCGGTGCGATGAAGCGTGGAGGTGTATGCATGATCGGGCTCAATGCCGCGCGCACGTAAAAACATGCCGGCGCGCGCCGCCTGGTCGCAACCCAACTGCGTAAGCGGCGAGTCACTCCACCCCTGAATGATACGCTTGAGGTTGAATATCGTCTGTCCATGACGGACCAGATACAGATCTTTATTCATAGGGGTCCTTTCGTTCGTTACCAACCCAAGAGCGAAAACGCCCCGTCGCAATAGCCAAAATGAAGCACGGCACCGTTGTCGGGTAGCTCTCCCCCGCCAGTCACATACTCAAGAAACTCCTGGCAGGCTGAGCCGTGGGAAACCGCCAGCACGCAGTCGTGCTGCGGCCTGGCCATGATGCGGGACAGCGCCGCGACCATGCGCGACTGAAGCTGCACTTCCGACTCGCCGCCAAAGGCCACCGGATAATCGCCCCAGGGCTGCGGCGGCATCTCGCGATTTGATGTGCCCTCCAGCGAGCCAAAATGCCACTCACGCAGGTCATCGACCAGCTCAATGGAACGGCCCTCGCCAACGATAAGCTCGGCCGTATGCCGCGCCCGGCCCAACGGCGAGGAATACACATGATCAAAGGCCACGCCACGCGCCGCAAACGCCGTACGCGCCGTCAGCGCCTGCTCGCGCCCGCGCGCCGTAAGCGGCGAATCGTGCCAGCCCTGCAAAATGCTCTGCACATTGAGCTCAGTCTGCCCATGCCGCACCAAATACAGATCTGCCACACACCCTCCCCTCGTACCACCACAAAGGGGACAGGCACCTTTGTGGTGGTTTACCGTCTGATCACGCCGCGATGACGCTCAACTACACCAGCACGTCGGCGAGCGAACGCTTGGGTACGTGGTGCACCTGCGCCTCGTCGCGCCAATAATTGATGGAGCCGTCGGGGTTGGAATCGATCGCATCAATCACCTGTGTCTCGGCCGGAACGCCAAACGCCATGATCAGCTTGAGCTCATACTTGTCGTTATCGAGCCCCATGGCATCGATCGCGCGGGGCGTAAAGGCCTTGAACATGCAGGCTGCCACCTCGGGCATGGCGCTGCGGGCGGCGAGCATCATCGTCTGCGCGGCAATGCCCGTGTCGACCTCGGTAATGGGAGCGGCAGGCTTGCCCGGAACGGCGCGCTCGGCCAGAATCGCGATGTAGCCGGTCGGGCGCTCGCCCTCGGCAGGACCCGGCCAATCCTTAAGCGCGCCGGCCCATGCAAGCTCGTCAAACACGCGCGCGCAGTCCTCGGCACCGCTCACCACATGAAAACGAAGACGTTGAGCATTGGCACCACAGGGAGCTAGGTGAGCCAGTTCCGCCAGCTCGAGCAAAAACTCACGCGGCACGCGCATGGACTCGTCAAAGCGACGGCACGTGCGGGCGCGACGAACCAGCGCATCAAACGCGTCCAAGCCGAGCTTTTCGCAACCCTGTTTTGCCATCGATTCGACACTCGACGGTGCCTCGGGAACTGCTTCGTTCATAGGGACCCCCAATACAAGCCAATTGTCCTTAGGAGAATCTAACCCAAAACGTAGGCAATAACGAACAGGGCTGCAATGTTCTACACCTGTTGAATAGAAAATCGAGACGTGGGGAACAACGGAAACAATTCGGGACCTTTGGGTTACGTTTCGCCCTCCCCGACCCATACGCCAGCGCCTTTAGGCGATACTGGTTGTAACAATCAAGGCTTACGCCGCACGGAAAGGAGGCATTATGGGCATCTTTAAGAACGATGACCAAAAATCGAGCCAGTTTGGATTTGACGAGAAAAGCATGGCAGGCAAGGCCGTCAAGGCCGTGCGCTGGATTTACGCCATCACGGGCGTCTTGGCGCTCGTCGCCGGCATCGCACTGCTGTTTGCGCCCGCCAAGTCCCTCGTCTTCCTAACGACCGTCTTGGGCTTCTACTTTGTGATCACGGCCGCGATCAGGCTGTTTACCGCTGTTTTCGAGCCGCTGCTGCCCACCGGCTGGCGCGTGACGAGCATCATCTCCAACCTACTCATTATCTTGGGCGGCGTCATAATCCTGCGCAACCAGGCCTTCTCGACCGCGACGCTCACCACGATGGTGGTTATCGTGGCCGGCTTTGGCTGGATCGTCGAAGGTGTCATGTCCATTCTGGAGTCCGAGCTTTCGTCCAACCGTGCCCTCGCCATCCTGAGCGGCGCGCTCTCCATCATCGCCGGCATGTTCGTGTTTATCTATCCGCTGTGGTCGGCCAAGATGCTCGTCATCTTTAGCGGCGCCGCACTGCTGGTGTTTGGCGTAACGCTGATTGTTCGCGCTATTCAATTTGGCAAACTGGTGCACTAGATGCTGCGAACGCTCTTTATTGATGCCGACGCCTGCCCGGTCACGCGCGAGTCGATTGACTGCGCGCGGCGGGCGGGCGTCGCCGTTGTTATCGCCGGCAACAGCACGCAAAACCTGGAACGGCACATTCGCCGCGACGACCCGCGCGATGACGAGCACGCGCGACGCGGCTTTTGGGTCACGACGCTCGATGTGAGCGTGGGCGCCGACAGCGCCGACTTCGCCATTGTCGAACGCCTGCAGGCGGGCGACGTAGTCGTGACGCAGGACATTGGCTTGGCGAGCATGGTGCTCGGGCGCGATGCCGCCGCCATCGGTGTGCGCGGGCGCGTCTACGACAAAGCGACCATCGACATGCAACTGTTTATTCGCCACGAGGAAAAGAAGGTGCGCCGCGCCGGCGGTCGCACTCGCGGTCCGGCGGCATTTACCAGCGAAGACCGCGCCCGCTTTAAACGCAACCTCACCGAGCTGTTACGCTAAACAAGGTAGATTTTTGGGCTTAGAGACCAAAGGCGGAAAGAACGAGTCCCCAACCGGCGCCGATGACGTACATCATGACCAGGAACATGACGTTCTCGCGGGCACTGCGGTTGGTGCGGAACAACACCAGGTAGCCCACGCCGGCGGAGATAAGCGTGCCGGCGAGCATCGGTGCCAGCTGTAGCGCGCCCTCCAGGTACAGCTGCGTAATGACCACGCTCGCCGAGCAGTTGGGGATCAGGCCGACAAGCGCCGAACCCAGGACGGCGAGCGTCTCGTTGCCACGCAGGAACTGCTCGATCGCGGACTCGCCGAAGGTCTCGAGCACGGCGACCAGAATCAGCGTCACCAGAAAAATGAATACCGATACCTGCACGGTGTGCGAGATGGCGCTGCGAATAATCGACAGGAGGGGCGCGCCCTCGTGAGAGTGGGAGTGACCGTGGCCATCATGGTGTTCATGCTCGCCCCCATGACCGTGATCGTGTCCATGTCCGTGTTCGTGCTCGTCCTCGTCTTCATCACAACCGCAATGGTCGCGCTCGCACAGCTCGTGGATGTGGTCGGCGCTCACGCCTGCCTCGGCCACCTCGTCGATGATGTCACCACCGCTGTGGTCGTCGTGCGCGCAGTTCACGTGGGCCGAGTTGGTCGCGGTTCCCAGCACGGTACGGCGAATCGCCGCGTGCGCGCGGGCGTTACGGCGCAGGCCGCGAATGGCAGCGTCCACGATAAAACCCGTGACCAGTGCGATCAGCGCTTTCGAAGCCAAAAGCATCGCCATAGTCTGCACGGGAACCTGCTCGGCAAGTAGCAGCGGCAGCATCTCGTCGGAGGTCGAAAGGAACACCGCCACCAACGTGCCCAAGGTCACGACACGGCCGGCGTACAGCGTTGCTGCCATGGCCGAAAATCCGCACTGCGGCACCATGCCCAGCAGCGAGCCAACCACGGGACCCGCAGCGCCGGCGCGCTTGATAGCGCCGTTGACGCGGTCGCCCGCAACGTGCTCAAGTGTCTCGAGAGCAAGATACGTCACCAACAAAAACGGCACCAGCGACAGCGTGTCCTTGCCGGCGTCGAGCAGAATATCAATCAGTAAATCCATGACGGATGGAACCTTTCGTGTCTTTCGGCAGCATTGTAAAAGTCCTAGCGGTCAACTAGGGTATTGTAGTTGTCCCGGGCGCGGTGCCAATAGTTGCCCATGGTAAACTATCATCTCGCCATAACTCAGTAACCTCGAGCCGCACAACGCGGCCCGTCCAAGGAGTAGCATATGAACGTATCGCAAGCACTCGAATACGAGCGCCAGCCGTTTATCCCCATGTTTATCTACGGCGACCACGGCGCCATGGAGTCCGAGCGCCAGAAGGGCGAGGAGGCCCTCAAGGTGCTCGAAACCGAGTACTTTACCGCCGAGGGCGACCCCGGCTTCGACTTTGCCACCGTGCGCGACCTGGCTGACCGCAACCGCGACCTGTGCGACCAGATTGGCGAGGCACGCCTGCGCAACGTGACGCCCGCGACGCTTTCGCGCGGCCTGTCCGATGCCGACACCTGCGCGGCCATCGGTAAGATGCAAAAGCGCACCGCCGCGTCGGTCATGCGCGAGATCCGCGGCGACCGCGACGCGCTCGGCGTGGCCTACGCCCGCAAGCCCATCCAGGGCACCGTGCTCGGTATCGACATCGAGACCACCGGCCGTGCACCCGAGCGCGGCTACATCATCAACGTGGGCTGGGAGATCATGGAGCTCACCAGCGACGCCGTCCCGCACGACGCCGAGGCACACTACTGCGGCCTGCCCGACATCTACCGCGGCGAGGATGTGCCGTTGTCGAATATCCACCACATCACCTGGGACGACATCGACGGCAAAAAGCCGTTCCGCGAGAACAAGGAACTGCAGAAGCAGCTGCTCAAGCTTATGAAGAAGTACCCGTACATGGCGCATAACGCCGCGTTCGAAGACAGTTGGTTCAAGATCCACCTGGACGGTTACGCCGAGGCACGCCGCGCCGGCAAGATCATCGTCATCGACTCGCGCCAGATCTGCCGCAGCTTGGATGCCGACGTCCGCTCGCTCCCCCGCGAATCCGCGCCCGCCGCGCTCGAGAACTGGGCCCGCCGCCGCGGCACCCTCGCCGCCGACGCCAACGAGCAGCACCTGGGCCTCGACGACACCGACCTCATGCTCCGCACCGTCCAAGCCGAGTTCAACCTCAAGAACCTGTTTGCCAAGTAGAAACGTCTACGACAAACTCCGGCGTAGATCACGAGCGGCCTCGCAGCGGGAAACCCCGCAGCGGGGCCGCCCTACGTTCCACAGATAGATCTGCCATCACAAATTCTGAACCCTCATTTTGAACGATTTCGACCAATTCCCAACACGCAATTCGTTGTCGGATGGTAATACATCGATATCAAATGTGCAGCAATTGAGTATTTATATGCTATAGCTAAGCTGCGAAAACTTTTATTTAGGGCATGCCAACCCATAATTGCGTCAAGCTTTTGGACAGCATTTGGTTAGACCTCTAAAACGACTTTTCCACTCAGCGCCATCAACACGGCATTAGCTGACACGATATATACCATGAGTATCGTATTGTCACATACCACGGCGAAAGCTGTCTACCAGACCGCGCATTCGGTGTCTGCGAAAGACACCGAGCCCTGTAGTCCTGCCACAATTTACGGATCATGCCCCAGCGGAGCACTCCTCGACGCAGCCGCAGAATGGCTCGCCAAACATGATGTTTCCCTCGACGCAATTGATTCCCTCGAGGTGATGGTGTTTGATCGAAGGAATGCGCGCTATGCAATGAACTGTCAATGCCACATGTCTTCAAAACGATTCTCGAGCTCACGCTTCATCGAGCTCAAAGATGGCATCTTCGTTGTTGGCGTTGAGCTTTGCGCACTTCAGGCCGCCACCTATCTCCCTTTTCGCGAACTAGTGGAGTACTACTTTGAGCTGTGCAGCGCTTATTCCCTTGGAAACGGTTCTTCTACCTCTTATACCGAGCGTTTCCCACTTACCTCGACCGAGAGGCTAAAGCAGTTCTTTAATTCCATTACCAGATGCGACGGTCTGGCCCTTGCCCGAAAGGCGATCCAATGTGTGCGCGACGGATGCCGGTCTCCTATGGAAACGGCCTTTGTCATGATGCTAACGCTGCCCAAAAGCGAAGGAGGGCTTGGTATTAAGGGGGTTGAGACCGATTACGAGGTGCAGGTCACCGCTGCCGCGAAGAATCTCACGAGACGCAAAAAGTTCTTTATGGATGCGTATCTAAAGAAATCTCGCACAGACATTAAATACAACGGTTTTTATCATGACGCGGAAGAAGACCGCGCCATCGATGAGGAACGCAAGAATGCGCTTGCGTCCATGGGATACGGAATCATCACCGTCAGTCGTTATTCCTTTATGCATGCCAGCGCTTTCGTTAGGGTCATGGAGGCGATCCAACGAAAAGAGGGCATACGCCCCTCGCGTCTGCCAAAAGACTTTCAAATCATGCAAGAGGACCTGAGACAGTTTGTGCTCAGAAGGTTTATAGAAGAGAAAAAGCGAATTCAGAAGCAGCTTCGCCAGGATTCCGAAGATCGTCAACGAATCGACCTCGAAAAAGCAACACTCGAAGGCATCACGCTGGATGACCCGACAATTAATGAAGTTCCGGCAATCGATGACATGCAGACAGTCGAATCCGACAGCCCATCATTTGCCCAAACAAGCAGCCTCGCGCCCGAGGGCAGGATCTTCGGGGCCGGAAGCTAGACCGGCTAACAAGGTGGGCACCTTAGCGACGTGCAAAATTGCGAGTATTCAGCAGAGCCGGGTGTCTATCACCCTCGAGTGGATCCAAATGTGAAGCGAAATCACTCTTGCGTGAGAGCGTTAGGCAACATTTGAGGAAGAACTCATCGGATTAACACCCTAAGATAACTCTTGAACTGCATTATATGGCCTGCAATAAATTAACGGACCCCCTATCGTTGCAGAATACTCCAATTTTTGCACGGCTCAGGGGCACCCACCCCGGCATCGGCTATCAAAACCGCTCAGTCCGGGATCTCGTCCACTATTCCCCATCATTTTGTGCAACGAATTACCTGAACGTCATTGACATATGAACATACACTCATATAATCGGAAGCAAGTTATATGAGCGCATGTTCATATGAAAGGATATTGCAATGAGCATCCGCGTTGATGAAACGAAACCCGACATCGAGGCCACCGAACCCGCGATCCCCACCACCTGCTCGCCCGAGGACCTTCCCGACGAGGAGCTTCTCTACGACCTCGCCGACCTGTTCAAGGTCTTCAGCGACACCACGCGCATCAAGATCCTCTATGCCCTCATGGGCCGCGAGCTCTGCGTGGCAGACATCGCCGAAGCGACCGAAACCTCGCAGTCCGCGGTGTCGCACCAGCTGCGCACACTCAAGCAGTCGCACCTGGTTAAATTCCGGCGCGACGGGCGCAACATCCTATACTCGCTCGCCGACGACCACGTCTACACCATGCTCAACCAGGGCATGAGCCACATCTGCGAATAGCGACCAACCACGGTACCAGCGCGGCCTGCACCCAAGCCGCAAATACGGGGAAAGGAACCCACCATGAAAAAGCAGTTCAAGCTCGACGAGATCGACTGCGCCAACTGCGCGCGTGAGCTTCAGGACGAGCTGGCCAAGCTCGATGGCGTCAAGTCCGTTTCGGTCAACTTTATGACCCAGAAGTTGACGCTCGAGGCCGATGACGCCGAGTTCGACGAGGTCCTCGACCGCGTTGTGGAGTTCACCGCCGACGCCGAGCCGGACTGCGAGATCATTCTCTAGCCCAGGTTTACGCCAACCCGCAAGGCCGCGCTTGCCGCGGCCTTTGCTCGCGAAATTATATGAGCGAGTGTTCATACATTCAAATGGGAGGATACGAGTCATGGCCACCGCCGACCCCAAGAAGAAAAAGAAGAAGCGCAAGAAAAAAGAGTCACTCGAGCATAAGCGCAACCGCATCCTGGTAGCGCTGGGCATTTTTGCCGTGGTGTACGCCCTCGATGAGCTCGGCACCCTCACTGCCGCATTCGGCACCCCGGGCGACATCTACGCCAGCTTCGCACTGTTCCTCGTGCCTTTTTTGATTGCCGGCTACGACGTGCTCCAAAAGGCATACAACAACATCCGCCGCGGCAAGGCGTTCGACGAGAGCTTCCTCATGGCCGTCGCGACCATCGGCGCGTTTGCCATGGTGCTCTTCCCCGATACCGACCCGCACATGGCCGAAGGCGCCGCCGTCATGCTGTTCTACCAGGTCGGCGAGCTGTTCCAGGCATACGCCGTGGGCAAGAGCCGCAAGTCGATCAGTGCCATGATGGACATCGCGCCCGACTACGCTAACGTCGAGCAGCCCGACGGCACGCTCGAGCAGGTCTTCCCCGATGACATCGCCGTCGGCACCGTCATCGTGGTCAAGCCCGGCGAGCGCGTGCCTATCGACGGCGTCATCGTCGAGGGCGAAACCCAGCTCGACACCGCCGCACTCACGGGCGAGTCAGTTCCCCGCCCCGCCAAGTCCGGCGACGATATCATCAGCGGCTGCATCAACATGACGGGCCTCATCCACGTGCGCACCACCAAGCCCTTTGGCGAGTCCACCGTCGCGCGCGTCCTGGAGCTCGTAGAAAACGCCAGCGAAAAGAAGGCGCGCACCGAGAACTTCATCACGCGCTTCGCCCGCGTCTACACGCCCGCCGTCACGGGCGCGGCCGCGGTACTCGCGCTCGGCGGCGGCCTGGTCACCGGCGCCTGGTCCGACTGGATCCTGCGCGGCCTGACCTTCCTGGTCGTCAGCTGCCCGTGCGCGCTCGTAATCAGCGTACCGTTGAGCTTCTTTGGCGGCATCGGCGGCGCCTCCAAGCTGGGCGTTCTCATCAAGGGCTCCAACTACCTCGAGACGCTCGCCGATGTGGACACCGTCGTCTTTGACAAGACGGGCACCCTCACCAACGGCACGTTCTCGGTGGTCGCGGTGCACCCCGAGGCTGGCTATACCGAGCAGTCGTTGCTCGAGGTCGCAGCCCTTGCGGAGTCGTTCTCCGATCACCCCATCGCGCAGTCCGTGCGTGTCGCCTACCAGGGCGAGGTCGACCCCAAGCGCGTTAGCGACTCCGCTAACGACGCGGGCCACGGCGTGACGGCAATCATCGACGGCAAGCACGTCGTCGTTGGCAGCGCAAAGATGCTCGCCGCGGCCGGAGTCGAAGCGCCCGATTGCGAGGTCGTCGGCACCATCCTCCACGTGCTGGTTGATGGCATCTATGCCGGCCACATTGTAATTGCCGACACCGTCAAGGCCGATGCCGAGCAGACGATCAGCGACCTGCACGCCGCCGGCGTCAAGCGCACCGTCATGCTCACGGGCGACCGCGAGGAGGTTGCGGCGTCTGTGGCCAAGCAACTCAGTCTCGACGAGTTCCACGCGCAGCTGCTGCCGGGCGATAAGGTCGAGCGTGTTGAGGCGTTGCTCGCGGCCGAAAGCGGCAAGGGCAAGCTCGCCTTTGTCGGCGACGGTATCAACGACGCACCCGTGCTTACCCGCGCAGACGTTGGCATCGCCATGGGCGCTATGGGCTCGGACGCCGCAATTGAGGCGGCGGACGTCGTGCTCATGGATGACAAGCCGTCCAACATTTCCCGCGCGATCCGCGTGGCACGCAAGACCATGGCGATTGTCTGGCAGAACATCATCTTTGCGCTGGGCATTAAGTTGCTGATCCTGGTGCTTGCGGCACTGGGCATCGCCAACATGTGGCTTGCCGTGTTCGGCGACGTAGGCGTGGCGATCATCGCCATCCTGAACGCCATGCGCGCGATGGGTGTCAAGAACCTGTAGCGTTCGTGGGCTGTCCGGCCGGGACCGGGTTTGGTTTTGAAAACGTCCTCGCGCATGAGGCCCGTCTTTCCTGCTCCTGCGGAGCAGCGGAAAGGCGGGCCTCGCGCTGCGGAGTGTTTTCAAAACCAAGCCCGGTCCCGGCCTGCGGTGACGTTGCTGGCGGTTCTTGGGCATCGCTTGCTGGCGGGGTTCCTTGTCTGAGTTGGAGTTAGTTGATGGGGCTACTGGTCCCGATCGCTGTCCCGTCCCAACATCGATCTCAGCTTCTCAAAGCTTTCCTCGCTCAGGCAGTGCTCCATGTGGCAGCCCTCTTGCGACGCGACCTCAGCCGAAACACCCGCATCCTCTAGCAGCCCCACGAAAAAGCAGTGACGCTCCCACATTTGGCGAGCGACCTCCAGACCACGCTCCGTCAGATGAACGTCGCGCTTGCCCATTTCGACATAGCCGTTGCTTTCCAACGTCGCCATGGCCTTGGAAACGCTCGCCTTGGTTACGCCGAGGTACTCCGCAACGTCAATCGAGCGCACGATGCTCTGACGTTCCGACAGAACGTAGATCGATTCGAGATAGTCTTCTCCGGATTCACGTAGGGCCATGGGCCGCCTTTCGCGATGATTGCTAGTTAGCCGTTGGATACTTTCCACGGCTTACTTTACCGCAAAAGTTGCCCATGTCTTACTACTTTGCCTAAAAGTTAGCCGTGTTTCACAAAACGTGCGGGATGAAACAAAATGGGGACGCCCCGCAAGGAGTGTCCCCAGCTGCCGGCAGAAAAGGAACGTCCCCAAGTGCCGAGCCGCAGCTATAGCAGCCCAAAGTGCTTCGCGGCGTTGTAGATGCCGTCGTCGTCCACGGCGGTCGTCACATAGGTCGCCGCAGCTTTCACCGTGTCCTGTGCGTTGCCCATGGCCACGCTCGTGCCCACGGCGGCAAACATCGACAGGTCGTTCTCGCCGTCACCAAAGGCAATCGCCTCGCTCGCGTCGATACCAAGCCGCTCGAGCGTCGCCGCCACGCCCAGGTCCTTGCCGCCGTTAGCGGGAATAATGTCGCAGAACAGGTCGCACCAGCGCGTGGTGAGCGAATGCGACACGGCGTCGGTCACGATATGTTCGTCGGCCGGGTCCACAAAGGCGCAGAACTGGTAGACCGGTGCGTCAAAGGCGTGCTCAAACGGCTCCTCGTGGTAGACGATTCCCGCGTTGCTGCCAGCCGTCACCACGCGCTCGGACAGGCGGTTCACAAACGAGTTCTCGCCCTGCATGCACAGCGAGTCATAGCGCCCCTGCGCCACCTGGTCCACAATCACCGCGACGTCGTCCGAATCGATCGGGCAGCTGCGATAAACGCCCTCGGCATCAAAACAGTGCTGACCCGAGAGCGTAATGTACGCATCCCAGCCCAGGTCGAACAGCCAGCCCGGCATCTGGTAGGTCGGGCGACCCGTAGCAATCACGCACGCGATCCCCTGCTCGTGAAAGCTGTCGAGCACCTGCTGCGCCGACGCCGGAATCCGGTGGGTCTTAAAGCTCAGCAGCGTACCGTCGATATCGAAAAACGCGGCTTTGATCATTCTCGCCTACTCCTCGCCCTCGAGCTTTTCGCTTGCCTCGAGCCACGCCATCTCTAGCTCGTCCATGGCAGCGTGAGCCTCGTCGATCTTTGCCTGCTGCTCGCCGAGCGCCGTGTAGTTGGTGGGATCGACTTGGGCCATCGCGGCCTCGGCCTCCTCCACGCGGGCGCGCTGCGTTTCCATCTTGCGCTCGAGCGAGCTCACCTCGCGGCGGAGCTTCTGGCGCTCGGCGTTGGACAGGCCGTTGGGCTGACCGCTCGACTTGGGCTTTTCGGCCGCAGCTGCCGCGGCACCGGTGTCGAACGTGCCGGTCTTGGCGCTCGGCGCACCCACGGGCTCGCCCTCGGCGGTGGCGTTGCACAGGCGCAGGTACTGGTCCACGCCGCCGGGCATATGCGTCAGGTGGCCGTCGAGCAGCGCCCACTGCTGGTCGGTCACGCGCTCCATCAAGAAGCGGTCGTGCGTCACCAGGATCAGCGTGCCGGGCCAACCGTCCAGCAGATCCTCGACAATCGCGAGCATGTCGGTATCCAGGTCGTTGCCGGGCTCGTCCAGGATGAGCACATTAGGCTCGTCCAGGATTGTCAGTAGCAGCGACAGGCGACGGCGCTGGCCGCCCGAAAGATCGCCGATGCGACTCCAGAGCTGCTGCGTCGTAAAGCCCAGACGCTCGCAGAGCTTCTCGGGCGAAGTCTCCTTGCCGTCGATGACGTAGTACTTCTTATAGTTGCTGAGCACCTCGCGGATCGTGTCGCCCATGTAGGGCTCGAGCTCCTCGAGCTGCTGCGACAGCACGCCAAAGCGTACCGTCTGGCCAATCTTCACGCGGCCGCGCGTGGGCGCAATTTTACCCTGGATCACATCGAGCAGCGTCGACTTGCCAGCGCCATTCTCACCCAAAAGACCATAGCGGTCGCCCGCACCGATGAGCCAGGTCACGTCGGAGAGCACCTGCTTGGGCGCACCATCGGTATCCGCATAGCCGGCATCCACGTCGACCACGTCGATGACCTGCTTGCCCAGGCGACTCACGGCGAGGCGCTTGAGCTCCAGCTCGTCGCGCACGGGCGGCACGTCGGCGATCAGCTCGCGAGCGGCATCCACGCGAAACTTGGGCTTGGTGGAGCGCGCCTGGGCACCGCGGCTCAGCCACGCGAGCTCCTTGCGCGCCATGTTGCGACGGCGCTCCTCGGTAACCGCGGCCATGCGGTCGCGCTCCACGCGCTGCAGGATATATGCGGAGTAACCGCCCTCGAAGGGATCGACCTGGCCGTCGTGGACCTCCCACATACTGGTACAGACCTCGTCCAAGAACCAGCGGTCGTGCGTGACCACGAGCATGGCGCCCTGGCCGCGCTGCCAGCGGGCCTTTAAGTGACGCGCGAGCCAGTTGATGGTGCGCATGTCCAGGTGGTTGGTGGGCTCGTCGAGCATGAGCACGTCGTAGTCGCCGATCAACAGGCGCGCGAGGTCCACGCGGCGGCGCTGGCCACCCGAAAGCTCGCCCACCGTGCCCTCCCAGGGCACATCGCTAATAAGGCCGGCCAGAATCTGGCGCGTACGGGGGCTCGACGCCCACTCATACTCGGGCGTGTCACCCACAACGGCATGATGCACGGTATCAGTATCGGCCAGCTGGTCCTTTTGGCCGAGCAGACCGATCGTGGTGCCGCGACGATGCGTCACGCGGCCGTCGTCGGGCTCCAGCGTGCCGGCGAGCACGCTCAGCAGCGTCGACTTGCCGTCGCCGTTTTTACCGACAATACCAATACGGTCGCCCTCGCCCACGCCGAGCGTCACGCTATCGAAAATATGCTTGGTGGGAAACTCTAGGCTGACGGAATCGCATCCCAAAAGAATCGCCATATGCCCTGCTCCTTCGTAGAAATTCAACGTTGTCCATAATAGCAGCGAAAAGGCGGGCCGCACACGACACAAAAAGGCGGGCCATCTCCCAAAAGAGATGACCCGCCTCTCCAATCAGTCCCGTGGCAACCGTGGCCGCCGCGGGCCTCAAGCATGTCCCGGACTAGGAGAACATGCCGGTGAGGTAATCATTCAGCCGCTTATCCTTGGGCCGTTGGAAAATCTCGTCAGTCTCGTCGTACTCGACCATATCGCCCATGTAGAAGAACGCCGTGCGGTTGGACACACGCGACGCCTGCTCCATGTTGTGCGTCACGATGACGATGGCGCGGTCGGCAACGATCGATGACATCAGGTCCTCGATCGCCAGCGTCGAGATGGGGTCGAGCGCCGAGCAGGGCTCGTCGAACAAGATCACGTCGGGGTTGAGCGCCAGCGTGCGCGCGATGCACAGGCGCTGCTGCTGACCGCCCGAAAGCGCATAGGCGCTCTTGTCGAGCTTGTCCTTGACCTCGTCCCACAGCGCCGCGCCGCGCAGGCTCTCCTCGACCATGCGGTCGAGTTCGTCGCGGTCGGTGATGCCGTGGCGCCTAGGCGCAAACGTGATGTTGTCGCGAATGGACTTGCGAAACGGGTTGGGCTGCTGGAACACCATGCCAATGGAGCGACGCAACTCGTAGGTGTTCTCGGTCTTGGTGTTCACGTTGCGCCCGCGATAGTTGATCTCGCCCTCCACGCGGCAGCCGCGAATCTCGCGATTCATAAGGTTGAGGCTACGCAAGAAGGTCGACTTACCACAGCCCGAAGGCCCGATGAGCGCCGTGATCTCGCCCTTGTGAAAGTCGAGCGACGTGTCGTGCAGGGCATGGTGGTCGCCATAGTACACGTTGACGTCCTTGGTGGAGAGCACGACCTCGTCGCTCACGGCCTTGCCGCTCACGCGCACGCGCTTCTCGCTCTCCCCCACGCTCGACAAGAAGTCCTGGGTGTCGGACGATGCCGCTTCGGTTGCGGGCGTTACATTCATCTCGCTCATTCGGCCGTCATCTTCCTTGCCAGTTGCTTGCCCACAATGCGGGCGATTACGTTAAACAGCAGCACGCAAATCATCAGCAGTGCAGCGGTGCCCCAGACGACCTGCTGGGCCTCGGGGCTGCCCTCGCCGTAAATCTTGTAAATATGCACGGCGAGCGACTCGCCGGGACGGAACACGTTCCAGGCGCAGGTGGGGCTCGACAGGTTAAAGCTCAAGAAGTTCAGGCGAACCGGCGAGCTCATGCCCGAGGTAAAGAGCAGCGCCGCGGCCTCGCCAAACACGCGGCCGGCCGAAAGCACGATGCCGGTCACGATGGCGGGCATGGCCTCGGGAATCAAGATGTGCAGCGTGGCCTCCCAGCGGGTGAGGCCCATGGCCAGGCACGCATCGCGCTGGGCCTGCGGCACGTCCTCGAGCGCCTGCTGGATCACGCGCACCAGGATGGGGATGTTGAA
>UQXP01000004.1 GCA_900545055.1 uncultured Collinsella sp.
GTTATGCGTGGCGAGGCGGATGCCGTGCTGGCCAAAGCGATTAGGCTGTGCTTGGAGTGTATCGGAATTGGATAAAAGAGAAAACACTGCGTCGCATGTTTTGGCCCGATTTCGCGGATTCATTCAGGCGGCGGCGACGCTGGTCACCAATATTCACCTGCCAAACTTTGCCAAAGGCGGCATCTATCAGGGCGCGGGAAAAACAGTCTGCGTACCTGGGCTTAATTGCTATTCGTGCCCCGCGGCATCGGGTGCGTGCCCCATCGGGTCGTTCCAGTCGGTGGTAGGTTCATCCAAGTTCAACTTTTCTTACTATGTTACCGGTACGCTCATTTTGCTCGGCGTACTGTTGGGGCGTTTTGTATGCGGCTTTCTGTGCCCGTTTGGATGGCTGCAGGAACTTCTACACAAGATTCCCGGCAAAAAGTTCTCCACGAAAAAGCTCAAGCCGCTCACGTACATCAAGTACGTCGTGCTGCTGCTTGCCGTGGTGCTGCTGCCCGTCTTGGTGGTTAACGACGTGGGCATGGGCGACCCGTTCTTTTGTAAGTACATCTGTCCGCAGGGCGCGCTCGAGGGTGCGATTCCGCTGTCCATCATGAATACGGGAATCCGCTCCGCGCTGGGAAAGCTCTTTACCTGGAAGCTCGCGATTCTCATTGCGGTTGCGGTGCTGAGCGTGTTGTTCTACCGCCCCTTCTGCAAATGGATCTGCCCCCTCGGTGCGTTTTATGCGCTCATGAACAAGGTGTCGTTGTTGGGGATTCAGGTTGACCAGTGCAAATGCGTTTCGTGCGGCAAGTGCGCCAAGGTGTGTCTGATGGACGTGGATGTTACGCGTACGCCCGACCATGCCGAGTGCATTCGTTGCGGCAAATGCGTGGGTGCGTGCCCCGTCGATGCCATTAGCTTTCGCTACGGGCTGGGCGTGACGGGCGACAAGACCGCGCAGTCCGCGCAGGACTGCGAAAACAAATAGGTACCTATTAAGCTTCGATACAACGGAGGAACCATGAAACTGTCGAAAATTGCGGCCCTGTTGATGCTGCCCGTGCTGGCGCTGACTCTCGCGGCGTGCTCTGCCCCCAAGGGCGACGCGAAGGATGCCACGAGCGGCGATGCGCAGATTGCCGAGCTTGTGGCACAAAAGCCGTCGAGCGCCGAGGAGGCGGCCGAGCTGTACCAGCAGCTGCTGCAAAAGGAAAACGAGATCTTTGCGAGCGATAACGCCCTATGGGAAAAGGTATTCAATGCGGCAAATAAAGACTCGGCAATGATTGAGGACGGCAGCAATTACGGCGATTTCCTGCTCAAGACCATCGACGGCGCCAAGGATGAGTTCACGGCGGATGAGCTTAAGACACTCAAGGCCGGTGCACAGCAGATCAAGGAGATCGAGGATAAGCTCATGGCGCTGGAGAAGGAGTTTCCCGGATGCGGCAGCACGCCCGGCGAGGGGGAGAGCGTCGATGCCTCGACCGCAGGCATGACCAACGACGAGAGCGGGGAGACGAAGTTCCCCAGCTTTAAGGGCAAGGATCTGGACGGCAACGATGTAAACAGCGACGAGCTGTTCTCCAAGAACAAGGTCACCGTCATGAACTTCTGGTTTACCACCTGCAAGCCGTGCGTGGGAGAGCTGGGCGATCTGGAGAAGCTCAACAAGGAGCTTGCCGAGAAGGGCGGCCAGGTCGTGGGCGTTAATTCCTTTACGCTCGATGGCAACAAAGACGAGGTGGCAGACGCCAAGGACGTACTTTCCAAGAAGGGCGTGACGTACAAGAACATCTGGTTCAAGTCGGATAGCGAGGCCGGCAAGTTCACCTCCAACTTGTACTCGTTCCCGACCACCTACGTGATCGACCAGAACGGCAACATCGTGGGAGAGCCAATCATGGGCGGCATCAACTCCGCCGAGCAGCGAGAGGCGCTCAACAAGCTGATCGATCAGGCGCTTGCTAAGAGCGAGCAGTAAGTCCGAATGTGACAAAGGTGTGACAAAGGGGCTGTCCCTTTGTCACACCTTCGATGCTATGTGCGGGATGGTGCGCCATGCGGCGCGCCGTCCCGTTTTCTGTTCGTTACATTCCTTGCTGGTACCGACAAAAAAGCTGATAGAGTAGGTCAAACGCGTTGGATGCGAACGGCGGGGGAGAGGTTGCCGTCCATGCTGGATCTCAGAGATATTTGCAAAAGGTACGTTACGCAGTCGTTTACGCAGGTAGCGCTCGACAGCGTAAGCCTGTCTTTTCGCGATAACGAGTTTGTAGCCATCCTGGGTCCCTCGGGTTCGGGTAAAACTACGATGCTCAACGTCATTGGTGGACTCGACCATTTCGATTCCGGCGACCTGCTGATCGATGGCATCTCGACCAAGGACTTCAGCGACCGCGATTGGGACGCCTATCGTAACAATCGCATCGGCTTTGTGTTCCAGAGCTATAACCTCATTCCGCATCAGACCATTTTGGAAAACGTGGAGCTGGCGCTTACGCTCACGGGCGTGGGGCGTGCCGAGCGCCGCCAGCGTGCGCGCAAGGCGCTCGAGGCAGTTGGCCTGGGCGAGCACGTTGACAAGCGCCCGAGCCAGCTTTCGGGCGGGCAGATGCAGCGCGTCGCCATCGCCCGCGCCTTAATCAACGATCCCGAGATTGTGCTGGCTGACGAGCCGACCGGCGCCTTGGACTCAACGACATCCGTACAGGTCATGGATTTGCTCAAGGATGTTGCGCGCGATCGTTTGGTCATCATGGTCACGCACAATCCCGAGTTGGCATACAGGTACGCCACACGCATCGTCACCCTGGCGGACGGCAAGATCACCGACGATTCAGATCCCTTTGATGCTACCGAGGCCGCGCGTCGCGAGGCCAAGCCCACGCGCAAAACCTCGATGAGCTTTGTGACGGCGCTGGGGCTTTCTGCCCGAAACCTCATGACCAAGAAGGGCCGTACGGCCATGACTGCCTTTGCGGGTTCGATTGGCATTATTGGCATCGCAGCGATTCTGGCGCTGTCCAACGGCGTAAACGGCTACATCAAAAAGGTCGAGGAGGACACGCTCTCGAGCTACCCGCTTACGATTTCCAAACAAGATTATGACCTGTCATCCATGATGGGCGGGAATGGGACTGCGGATGAGGAGGCGTCCAAGGGCGAGGGCTCGTCTGACGGCGCCACCGGCGGCAAGGCTAAGGGAACCGATACGATTCCCGTGGTCACGGCCGTAAAGGATATGTTCGCAAGCGTTAAATCTAACGATATGACGAGCTTTAAGACATGGCTTGACGACGGCGGCAACGGTATCGACAAAGAGGTCAACGCTATCCAGTATGGTTACGGTGTGACGCCGGTTGTCTATCGTTTGAACGAGGGCGACGAGAAGCCCGTCCGGCTTGTCCCCAACGCTATGACCGAGGCCATGAGCGGAGGCGCGAGCTCGGCGGCAACGGTGAGCATGGAGTCCATGGGGACCTCGGTCTTTAACGAAATGATTGACGACCAGAGTCTGCTCGATAGCCAGTACGATGTCGTTGCCGGCCATTGGCCTACGTCCGCCAACGAGGCTGTGATGGTGCTTTCGAGCCGCGGCACAGTGGGCGACTACACGCTCTACAGCATCGGCGCGCTGGATATCGATGAGCTCAACGGCCTGGTTAACAGCGCCATGACGGCTGACGGCAGGGTCGAGACGCCCAAGAGCGGCACCGACTTTACCTACGACGATGCGCTGTCCACGACGTTTAAGGTGCTGTCGCCGGCAGATGCCTATCGCAAAAATGAAGAGACCGGCATGTGGACTGACATGTCTGGCGATGCCGACTTTATGGCGGCCAAGGTTGCCGACGGCATTGACGTGCGCATTGTGGGCGTGGTGCGACCCAACGAGACGGCCAACGCGAGCGCATTATCCCCGGGCATTGCCTATACGCATGCGCTGACATGCCAGCTTATGAAGCGCGCCGCCGATTCGCAGATCGTGCAGGAGCAGCTTGCCCACCCCGAGACGGATGTCTTTACGGGCAAAACCTTTGACGAGTTGCAAGGTGAGGCCAAGCAAGGCGTGGATCTGGGCAGTATGTTCAGTGTGGACGAGGCGGCGCTGAAGAGCGCGTTCTCGTTCGATGCATCTGCGCTCTCGGGCGCGGCGGGCGGTGTCGACCTTTCTGGTATCGATTTGTCCGGGCTGAACATTGACCTTTCGGGCGTTGGTAAGGACATCGACTTTAGTGACATCATGGCCAAAGCGCCGGCCCCCGATTTCTCGGGTATCTTTGACGGTCTGGAACTTGCGCCCGAGCAAATGAAGCAGGTGGGAACACTAGCCAACCAGCTGTTTGAGGGCTTTTTGCGGTCTGATCAGTTTAAGGAGCTGACACCCGATGATCTTAAGGACGCGTCAAAGCTTGCCGCCGCGTTCTCGACGTATCTTGAGAACGATACGGCAGCTCAGCAAATCCTGGCCCAGCTCAAAGCGCTCGGCGGCGATGCCCTGGCCGAGCGCCTGCGGCAGGCGATGACCGACTATGTGCAAAAGCAACTGGCTCCGTATCTGCAGCAGGCTATGGATCAGGTGATGAAGGCAATCAGCGAGCAGATAGCGTCGACGGTATCGTCCCAGCTCAAGGCGGGCGCGGCAGGGCTCATGGACCAGATGGCGACGCAGATGTCTTCGAGTTTTGCCAACCTGGCGAGCGCCATGCACGTGGATGCGAGTGCCTTTGCTCATGCTATCCACTTCAACATGGACGCCGAGGACCTGAGTTCGCTCATGATGAGCTATGCCAAGGCGTCGAAGCTCACCTACGATAACAATCTGACCACGCTGGGCTATGCGGATGAGGCAGACCCCATCTCGGTTAAGATTTTCCCGCGCGACTTTGAGGCCAAGGAGCGCGTGCTCGATCACATCGATGCGTACAACAAGCAGGTCAAAGCTGCCGGCCACGATGAACAGGCAATCTCGTACACCGACTACATGGGTATCATCATGGGTTCGGTGACCGACATCGTGAACACCATCAGCTTGGTGCTCATCGCATTCGTGAGCATCAGCCTGGTCGTGAGCTCCATCATGATCGGCATCATCACCTACATCAGCGTACTGGAGCGCAAAAAGGAGATTGGCATCCTGCGCGCGATCGGCGCGTCAAAGCGCAACGTGGCCAACGTATTCAATGCCGAGACCTTTATCGAGGGCCTCATTGCCGGCGTCTTTGCCATTGTCGTTGTGGTGCTCGTGAGTTTTCCGGTCAATGCCTGGGCGCTTGCGGCCAAACAGGTCCCCAACCTGATGAGCCTGCCCGTGCAGGATGCGCTGGTGCTTATTGCGATTTCGGTGCTGCTGACGGTCGTCGCCGGCCTGCTGCCTGCCCGCAGCGCATCCAAAAAAGACCCCGTAGAAGCCCTACGCTCCGAATAATGTGACAAAGGGACAGTTCCTTTGTCACATTGAGTGGCTTGTAAATCGAGGTCTAATACTTTTCCCGAGAAGTGAACGAGTGAAAACATTACCGTTCGGCACGTTAAGAACTCCCTTTCCCCGCTTAATGCTTGACGAAGAGTCCCCTGGTTTATATACCTATCGGTAGGCATATAGGATGTAATGCCGATAGAAATGGAGTGACCATGGCTCTCACCGTACCAGACGAAAAAGACCGTCCTCGCGAGAGCGGCGCATTTGCTTGGATTGTCGTTATTGCGCTCGGCTTAATGTCCGCCGGGACGACTGGCACATATAGCATTATTGCCGGCTCATTCGTTGCTCCAGTATGTGAAGACCTGGGCTTTGAGTACACCTCTTTCTCTTTCTATTTCACTGCGATTCTTCTTGGCCTTGCACTTGGACTTCCACTTTTGAGCCGTTTCATTCCAAAAGTAATAGGCAAACCGGTGCATATTTGCGTTGAACTCGTCCTTATTGCCGCCGGCGCCGCAATGGCGTTCTACACCGAAGTCTGGATGTTCATCGTCTCCGCTGCGGTGATCGGCATCTGCTTTTCATTCACAACGGGCGTCTGCATGTCCGATGTTATTGACCAATGGTTCAGTAAATCGTCCGGTCTTGCCATCGGCCTTGCTTGGGGCGTTAATTCTCTCTGTACGCTGTTGTTGAGCCCTGTCATTACGCTGGTTATCGAGCAACAAGGCTGGCGTACGGGATACATCGTACTTGCGGCCGTTTCTGCAGCTATGATTTTACCTGCGAGTGCATTTATCATTCGCCTTAAACCCTCTGATCGCAACATGCTTCCGTACGGAGAGACCGCCTCTGAAACCCATGAGAGACACAGCGTCGATGAGCGGGAAGATACCCTTTCGGGCATGGCACTACGTGATGCCACGAAAACGCCGTCTTTTATTCTCTGTGTCCTCCTGCTTTGCGTGGCGCAGCTCACCTGCTGCATGAACCAGTTGTTTCCAACCTATGCAAGCGAGGTCGGTTTCAATCCCATCGTAGGAAGCTTAATGGTCTCGGCAGCTTCGTTCTCCGACATCTTCCTAAATCCCTTCGTAGGCAAAACATGTGACAAGCTCGGCTCTATTAAAGCAACGGTCGCGTGGACAGGTGTCAGCATTTTTTCGTTCCTGCTTCTCATCATTGGCGGAAGCAATGAGACTGTTTCAATCATTGCAGCTGGCGTAAACGATGCCATGTTCGCCATTGTTGGAACCGCAATGCCGATGCTTCTCCTCTCGCTCTTTGGATCACGCGATTTTGGAAGGATCTATTCGATCGTTTGCTCAGCGGGCTATGTCGTCGGTGCTTTTGGAATGCCGGTCATGATGAAGGTTTACGGCATGGCAGGGTCATTCCAGGGAGTATTTATCTTCTGCATTGCCTGCAACCTTATGATTGCTGCGTTTGCTATCGTTTCCGGCTTTCTCAGTAAGGCTGCTGAAAAGTAATAAGCGCCGATTGCATCGGCATAGATTGCCACGCAACAGGGGTCGACTCCAAGCCAGACTGGAGTCGGCCCCTGTTTTCGTTTAAAGGTTGCCCGCAGGCACCATGTGTGCCAACATGCGTTTCAGCTTGGCTGGTCTATTTGAACATAAGCTCGACTATTCCCGCCCAAACCGCTTTTTCATCAATATCCTCACCTTGAGCGACCGTATTGCTCGCTCCCTCCAGAACGGTATAAAGAATTTGTACGTAGAGCATCACGTCGGCACTATCGGAAAACGCGCCAATCTCTACACCATGAAGAAGGATGTCTTTAAGCGCATCCATGGTTCGTTTGGTCGCCGTCGCTTGACGTTCCTGAACTGCAGGAATTCGATTTGCTTGAACGCTAACCTCGGCCAGCACGCGCCGGCGTTTTTCATCGCTTCGATAGCCACCTATAACTGAATTGCCGAGCTCGATAAGCGCGGCCTTGAACCCGTCCCTATCGACTATTAGCGAGTAGTCGCGCTGATAGTCAATGGTCGGAAACATGCTGTCCAAGAGCGTAGTGAAAATCTCCTCTTTAGAGGGAAAGTAGTAGTACACCGACGGCTTGGATATACCGACAAAGTCGCAAATCTTTCCGATAGACGCTTTGTCATAACCGACTTCTGCCACAAGATCGTACATTGCGTCCAATATTTTTTTTCTTGTGCTCACGCTGCATTTCTCCATTGCAAATCACTTCCGCACTACCAACATTATTAAGGATGGCAACGGAACATCAATTCGTGTCCAAACATGACCACTATATACGGTGAACGGTACGTATCAGTAGGCGAGTGGCAATTATTCAAAACTATCTACCGAACGGTAGGTATAGTAGTACTATAGCAGGTGAAACCCCGCTATTGTCGCGGCCGGACAGCATCGCGGGAAACCCGACGGAAGAACCAACCATGTACGAGAACTATCGTATGCCGGGCGAGTTCGAGAAGCGCTCCAACGTCTATGTGACATGGCTTCCCGATTACATCCGTGCAGAGGGCTACGATAACCGCCAGCCCTGCGTTGACGTGATCAAGGCTCTGCTCGAGTATGGCGACGTTACGGTCAACCTCAATTGCGGCACCCCCGGCTCCTATGAGGAGGCTTGCTCACGCCTGAAGGAGGAGGGGGTTGATCTCGATCGTATCGAGATCACGCAGTTCGAAGACTCCAACTTCTATGTCCGCGACAACGGCCCCAGCATCATGGTCGACGACAAAGGCCATTCTTATATGGTCAACCCTGCTTGGACCTATTACGGCGTGTGGGACAAGAACTCCCCGGAGTGCCAGTCCGCACGTAAGGCAGCCGTTCACATGGCGGTTGCGCTCGGTTGCTTCGATATCGTCAATTCCGAAATGGTTTCGGAGGGCGGCGATCGTGAGTTTGACGGTCACGGCACCCTGATCGCCATCGAGGACACGGAATGCCGTAAGCGCAATCCCGAGTTCACGAAAGATGAGGTAGAGGCCGAGTATAAGCGCATCTACAACCTCAACAAGGTTATCTGGCTTCCTCAGCCCATGCTTGAGGACGACGATTATCGACTGGGCATCCTCGACGAGAAGGAAGACGGAACCCCCGTCTTTGGCATGAGCTTTGCCGCTCACATCGATGAGATGTGTCGCTTTATCACTCCGAACAAGATTCTTCTTGCCGAGGTGTCCGATGAAGAGGCAGCCTCGAGCAAGGCTGGCGCAGAGTCTCGTCGCCGCATTGAGGCGGCCTACGAGATCCTGAGCAACGAAACGGACTGGGAGGGCAAGCCCTTCGAGATCGTTCGTATGCCCACCGCCGAGCCGATTGAAGTCGTTATCGCCCCTGGCGATGAGGATTACGAGCTCTATAAAGGCTTCATCGACGAAATGGGCGGCAAGTTTATGGATGGCACCCCCTGGCCCGAGGGCCCCGTCCACTTCTACGCTGCAGCGAGCTACTGCAACTTCCTGATCTGCAACGGCGTCGTTCTTGGACAGCGTTATTACCACGAGGGCATGAGCGAGGTCGTGAAAGAGAAGGACGAGCAGGCCAAGGCGGTTCTTGAGAGCTGCTTCCCCGATCGCAAGGTCATCATGATTGATTCCCTCGCGCTTAACCTGTCCGGCGGCGGCGTGCACTGCTGGACTAAGGACGTGGCGGCCAGTCGTTAGTGAGCCTTAGAGCCTGCGCTCTTTGGCTTAGGCGCCACATGTACCGCTCCCCGAGGGATATCCGTGTTTCCTTCGGGGACACATTTAGCAATAATTTTGATAATAATTCGAAAGGAAAATAGACATGAACAACAGCCTCCGCGGTCGCGACTACATCAACATCCATGATCTCTCCTCCGAGGATTTCCGCTATCTCATCGATCTTGCCTGGAACCTTAAGGCTCAGAAGAAGTCTGGTGTCGACCAGCGCTACTTCCCCGGCAAAAACGTCCTCGCCAACTTTGAGTGGGGCTCGACCCGTACTCGTTGCGCATTCGAGACCTCCTGCAACGATTTGGGCATGGGCTTCACTTATCTGACCAACTCCCACATGGGTGACTGCGAGACCGTCAAGGATGCCATGCGCGTCTTCAACGGCATGTATGATCTCATCGTCTACCGCGCACAGAAGGACGAGCAGTTCCTCTATGACGTCGCCGACCTGGTTGACATCCCGGTCATCAATGCCCTTACTCTCGGCGATCACCCGACTCAGATGCTCGCTGACGCTCTTACGATGGAAGAGCAATGGGGCGGTCTGCGTACGAGCCGCGGCAAGAAGATGGCTTTCGTTGGCAACTGCGCCGGCGCCCCGGTGTGGTATGGCCGCCTGTGCGCTATGCTCGACATGGACTTCCTCGCCATCGGCCCCGACGACCTCCGTCATCAGATGTGCAAGGAAATGATCGAAGAGGTGGAGGCCTGCTACGCCAAGTACGCTCCCAATAGGACCTTTACCATCACCTCTGACCTCGATGCCCTGGATGGCGTTGACGTTATCGTTACCGAGGAGTGGCGCTACATCAACCCCGAGTGCGGCGAAGAGGTTCTGGATCCCGACGACTACAACTCCTGGCTGGGCGATGCCGAGTCCCTGTACCCCTATCGCGTCACCAGCGAGCTGTGCAAGCGCACCAACAATCCCGACATCTTCTGCATGCATGAGCTTCCTTCTGTCCACAACGCAGATCACCGTGTTGGCAAGATGCTCCTCGACCAGTGCAAGAACGACCTCCATCGCGAGATCATCACCGAGGGTTTCGAGATTGCCGACGAGTGCTTTGAGGCCAACGCTTCGGTCATCTTCCGTGAGGCAGAGAACCGTCAGCACACCATCAAGGCCGTTATGTGTGCCCTTCTAGGTCTCTAGGAGTTGTATCAATGGAAAATGCAAAGGTAAAGAGCAGCAAGGTCTACGCATGGGTTCTCGTAATCGCGCTTGGCCTCATGTCTGCTGGTACGACCGGATCCTATAGCGTAATCGCCGGCTCCTTCGTCGCGCCCGTGTGCGAGGAGTTCGGGTTTGACTATTCAATCTTCTCGTATTACTTCACCGCGACGCTCATCGGTCTTGCGGCGGCGCTTCCGTTTGTCGGAAAACTCATCCCCAAGGTTGTTGGCAAGGTTTGGCTCCCCGTCGTCGAGCTTATTCTGCTCGCCGCCGGCGCAGGCATGGCTTTCTACACCGAAGTTTGGATGTTCATCGCCGCTGGCGCCCTGATTGGCATTTGCTTCGCCTTCACCACCGGCGTCGCCATGTCCGACGTTATTGACCAGTGGTTCAAAAAATCTGGTGGCCTGGCAATTGGTCTTGCTTGGGCAGTGAACTCGATTTACATGCTCATCATGAGCCCCGTCATCACCTCTGTCATCGAGGCCGCTGGCTGGAGGACTGGTTATCTGGTGCTCGCTGGCGTCTCCGCCGTGCTCATTCTCCCCGCTTCCGTCCTGATTATCCGCTATAAGCCTCAGGACAAGGGCATGCTGCCCTATGGCTACGTCGAGGGCGAGACGGTCGCCGAGACCGAGGAGACGACCGAGGATAGCACGCGTGGCGTTAGCTATGCGCGCGCCATTAAGTCGCCTGCCTTCTTCTTCTGCATCGGCTTCCTCTGCCTCGTTCAGCTCACTTGCTGCATGAACCAGCTCTTCCCGACGTATGCTTCCGAGGTTGGTTTTAGCCCCATGGTGGGCGGCTTCATGGTATCCGCTGCATCGCTCTTCGATCTGTTCCTCAATCCGATCGTCGGCACCACTTGCGATAGGTTCGGCAGCACGAAGGCCATTCTGGGCTGGCTCGCTGTCTCCATCCTCTCCTTTGTCATGCTCATGATGAGCAGCGGCAACTCGACGCTCAGCATCTTCGCAGCAGGCGTGAACGACGTAATGTACGTCATCGCTGGCACTGCCCTGACCGTTTTGGTTATGGATGTCTTTGGCTCCCGCGATTTCGGTCGCATCTTCGCGCTGATCTGCTCCGTGGGCTATATCGTCGGCGCCTTTGGCATGCCCGTTATGATGAAGGTCTATGAGCTTGTCGGCTCCTTCCAGGGCGTCTTCATCTTCTGCATCGCATGTAACGTTGTGATTGGCCTGTTCCTTCTGCTCGCCAAGAAGACAGGCAAGAGCCTCTCCTGGGACGAATAGTCCGATTCGTCTTAGACATACGCTGTAGGGCTTAACCTGCAGCCGCTTTGGGGCATCGACTAACGTCGGTGCCCTTTTTCATCGAATGTGACAAAGGGACAGCCCCTTTGTCACATTGAGTGGCTTGTAAATCGAGGTCTAATGCTTTTCCCGAGAAGTGAACGAGTCAAAATGGACCCCCGAAGCATCGACACTTTTGGCGAGCAATTTCCTGCGGTTTTGCAGTCGAATCCTGCGGTTTTGATGCCTAAAAATGCCAATGCTTCGGGGGTCCAAAAACAGTCGTTCACTTCTCGGGAAAAGTATTAGACCTCGAGATATAGACGATGTTCGCGAGCGGCAATTAGAGCGTAAGCCTTTAGTTCTTTTTTGCAGAGAGCATGAGCCTAATTTCCGGATGGGTGTATTCGTCGAAATCTTCTGCGGCTTCGGTGTCAAAGGTGTAGTACGACTTGATAGATTCGTCCTCCGTCTTGATGCTGATTTCTTTATATAGGGATCCGGCTAAAAATGTCTGTTTAAAATCATCCGACAGGCTGCATGGCGTGAGGAGGCCCGGTGTGGCAACGGAAATGTCCAACCCGTTGAGCGGGGCGCAGAGCGTCGCGATGTCCTGCTCGGCGCGAGCGAGGTTGTCTGCAAGGCTTTCCTCGGGGTTGACCTGACTGGTGTAATCGACGTCCGTGAGCATGCCGTCTGCATCAAAAGAAAGGTAGACATAGGCTGCTTGAGCGCCAAGGTCATTGTCGCGCAGATAGCCGATAATGCGGTAGCCGTAGTCGTGATACGACTCGTATGGGTCGTCTGCCGCGACGCGTTCACACACGGGCTCCAGGGCATCTTGCGCGATGGCGAGCTGCTCGGCAACTGCAGCCTTTCTCGCCTGAAGCTCGTTATTTCCCTGGACAAACTGCGGGATGTAGACGCCAAGCAGCACAATGGCGGGCACCACTGCGAGAGCTATGGCCTGCTTCTTGACGCTTGGAATCGTCACGCCGTATGCGTTTGCCATGGCCTCGGCATTGCTCGAGGTCTCGGCTAGCACGTCTGCCGCGGTGGCAACTGCCCCTACGGCGCCGGCGACCTCCGCGGCGCCGCCCAGGTTGCGCGCGAGATCGTTATCACTGTTCTTGAGCAGGCGGCCGGCAGCTTGCGTGGCGAGCACGCCGGCGACCTCCGCGGAGCGGTCTTTGTTGGTTTGGGCTACCGCAAGCCTGCTCTGCAGCTCCTTCCACTGTTTGCCCTGCATTCCAAAGCGCGGCGCAAGAGCGCAATAGCAAAAGACGACGAGTTCGATTACGGTGAGTGCGATGGCGGTATATATGCCCGCGGGTTGGAATTCCTTTTGGTGGAACGCGATATCGTTGATCATTTGGAGCGGCAGCATGAGCAGACATGCTACGAACGACATGACGAGTGCGGTCGCTGCGATCTTGGGGTACGCACAGTACCGCTGAATGCGTTTCTTTTCACGTTCGGTGAGCTGATGCATGGGGGCCTCGACTCTCATCGTTTTTCGGGGGCGATGCGCACACGCTCTTGAGTATAGATGAGTGGGGGAGCTGCTGCGGGGCGGCCCTACTTGCTGTTCGTGGACACCGTTCACCTTCGTTGCACAGGGATGGTTGGAGGGCTGGTTGGCGTCAAGTAACCGCCTCCGCCTTGTGGGCCGCCTCGAGGACAAGGCATAATGCATGTGACAAAGGGGCAGTCCCTTTGCCACATTGATTTGAGAGTAGATGTTGATGATTCTATCGCTTGCCCCTATGGAGGGGATTACCGGGCATGTGTTCCGTCGCGTGCACGCGGAGTGCTTCGGCGCACTCGATTGTTATTACACGCCGTTTTTGCCGCCGCCGCGCGTGGGCAACCGCTTTGGCGGTAAGGCGTTTAAAGAGGTCGATCCCGCCAATAACCAGGGGCTCAACGTGGTGCCTCAGCTGATGTCCAAGAACGCGGACGAGTTTGTGTGGGCGGCGCAGGTGCTCGCCGACATGGGTTACCGCGAGGTCAATCTCAACCTTGGCTGCCCCTCGGGCACGGTTGTTGCCAAGGGGAAGGGTTCGGGCTTTCTGCGCAACCTGGATGAGCTCGAGGTGTTCTTGGGTGACGTGTGCGAACGTTCGCCGTTGCCGGTGTCGGTAAAAACCAGGCTGGGGTTGGAGAGTGACGAGGAGTACGAGCGTGTGCTCGATCTATATTGCCGCATGCCGCTAGCAGAGCTAATCGTGCATCCGCGCGTGCAAAAGGACCGCTATACGGGCTCGCCGCGCAAGGAGTTTTACGGCGAGACACTGGAGCGGGCGCCGTTTCCCGTGGCCTACAACGGTGACATCTTTGATCTTGAGGACATGGATGAGCTGGTAGAGGCCTATCCCGGAACGCGCCACGTAATGTTGGGACGCGGCCTGCTTGCGAACCCCGCGCTGGCTCGCATGGTTGCCGGCGGCCCTGCTGCTACGGCAGCTGAGCTGCAGCGCTTCCACGACACGCTGTTCGCAGCCTATGCGGACGAGATTGGCGGCAACGCGGTCTTCCGCATGAAGGAGTGGTGGTTCTACGCCAAGTGCGCTTTCGCCGACCCCACTACCGTTCACAAGCTCGTACGTAAGACCAAAAAGGCCGACGAATACCGCGCCGCCGTCGATCGCGTCTTTCGCGAGCAGCCACTTGCTCCTACCGCCCGCTTCCACGGCTAGTTAGTCATTGGGGACGTTCTTTAACGACTAGTCATTCAAGAACGTCCCCAATGAGTGGAACTACTCATTTAAGTGCGTCCCCAATGAGTGCTAGAGCAGGTTCTTCTGTACCCAGGTGATGATGTCGCTCGATTCGTAGAGTGGCTCGCCGTCAATGAACAGGCAGGGAACCTGGCGCTTTCCGCCGACGGCGATGAGCGTCTGCTCGGCATCGGAATCGGTCGAGATATTGCGCTCGGGAATGGTCACGTCGTTATCGGCCAAAAAGCGCTTGACCATTATGCAATACGGGCAGCCAGTCATAACGTAGAGCGCGAGTTCATGATCAGTAGCCATGGTGTCTCCAATCGGTTGCGGTTTTGATTGAAATACCCAAAGCCGCCGCAATCTATGCGCGGGCCAGCGACGACTCGATGGCCTGTACCAGAAACGCCGTAGCTCCGGTGCCGCAGGGCTTGTCGTAGTAGTCAACAAAGCGCTGATCGGCAAGATAGCCGTGGGCGAGGCCCAGGTATGCTTCGTCTTGGGGTTCGTGTCCCCAGTTAAGGCCAATCCATCGACGGTGCATTGCGACAAGCTTGCGCGCCTCGCTTCCATCCGGTTCGCCGTCGCCCATGGCGATCGAGAGCTGGCCCAGAATAGCGCGTTCAAGTTCCTTCATGTCGTTCCATGTCTCGGGGTCCATGTCCAGCAGTGCCTCGTTTGCTGCATCGACGGCCTCGTCGCCATAGCGCGCCCGCGCCTCGGCACCGTAGCGCTCCTCGTTTTCCTGCACGGTGCGCCAGCGCTCCAATTGCGGCAGCACGGCGCCCATGAGCGAGACGGCTTCGTCGAGCGACATACCGGTGTTTTGTGCCAGGCGCGGGGCGCAATCCTCAATCATGGCCTCCATCGTGGTCTCGTAGGTGTACTTGCCGTGGTCGTAGCACCACTTGCAGTAATGGTCGGTCGTTGCGCCGTGAGCATCGGTGCCGCAGTCGTCGGGCGTGAGTATCATGCCGCAGCTCTGGCAATAGTGCTCGGGCATTTCGAGCAGGTGGGACAGCGGTTCTCCGGTTATGGCGGCAATGAGCTTCATCATGTCGATGCCCGGCGTGACTTCGCCGCGTTCCCAACGGCTGACGGCTTGGCGTGTGACGAAGAGCTTGGCGGCGAGTTGCTCTTGGGTGAGATTGTTGTCGCGGCGGATGGCGATGAGCTTTTCTGCAAAGGCCATGACGGCTCCTTTCTGCTGTTTGTTGCTTTAAGCATACGCGGCGGCCGGCACCCTTCCAAGCAACCGTTGGTTGCACGACGGGGACCGCGGCGAAGAATTGCGCGCAACACCCCACGCCTCCATGCCGTACAATGACCGGCATGGAACCTATTGCACACATACATACCGACCTGCCGCAGAAGTTCGGCATTCCGCGCAACAGTTTTTTGGCGCCCCATCTGCAGGGACGCATCGTCTTTGAGCCGGAATTTGCCTCCAACGCAGCGGTTGAGGGCCTGGATTCTTTCTCTCACCTATGGCTGCTGTGGCGTTTTGAAAACGGAACGCCCGGCGGCACGGCTAAGGACATAGCCGCCGATGCCAAAACGCAGGACAGGTCCGGCACCAACGCAAAATGGTCGAAAACCGTGCGTCCGCCGCGCCTGGGTGGAGCCGAGCGTGTGGGCGTGTTTGCCACGCGCAGTCCGTTTCGCCCTAATCCCATCGGGCTCACCTGCGTCAAGCTCGATCGTGTTGAGCTCACCGACGATGGTCCCATCATTCATGTGCTGGGGGCCGACCTGCGCGACGGCACGCCCATCTACGACATTAAGCCCTACATTCCGTTTGCGGACTGCCACCCGGATGCGACCGGCGGCTGGATTGAGGATGCTCCGTGGCAAGAGCTCGATGTCGAGCTCCCGCAAACGCTGCAGGACATGGTCCCGCCCGCAAAGCTCCCCGGCCTGGTCGAGGTCCTTCGCCAAGATCCGCGCCGCGCAGGCAGCAAGCACGAGCCAGATCGCATTTACCACTTGGCTTACGCCGGGCTCGACATATCGTTTACGGTCGACGGGGCCAGGTTGACGGTGGCCGCCATCAACGACGCGCGGGACTAACCGTCTGTCCGTATCCGTCAAAATCAACAGCAAACCCCATGCCAAAACCGCCCACGCTGGTGGACAATAACGCCTACCAAAACAATCACTTTGCACGGGGGCTCAGCATGAAATACGACTTTAGCTCGCTTATCGACCGCCACGGCATGGACTCCATCGCCGTTGACTCCTGGGGCGAGATCCCCGGTATGGCTCCGAACGCACCCGACGAGGGCTTCGACCGCATTCCCATGTGGGTGGCCGACATGAATTTTGCCACGGTGCCCACGGTCCAGGAGCACATCATTCATCGCGCTCAGCATCCCATGTTTGGCTACTTTAACCCGCGCGCCGAGTACTTCGACCGCATCATCGAATGGCAGAGCCGCCGCAATGGCATCGAGGGCCTGCGCCCTGAACATATCGGCTACGAAAACGGCGTGCTGGGCGGTGTCGTGTCGACGCTGCGTGCGTATGTTCAGCCGGGCGATGCGGTGCTGGTCCACAGCCCTACCTACATCGGCTTTACCAAGTCCATTGAGGCCGCGGGCTATCACATTGTCCACAGCCCGCTTAAGCTCGACGATCAGGGCGTGTGGCGTATGGACTTTGAGGACATGGAGCGCAAGCTCGCCCAAAACTACATCCATGCCGCGGTGTTCTGCTCGCCGCACAATCCCTGCGGCCGCGTATGGGAGCGCGACGAGATCGAGCGCGCCATGGACATCTATCGCCAGCACGATTGCGTGGTGATCTCGGACGAGATTTGGTCCGATATCATCCTGCCGGGGCACAAGCATATCCCGACGCAGTCGGTGAGCGAGGATGCCCGCATGCGCACGGTCGCCCTCTATGCGCCGAGCAAGACGTTTAACCTGGCGGGCCTGGTCGGCAGCTACCACATTGTCTACAACGGGACGCTGCGTGACCGCGTGTGCGCCGTGTCCAACAAGACTCACTACAACGAGATGAACGTCCTTTCCATGCATGCGCTTATCGGTGCCTACCAGCCGCAGGGCTACGAGTGGGTGGACGAGCTCAACCAGGTGCTTGCCGGCAATATCGAGTACTTCTGCGATTACGTGGACGAGCATTTTGAGGGCGTGTCCTATTCGCGTCCGCAGGGCACGTACATGGTGTTTCTGGACTGCACCGAGTGGTGTCGCGAGCATGGTCGCGATATTCAGTGGTTGCTCGACGAGGGGGCGCGCGTGGGCGTGGGGTATCAGGACGGCCGTCCGTTCCACGGGCCCTGCCACATTCGTGTGAATCTGGCGCTGCCGCTTTCGCGCGTAAGGGAGGCGTGCGACCGCCTGGACCGCTACGTTTTTAATGCACAGTAGGCGTGTGCTGCATGCGGGGCCTTCTGCCAAGTCGGCTGGAAGGCCCCACATGGTAAAACGTCTGTAACCATTGGGCACTCGTGTGGTTTTGTTTGCTATTATTTTCTACCATTTCAGTCTGTAAACAGGATCGTCTGGAGCTCGATGAAAAGACCCCGTCGCTCGGTTGCCATATCGTTGTTTGTTGCGCTTGCGGTAGCGTGCGCCTTTGTCGTAGCGATAGCTGGCTGTTCCGGGTCGAATGGCAGAGCCTCGGCGTCTGCATCAAAAGCCCCGGACGCCTTGCAGGTCAAGGACGACAACCTTAAGACGCTCAACGTTGGCAGCGACCTCTATCCACCGTTTGTGTATACCAACGAGTACGGCGATATCGTTGGCCTGGATGTCGAGATACTAACCGAGGCTTTGGCCCGCATTGGTTACAAGCCAAAATACCAGCTGATCGATTGGGAAAAGAAGAACGAGCTACTGGCGAGCGGCGAGCTCGATTGCGTCATGGGCAGCTTTAGCATGACGGGTCGCGAAAACGAGTATCGTTGGGCCGGCCCGTATCTTGCGAGCCGCCAGGTGGTCGCGGTCGATCCCGAGAGCGATATCTACACGCTTGCCGATCTTGAGGATAAGATCGTGGCGGTTCAGTCAACCACCAAGCCCGAGGGCATTTTGCTCAATCGCACAAATGAAAACGTTCCGCAGATCAAGGAGCTCTATTGCTTTTCGGACCGTTCATGCCTGAACCCGGCGCTCGTCGAGGGCCTGGTCGACGCCATCGCCGCGCATGAGTCCTTGCTGCTCACCTACGAAAAAGACTATGGCGTAACGTATCGCATTTTGGATGAGCCGCTGCTAGAGGTTGGTTTGGGCACCGCTTTCGATATCAACGATACGCGCGGCATCGACGTCAAGCTCACTCATGCCTACCAAGAAATGCTTGCCGATGGCACCATGGAACGCCTGGTGTCAAAGTACTTTGATGACCCTTCACCATTTTTGAATGTGGAGGGCCTGTCATGATCGATGCGCCTGACCACGCCGCTCAGGAGCAGGACAATCGTTCGGCAGGGGCATGGCTTCTTGTCGCTCTGCTGGGGATAGCACTCTCGGTTGCTGCCGGCATGATGAGCTACGGTTACATGACGGCCCAAGCCGAGCAGCGCTTTGCCGACGTTGTCGATTACGTGGCGACGCAGAGCCTTTCCTACGATGCATTCAACAGCGCCTATACGACCAAAAACCTGATTCGCGTTATGGAGATTGCCGGAGAGGCTGCTCGCGATATGGAGCGCGACGGTTCGGTGGATAGCGCCATGCTGGAGCAATATGCCGACCAGTTCAACGTGAGCGCGCTGATCGTGACGGACGCATCGGGCAATTTGGTGTCCGAGTCCTCGACGGGCGATGTGGACTACGGGTCGCTCGCTACGTATCTCAAAGAATCACCCGTGCTGGAGGTGGCAACTCATCCGCTTAAGTCCTATACCGCCCGCATCACGCTTGCGGATGATTCGGTCGCAGACATTGGCTGCGTGACTCGGCAGGATGGCGAGGGCATCGTTATCGCGGTAAGGCATCAGAGCGCGAAGGCGGTTGCAAGCAATACACTCAAACTGCAGAGCTTGCTTGATGGCTATGAAACCATCGATAGCGGCAATATCGTGATCGAAAGCGACGGCAAGGTCGTTGCGACCAATGCCGTTGAACCCACCGTATTGGGCGTATTCGATCTGCCTGCGACGGACGTCTTCATTGTCGACGGTATTAAGGATCGATGCCTGGCCGGTAAGGTCAGATTGGTTAACGCCGACGGCGAGTGGTATTTGGGCACATTTGGAAAAGCGCACAAATTCTATGTGTACACCTATGCCTCGGCGCGGCGTTACTTTGAGGTTGTAGCGGCTGTTGCTGCCGGCGTGCTGGCGCTCTACAGCGGTGTTATAGCCGTTGTTGTGACGGTGCGTCGCCGCGCTGATCGCCGACGTTTGACGGACTTGCTGCATCAGGAGCGCGACTATGGCGACAAGCTGGCAAAGGCGGCGCGTGAGGCCTCGTCTGCCAACTCGGCAAAGACGGAGTTTCTGCGTCGCATGAGCCACGATCTGCGCACGCCCATCAACGGCATTCGCGGCATGGTCGAAGTTGGCGATGCCAATGCGGACGATCTGCAAAAGCAGACTGAGTGCCGCTCAAAAATCTGGACGGCATCGGGACTGCTGCTCGACCTTGCCAACGAGGCACTCGATATGAGTCGCCTGGAGAGCGGGCAGGTCGACCTGAACCTCGTGCCCATAAATTTGGTGGCCCTCAACTGTGAAGTGCGCGATATTCTGGAGCGCCAGGCCGAGGAGCGTCTGGTGACAATTATCTGCGACCAGCAGACGCTTAATCATCCCTATGCGCGGGTGAGCGTGACGCACCTCAAGCGTTTGTTGCTCAATATTGCCGGCAATGCCGTCAAGTACAACCGCCAGGGCGGCTATGTTCGCCTAGCGTGCCGCGAGGTGGAGCCAGCGGATGGCGTCCCCGTCTATGAATACACGATCGCCGACAACGGTATTGGCATGAGCGAGGAGTTCCAACAGCACCTCTACGAGCCGTTTTGCCGCGAGGAGCAACAGGTGGAAGGCGCCTCATCGGGAACTGGCCTGGGCGCGCCTATCGCAAAACAGTTGGTCGAGCTTATGGGCGGAACCATGAGTTTTACGAGCGTCTTGGGGCAGGGGACGACGTTTACCATCCGCCTGCCGTTCGAGAAATGCAAACGCTCCGAGATTCCTCAGGCAGTTCGCGCGGATGCGGGCGATGGCGATGCGCTCCAGGGCTTGCGCGTTTTGCTCGTAGAGGATAACGATCTGAATGCCGAGATCGCGCAGTTTACGCTCAGCCGTGCCGGTGCCGTCGTGACGCATGCAAAGGATGGCGAGTCTGCCGTTGAGGCGTTTGCCGCGAGCGCACCGCACGAGTACGACGTGGTGTTGATGGACATCATGATGCCTGGCATCGATGGCCTTGAGGCCACGCGTCAGATTCGAGCGCTCGATCGCGAGGATGCCGCGACCACGCCGATTATCGCCGTGAGTGCCAACGCCTTTGCCGACGACCGCAAGCTTTCGCGCGAGGCGGGCATGAACGCGCACCTGAGCAAGCCTGTGAGCTCGCAAGAGCTCGTCGAGGCACTAGCGCACATTGCCGCCGACGCTTCATAAGCATATGGCCCGGTTCCAAGGTGGGTTGGAACCGGGCCATATTGCTATTGATGAGGCCTGTTGAGGGACTTACTTTTCCTGAATCTGCTTGCCGCAAAGATGCTCAATCGTAATCTCGTAGAGCTGGACGCCCTTGATGTCCTTGGCGATTTCCTCTTTGACTTCCTTGGCAGAAGGGTAGTACTTAAGCGCGAGCTGGCGGACTTTGTCCTCGATAAACGCGGGGGTGTCATTCGCCGGGCGACAACGGCCAAAGACCACGGTACTCATAACGTAGGGAGCCCAGTCACCGTCCTTGTACCACTCGTTGCCGTAAACGGTAAAGCAGACCTTGTCATCGCGCTTGAGTGCGTCGACCTTGTGGCCAGCCTTGGCGCCATGGAAATAAATCTTGTCGCGCTCGGCGTCAAAGAAGTAGTTGACGGGAATGGTGTACGGGTAGCCATCGTCGCCGTTGACGGCAAAGACGCCGCGCTTGCAGGTGGCGAGCAGTTCGCGCGCTTCCTCGTCGGTGATGGCGCGTTTCTTTCGACGTAAGGGCCTAAACATCGTTGCTTCCTTTCTGGTCGTGCGTCGTTGCTGCAAAAACTATAGCGAAACAGATCCGTTTTTCTTGATGCGGGCGAGCATGTTTTTGAGCTTGTTAAAGTCGAGCGGTTTGGACAGATGGGCGTTCATGCCGGCGTCGTGTGCCGCCTTGGCGTCCTCGACAAAGGCATTGGCGGTGAGCGCGATGATGGGGATATCGGCTGCATCGACCTTCTCGCTCAGGCGAATCGCGCGGGTTGCCTCATAGCCGTCCATGTCCGGCATCATAATGTCCATCAGGATCGCATCGAAGCTGCCGGCGGGATGCGACAGGTACAGATCGACGACTTCTTTGCCGTTGGCGGCGCGGGTGACCACGACGCCCTCGGACTCTAGCAGCGCCTGGGCAATCTCGGCATTCAATTCGTTGTCTTCGGCGAGCAGTACGTTCATGTTGGCGAGCGAGCAGTCGAGCGCCCTCTCGACCGTATTCGCCTGCGCCTGGGGATTCTTGTCGATATCGAGCGGAATCTCCACGTAGAACGAAGTGCCCACATGGAGCTCACTGGTGACTTCGATGGTGCCGCCCATCAGTTCAATAAGCGACTTGACGATTGGCATGCCCATGCCGGTTCCTTGGAACTTGCTGCGCGCATCGTCACCTTCTTGGGCAAACGGCTCATAGATATGCTTTAAAAACTTGGGAGTCATGCCAATGCCGGTATCCGAAACGCTAAAGCAAAAGAGAGCGCGCCCGTTATCGAGTGGCTTGGTCTTTGAGCTAAAGGTGACGGAGCCGCCGTGCTTGTTGTACTTAATGCTGTTGTCTAACAGGTTGATCATGATCTGTCGGATATGGGTGGGACTGCCGATCATGTATGGCCCCGTGGCGTACGGCAGACTATTGTCCTGCATTGTGATGCCGTTACTGGACGCGCGGAGCTTGCACAGCACCAGCGTATCGTCACAGAGCTCTTTGAGGTTAAAAGGCACATGTTCCAGTGTTAGCTTGCGGTCTTCGATTTTGCCCATCTCGAGGATGTCGTTGATCAGCGAGAGCAGGTGATTGGCGGCAACGCGCGCCTTGGCACGGCTCTCACGGGCGACCTGGATATCGCCTTCCTTCAATTCCTCGATTTCGATAAGGCCCAGGATACCGTTGAGCGGCGTACGGATGTCGTGGCTCATGCGCGTGAGGAATGCCGTCTTAGCGGCGTTGGCGGCATCGGCTTTTTTGCGCTCGGTTCGAGCGCGCACGAGCGCCCAGATGAGCAGGACGATGCCGACCGACAACATACCGATGAGGGTAGCTGCAATGGCGGTGCGGTTGCGATAAAGGAATTGAAGCGTGTTGGATTCCTGGGCCGTGTACGACGTGGAGGAGAAATTGCTTGCGGAGAGCGATTCTCCGGCATTGATGATGCCCTTGTTGATGATTCCCAGCAGCTCGGGCTTTCCGCGCGAAATCCAGCACGAGAGCTCACAGGTGTCAGAGAGCTCGACCGTCTCGTAGCCCTCGAGATCATAACGGTCGCCGATGGTTTTTACGCGTGAACTGGGGGCGACGATGCAGTGTGCCGTTCCCTTCCTGAGGGCGTCGAACGCTTCATCGTCGGATTGGTATTCGGTCACGGTCGCTGTGGGGAACAGACTTTCAAGCGCATTTTTGTTGACAAACGATGATTTGGTGCAGGCGATCTTCTGAAGGTCTTTGTTCAGGTTGCTGCCGGTGTGGATGGCGGTGAGGGACATGGTCCCCAACGATACCGACTGCACAACGCCTGTTTGCTCGGCAAACCAGTAATCTCGGTATACCGGCAGCGCAACGTCTATGCTTCCCTTTGACAGGGCCTCTGACATCATCTTGTAGCTATCAAAGGCGACGGTTTTGACCGTTATGCCAAATTTATCGTGCAGCGTCGTCGCAAGCGATGCGAGCGAGCCTTCCATTTCGCCGTCTTCGTCTTCGTTGCAGTAGGGGAGTTTGCCCGTAATGTAGCCGAGCGTGATGGTGTTGTCATTTGCTTTGAGCCAGGAACGTTCGGGGCCGTTGAGCGATGATGAACCGCTGTTTTGGGCCGAGTAGTTAGATTTGACTTCGTCGATATAGCGTGGGTTGACGCGGGCGATTGCCGTCATGGCGGCATTGATGTCGTCCATCAGGTCGGGGCGGCTTTTGGGGACGGCAAAATAGTAGTCGCTCGAACCAATGTAGAACATGGGGGAGGCGCTGGGCGACGAGGTCGTGTCGTTCATGATGATGGCATCGACCTCGTTGTTTGCGAGCGCGTCAAAGAGAACGGAGTTTCCGTCATACTCCCTGTATGTGCAGGCGATTCCTTCGTTGGCGAGCCACTGCTGGCCAACGAAGGTTTGCATAACGCCGGGGTTGCAGCCGATGGTAAGGCCTTGGAGCGCTTGGGGGTCACCCTTGGCCAGATCGTCGCGATCGGGCTTGGCATAGATGAAGTAGCGCTCGGTGCCCTCGGGGTTCGAGGAAAAGAGCAGCTTTTGGGCGCGTTCCTCGGAGTAGGAGATGTTGGGCATAAGGTCGATCTCGCCTGCCTCGAGCATGTCCATAAGCTCGGTGAAGGTGCCGGAGACGTATTCGTATCGCCAGCCGGGCGTGTAGTACGACAGGGTCTGGAGGTACTCGTAGCCCCATCCCGAGAGACGCTCGCCGGGGGTGCCGTCCTGGAAGCCCTCGTTGTTGACGAGCCAACCGACGCGGACCGTCTTGACTGGCTGACTAGAGTCATCGGCAAAAGCCTGGACAGGCGCGATGGAACTCAGCGCGGCAAGCGCGGCAAGCACAATGGCCAGGGCGCGACATATAACTGAACGAAGGACAGTGGCAGCTCTCACATGCAATCCTAACGAATCGAGACATTACCGCATAAGGATACCAGCTCAGCCTGCCCAGTCGGCAGCTGCACCGCTAAACGCTCCCGCCCGGCAGCTGGGGACAGTCCCTTTCTGCCGGCACAAAAGGAACGTCCCTAACTGCCGGTTGTGGGACAATACCGAGCGAACGTGATTGGTTGTCCGTGGAAAGGGTCGCGATGAAAAAGCTCAGGACGCTTGCCGACGTGTTGCGCCAGGCTGGCTTTGCGCGCATCACGGGCCTGTTTCTTATCTTCTACCTGCTGTGCTCGACGGCCGTCTGGCTGTCCGAGCCCACGACCCTCACGTTTGGCGATGGCCTGTGGTTTAGCTTTGAGACGGTCTCGACCATCGGCTTTGGCGACATTCCGGCCGAAACACCGGTTGCCCGCGCCATTACCGTCGTCTTGAGCGTTATCAGCATCTTCTACATCGCCATGCTCACGGGCGTGGCGGTGAACTACTGCAATACGCTTATCAAGATGCGCCAAAAGGACACCATGGCGCGCTTTATGGATGATCTGGAGCATTTGGAAGAGCTCGATCGCGACGAGCTTGCCGATCTTTCGCGTCGCGTGCGCGAGTATCGTCGACGTCAGCGCTAAGACGAACGTCGTGCGCCACAACAGGGAGACAAATATGAACATCACCGTGTATCTGGGTGCCAGCGCCGGCAATGACCCAGCATTTCTGCCTGCGGTACAGGAGCTGGGCAACTGGATTGGCGCCAACGGACACGCGTTGGTATACGGCGGGTCCAAATCGGGCCTGATGGGTGCGCTCGCCGATAGCGTGCTCGATGCTGGCGGACACGTGACGGGTGTTGAGCCGAGCTTTTTTATCGAGGCCGAGTTTCAACATGACGGTATCGACGACCTCATCGTGACGAGTGATATGGCCGAGCGCAAGGCCAAGATGATTGAGCTCGGCGATGCGTTCATCGCCTTTCCCGGTGGCACGGGCACGCTCGAGGAGATTGCCGAGGTCATGTCCGCGGTGTCATTGGGGCACCTGAGCGCTCCGTGCATCCTGTATAACCTGGACGGTTACTACAACGACCTCAAGGCGCTGCTCGGGCACATGATTGATAAAGGGCTTTCGAGCCCGAGGCGCCAGCACGGCATCTACTTTGCCGACGATTTGCGCGAGATTGTCTCGATTATCAACGGATAAGTCTTGAGCCTGCCCCACTATGGCTCCCAATGGTGCCGTTTGCAGCGTAGACGGTTGGCTCGTTCGGGCAACGCTCGCTCTACAATAAAACGTAACTATGTCGACTTTGACCGCGGGAGGACCCGATGGATAACCTTGCCAAACCCACAAACCGCGCGCTGTTTTTAGTTAGCGTTGCCGTGACCGGTGCGTTCGCAGGTGCCGTGGTCTGGCTGTTCTTTTTTGCGATGGAGCACGGTATCGACTATCTATGGACCGAGATTCCGCACGCGCTGGGCGTCGCTTCGCCCGAGCTTGCCAGTGGCCTGTTTGGCTTTCTGCCGTACCCATTTTTTGTCTGCTTGCTGGGCGGTCTGTTAATTGGTCTGTACGAAAAGATGACAGGCACCAAGACCGATGACCTCAACCAGGTGATGGCTAAGGTCAAGCAAGACGGGCGCTACCCGTACGACAACCTGGGCAAGCTTTCGCTCGCGGCATTGCTGCCGCTGCTGTTTGGCGGAAGTATTGGACCGGAGGCCGGCCTGACCGGCGTTATCGCGGGTCTGTGCAGCTGGGTTGGCGACCGCATGCGTCGCTTTGGCGCCGAGTTTAGGGAGCTCACGCTGCTGGGCACCCAGGCTGCCCTGACGGCGCTCTTTACCGCGCCCGTGTTTGGCTTTGTGGCACCGCTTGCCGGTAGCGCCGACGGCCAGGGCGAAGACGCCGACGATGAGTCCATGTCCGGCGAGATCACCATCAAGCTGCCCAAGGCGCAAAAGACGGTGGTCTACGGCATTGCGATTGCCGGCGGCCTGGGCACCTACCTGCTGCTCGGCCAGCTCATGGGCGGCGGCATGGGCATGCCCAGGTTCGAGTCCGCCGAGGTGGGCAACCTGGAGCTTACCTGGCTCATTCCGCTGGCGTTGGTTGGCACCGTTTGCGGCTGGCTGTACTTTGTCTCCGAGCACGCAAGCGAAGCGCTTGCCCATGCCATAGGGGAGCGTCCTGTCGTCAAGGCCATGCTAGCCGGTCTGGCGCTCGCCATCTGCGGCACGGTCCTGCCCTACACCATGTTTGCCGGCGAGACCCAGGCCGACGTGCTCATGGAAACCTACCTGACCATTCCCGCTGGCGTGCTTATCGCGACCGGTCTTGTTAAGGCCATGCTGACGCCCACCCTCATCAACCTTGGTTGGCGCGGCGGCCACTTCTTCCCGGTTATCTTCTCAGGCGTAAGCTTGGGCTATGGCCTCGCCATCCTCACCGGCGCAGATCCGGTCTTTTGCGTCGCCGTCTGCACGGCATCGACGATGGGCGCGGTCATGCGTCAGCCGGTCATGGTCGTGGGCCTGCTGCTCATGTGCTTCCCACTCAAGGGTATCGTCTGCATGATCATCGCCGCCGTTATCGCCGCCGGCATTCCGTTGCCCAAGCCGCTACGCAAGTAGCGCGGTTTTTCACGAGTCAATTCCAGGGGTACGAGATGATCCTGTACTTTAGCGCGACAGGGAACAGCGAGCATGTGGCGCGTCGCATTGCAGCGGCGACAAGCGACAAAGTTATGTCGATTGAGCGCTTTGATGCCGAGATCCTTCACCTTGCTGTGATGGAAGGCCCCTGTCGGCTGGGGTTTGTCGCCCCGGTATACGCCTGGGGCTTGCCGACGCCAATGATCGAGTTTTTGAAGACTGTCGACCTATCGGTTGCTGCCGGCACAAAGGGCGGCGAGCGCCCCTATACGTTCTATGTCTCGACATATGGTTCGACGACCGGGCAATCGGCCAAGTTCGCCCGCGATCTGCTACACGAGCGTGGGCTCGAGTTAGATGCGGCGATGAGCGTCAAGATGCCCGATACCTGGACGCCTGTTTTCGACCTGTCTGACCCTCAAAAGGTTGAGGGTATCAATAGAGCTGCCGAGGCGCAGATTGATGCCGTGATCGAGGCGGTGCGGGCGCGCCGCACGGGCAACATGATGCGCCATCGCGTGCCTCTGTTTGCATCGTGCGCGTATCACGCAATTGGGCTGCCGCGCATGCAACAGACGAGCAAGTTTGCCGTCGATGCCGATCGCTGCATCGGCTGCGGCCTGTGTGCCAAGCGCTGCCCCATGGCGGCGATTGAGATGCGCGACGGCCTTCCCGTCTGGACAAAGCCGGAGTGCGCAGCCTGCCTTCGTTGCCTGCACTGTTGTCCCAAATTTGCCATCTCGCACGGTAAGCGCACGGCATCCCACGGTCAGTACAGGCATCCCAAGCCAGGTGTGAGGATGTAGCGGCTGCTGGCTGCGCTATTTCCAAATCGCGAGCGCGGCGGTGCCCAGTACGATGAGGGCGAGACCGATGGCGCTGCGTCGTGAGAGTTTTTCGTTGAATGCCAGGCGCGCAAATAGTACCGATACGACAATCGATAGTTTGTCGATCTGCACCGCGACGCTCACCTGGCCTGCAGCGATGGCATAGTAATAGAGCAGCCATGATGCTCCGGTCGCGATGCCCGATGTTGCGAGAAATGTGAGTTCGCGCCGGTCAACGTGCGCGACCTGCTCCAGTTTTCCCTTGGCTGCCACGATTTCCCATGCCATAACCAGTACCACGCAGGTGCGGATTGCCGTGGCCAGGTTTGACTCGACGCCTTCGATGCCGATCTTGGCGAGGACGGAGGTGAGTGCCGCGAACACGGCGGCGCCGAGGGCGTAAGCGAGCCAGGTCCGGTCTTGCTGCTGCTCGGGTCCGGCGGAATGCTTCTTCTCGATCATTAAAAACGTGCCGAGGGCGATGACAGCGGTTCCCACGAGCTTAACCGCAAGGGTGCTCGTTTCACCAAAAAGCGCGATGGCGACCAGCGCGGCGAGCGCGGTGCTCATCTTGTCGACCGGTACGACCTTATTGACGTCTCCGATGCTCAGCGCCTTAAAGTAACAGATCCACGAAGCACCGGTAGCGAGTCCCGAGAGGACGAGAAAGAGCCAAGATCTGGGTTCGATGCTGCCAATGGTTCCAATGGATCCAGAAATGCCCGCCATTGCCCAGGCGAAAACGAGCACCACGCAGGTGCGAATGGCCGTCGCGACATCGGAGTCGGTCTGCTTGATGCCGCATTTGGCCAGGACAGATGTGATGCCGGCAAAGAAAGCCGACACAAATGCTGCTGCGACCCACGACACGGGTGAAATGCCTCCCCAAAGAACAACCGCGCCAGATTTACGGCGCTCGTCCGATGATACCGTCCCGCCATGAAGCTTTGATATCGCTGTGGTGAGACAGGGGCCATAGTTCGAGAGGGCATTTGGTTAAGGCTCGAATCGAAGGTGAATGGTTTTCCGCGAAGTGAACGAGTAAATCTGGACCCCTGGAACATGCACACTTTTTTCGAACAAAACTGCAGGATTCTTAGACAAAAACCGCAGGAATTGAGTCCTTAAAAATGTCGATGCTACAGGGCGCTGTTTTTACTCGTTCACTTCTCGGAAAAGTATTCACCTTCGATATGCTGACGGTGTCTTTTTGGTTGCCAAGAACTAGACGGCCTGCTGTGAGGGGCGGTGGTGACGCTATGCCGCCTTGTTTCATTGAAAAAATAAGCGGGGTACCACCTAAGCTTTTTTAGCTGTCGATTACAGATCGCGTACTCGATAAACCTTGGTGCTGACAGCGCAGCTGATTGCACATAGTGCGAGCGCCAGTACTGCAATTCCTGCACACAGACAGCCAAGGACGGCGGGATCGGGATTCGCTCCGGCAATCGACATGAGCCAGTTGCTGATGGGGTTGGAGGAGCTCAACGTGGCAATGGCAAGGCACCAGAGCAGGGCAAACAGGCCAACGGATAGGCGCAGCGCCTCCATGTGTCCAAAGCGAAAGAACAGCGGCTGTGCCAAAAACACCATCATGAGGGAGATGAGCATCGATGCGGCGGAGGCGATTGCGATCTCAAAGACGGTCTGTCCCGTCGACGAGATACCCGTGTGGTCCAAGAACGGAAGGGCGACAATGTTCAAAAGCACGGCGGCACAGGCCATCATTGCCGAGAAGGCAACGATGCACAGGTAGCGTGCGCAGATGATGTCTTTGCGTGAGAAGGGCAGCGTTGCCCGATAGCGCTCCCAGCCATTTTGATTGTCGAAGCCGGCCAGCGAGCTCATGACCATGATGGGCGACATGGCACTGACCGCGCAGGCGCCGGCACTTGTGCCAGAGTCGCCGACCGACGTGTTGGCGAGGGACAGCACGACGAATAAAAACAGGCCGACGCCCGCGATGCTCGGGATGAGCGTGCGAACGATGGCGAGTTCGGACATAAAGGCGCGTTTCATTTCGAAGCCCCTTTCAGCATGAGACGCAGGTAGTCATCAATGGTTGCCCGATCGCAGGGAATCTCTGGGAAGGCCTCGAGCGTTTCGCGACGGTTGGGCACGAGTACGTCCACGCTGTAGGCGTGGCGGGCGGCACGGGCACCTTCGACGCAAGCCATAAGCTCGGTGGCCTGTGCCTGAGTGCAGTGGGCGATGCCGGCGCGGTCGGTAATGTCCTCGCGCGGCAGGTCAAAAATAATCGAGCCATTATCGATGCAGATGACGCGATCAGCGGTGCGATCGAGGTCGGACGTAATGTGGCTCGAGAGCAGCACGCTGTGCTGGCCGTCGGCGACAAAGGCAAGCAGCTCATCAAGCAGCTCCTCGCGTGCCATGGGATCGAGGCCCGCGGTGGCTTCATCCAAAACGAGCAGCTTGGCCTTGTGGCTGAGTGCGCAGGCAAGCTGCAGTTTCATGCCCATGCCGCGGGAGAGGTCCTTGACCTTTGTCTTGGGATCGAGGCCAAATCGGTTGATGAATCCGGCGAACGTTTCGCGGTCCCACGTGGGGTACGCCGGGCCTACGAGCGACTCGATCTGGCCCACCTTGAGCATGGAGGGGAAGGGGCACGTGTCCAGGACAAGACCGACGCGGGAGCGTAGATGGCGTTGCGACTCATCGGGCGCGTCGGCGCCACAGTGCTGCCCAAACAGGTGCACTTCGCCGGCATCGAGCTTTATAAGCCCGAGAGCAGCTCGAATCGTCGTTGTTTTGCCAGCACCGTTGGCACCAACAAAGCCGACGATCTGGCCAGGCTCCACGGCAAGCGTGACGTCGCGCAGCGAAAAACGGTCGCTCACACGGCGTGAGATGCCTTTGAGTTCTAGCAAGTTTTGCATGGTATAGCCTTTCTTGCAGATGGCTACTGCATGGTTTCGGGGGCTACAAGGTCGAGCATTTCGTGCAGCTTGTCGCGCGTGACGCCCAGGGTTTCGGCTTGGCTTGCCGCTTTCGCAAGCAGATCTTCGATATGGCAGAGCTGGTTTTCGCGCAAGAGCTCCTGGTTGCCCTCGGCGACAAAACAGCCCTTGCCCTGCACGGTGCAGATAAACCCGAGCTGCTCCAGGTCGGCGTAGGCGCGCTTGGTGGTGATGACGCTCACGCCAAGATCGCTCGCGAGTGCACGGATGCTGGGGAGTTTGGCTCCCGCAGCGAGCGTGCCCGATAAGATCTGAGCTTTGACTTGCGAGGTTATCTGTTCGTAGATGGGCTTGTCGCTCGAATTGGATAGGATGATGTCCACAGCGGCTCCTTAGCTGTTGGGCTACACGTGTATATAACCGGTAAGCACAGTATATATACACTATGCATAGTTCTGCAAGAGGCAAATACCGATTGGCCCGGCTACCCAGGCCCCAACTGATGAATTTGTCCTGATAGGCGCCCTATGGCGGGATTTCGCGGCTACAATAGTGCGGTTACAACGACGTAATGCACTCAATGCAAGAAAGGATCCGCATGGCAAGCCTGTCGGATGAAATCTCGTCGCGCCGCACATTCGCGATCATCAGCCACCCGGACGCCGGTAAGACCACGCTTACCGAGAAGCTGCTGCTCTATACCGGCAGCATCCAGACTGCCGGCTCGGTCAAGGGCAAGAGCTCGGCCAAGCATGCCGTCTCGGACTGGATGGACATCGAGAAGGAGCGCGGCATCTCCGTCACCTCCTCGGTGCTGCAGTTCACCTATAACGGCGCCTGCGTCAATATCCTCGATACCCCCGGCCACCAGGACTTCTCGGAGGATACCTACCGTACCCTTATGGCCGCCGATGCTGCGGTCATGGTCATCGACGGCGCCAAGGGCGTCGAGGCCCAGACCAAGAAACTCTTTAAGGTCTGCACGCTGCGTCACATTCCCATCTTCACCTTTGTGAACAAGCTCGACCACGAGGCTCGCGATCCGTTTGAGCTCATGGAAGAGATCGAGAACGTCCTGGGTATCAATACGTATCCCATGAACTGGCCGATCGGCAGCGGCCGCAACTTCCGCGGTGTGTTCGATCGTCAGACCCGTCGCGTCATTGCCTTTGAGGGCGACGGTCACGCCAACGCCACCAAGAAGGTCGCCGAGGTCGAGGCCGAGCTGGGCGATCCTTCCATGGACGAGCTTATTGGCGAGGAAAACCACAAGAACCTGATGGACGACATCGAGCTGCTCGATGGTGCCGGCGACGAGCTCGACTTGGATGCTGTGGCCTGCGGCAAGCTGAGCCCGGCGTTCTTTGGCTCGGCGCTTACCAACTTTGGCGTGGAGCCCTTCCTCAAGGAGTTCCTGCGCCTGGCCCCGACGCCTCGCGCCTATACCGATACGCTCACCAGCGAGCCGGTCGATCCCTGCCGCGACGACTTTAGCGGCTTTGTGTTTAAGATTCAGGCCAACATGGACAAGAACCACCGCGACCGCATCGCTTTTGTGCGCATTTGCTCGGGCAAGTTCGAGCGCGGCATGGACGCCTTCCACGTGCAGGGCAACCGCAAGCTCAAGCTTGCCACGGGCACGTCGATGATGGCCGACGACCGTGCCATCGTGGACGAGGCGTACGCGGGCGATATCGTGGGCCTGTTCGACCCGGGTATCTTTAGCATCGGCGACACCGTGTGCTCCGGTAAGCGCCACGTGCAGTATCCGCAGATCCCGACGTTTGCCCCCGAGATGTTCGCTCGCATTACGCAGGTCGACACGCTCAAGCGCAAGCAGTTCGTCAAGGGTATGGAGGAGCTTGCCCAGGAGGGTGCCATCCAGATCTTCCGCGAGCTGGGTGCCGGCATGGAGAGCGTCATCGTGGGCGTGGTCGGCGTCCTGCAGTTTGAGGTACTCGAGCGCCGCCTCAAGGCCGAGTACCGTGTTGAGGTTCGTCGCCAGCCGCTGCCCTATACGGACATCCGCTGGATCCAGAACGACCCCGACACCATCGATATCCCGGGCCTTTCGCTCACGCGCGACACGCTGCGCGTCGAGGACATGCGCGGCGGCAAGCTGCTGCTGTTCACGAGCCCGTGGAACGTGGATTGGGCTACCGAGCACAACCCCGACCTTATCCTGTCGGAGTTTGGCAACGTAGCCTTTTAACGCATCGGCGCGGTGGCCCTGCGAGGCTGCCGTGCCGCTTGCTTGCCTGATGCCGTGTGAGCGGCTATCATACCCACCGTCGCCTCAAGACCGGGGCGGCCGAGCAGTTCGGGTCCGATATCCTGCTCGTTAAACCTAAAACCAAAGGAGTACATAATGATCAAGAAGGTCATGGAGGACTACAAAGTCCTGTTGCGGAGCATTCCCGCGGCAACGGTTTCGCTGTTTATCGTGAGCGTCATCATGATGAACCTGCTGGCCAACAAAGAGCTCATCAGCCTGCCGTATCTGGCACTCGACTGCGGCTTTGTCGTGAGCTGGGTTTCGTTTTTGTGCCAGGACATGATCTGCAAGCGCTTTGGCGCCAAGGCATCCATCAAAATCTCTATCCTCGCACTGCTGGTTAACCTTGCCGTGAGCCTGTGCTTTTGGCTGTGCTCGCTCACGCCCGGCATGTGGGGCGCCTACTACGACACGGGCATGATCGAGGTCAACACCGCCCTCAACACCACGATCGGCGGCACCTGGTACGTGGTGTTTGGCTCGTCGCTGGCAATGCTCGTTTCTGCCGTGGTTAACTCCACGCTCAACCAGTCGCTCGGCCGCATGCTCAAAAAGAATAACTTTGCGAGCTTCGCCTTCCGTTCCTATGTGTCCACGGGCGTTGGCCAGTTTATCGACAACCTGGTCTTTGCCATTGTGGTAAGCCACACGTTCTTTGGTTGGACCTGGGTACAGGTCCTTATGTGCTCGCTGACCGGCGCTGTTGCCGAGCTACTGTGCGAGGTCTTCCTGAGCCCCGTGGGCTACAAGGTCGTGCGCGGCTGGGAGCGCGAGAATGTGGGCTCCGAGTACCTCGAGCGCCACGCAACCGCCTAAGGAGCAAGTATGCGGGTTTTGATCACGGGCGCTTCGGGTGGTATCGGAGCCGCGTGCGTGCAGCGCTTTTTGGACGAGGGCCACGAGGTCGTGGGCTTTGATCTGCTGCCGGCGGCGATCGAACACGAGCGCTACCGCCATCTGATCGTTGATGTACGCGAGCCTAACTCGTTTCCAAGCGACCTTGAACCCCAGGTAATCGTGAATGTTGCCGGTACGCAGGATTCGGCCGACGACATCGCCGCCAACCTGTGTGGAACCATCAACGTGACCGAGCGCTACGCCTTTGTGGGGGAGGGCCTTGCCGCCAAGCCGGCGCCGGCTATCAGATCCGTGGTCAATGTGGGGTCGGCGAGCGGGCATACGGGATCGGAGTTTCCCGCCTATGCTGCCAGCAAGGGCGGCATTATCGCCTACACCAAGAACCTTGCAAACCGGCTGGCACCGCAGGCCATCGCCAACAGTGTGGACCCGGGCGGCGTTATCACGCCGCTCAACCGTTGCGTGATGGAAGACGAACACCTGTGGAACCAGATTATGGAGCTCACACCGCTTAAGCGCTGGGCCACCGCCCAAGAGATCGCCGAGTGGATCTACTTTGTGGGCGTGACCAACCGGTTTATGACCGGGCAGAGCCTGCTGATCGATGGCGGCGAGGCCGGCCGCACACAATTTATTTGGCCCGAATAGGAAACGCGCCCGATGGAAAGCCGTCGGGCGCGTTTTTGATATATCGATTTTTAGCCGAGGCAAGTCCAGCTGACGGGGGTCGAGCCGTACTGCTCGAGTAGCCGATTGGCAGCGGAGAAGGGGCGCGACCCCATAAAAGCGGGGAGTTCTGCCGTGGCACGGTTGGCCGAAAGCGGCGAGGGGTGCGTAGAGGCCAGGCAGAACTTGCCGGTTGCCTTGCCCGCGCCGGTCGCGGCGAGCTTGCCTTCGACCATCTGCTGGGCAAAACGACCCCATGCCAAAAAGACTACCGGTTGGGGCAGCTGGCAGCAGCGTTCGATAATATAGTCGGTGAGCGTGCTCCAGCCCAGCTTGGCGTGCGAATTGGCGGCATGCTCGCGCACGGTGAGCGTGGTGTTAAGGAGCAGGACGCCCTGTTGTGCCCATGGGGTTAGGTCTCCCGTGGCGGGAATGGGGCAGTCAAGATCGGCTTTGAGTTCCTTATAGATGTTGCGCAGACTCGGCGGCAACTTGGTTTGCGTCGCGGGGACCGAGAACGATAACCCCATGGCCTGGTTGGGTCCGTGATAGGGATCTTGACCCAAAATGACAACCTTGACCTGGTTGGCCGGCGTATAGGCGAGGGCATTGAGGATGTCGTCTTGTGCCGGGTAGATAGTTTGCTCGGCACGTAAAAGGGCGATGCGCTCGAGCAGCTGGTTCGTCGTGTCACGTACCGGCTGCGGCGCATCGCCCAACCAAGTTGCTATGTTGCGGTCGCGAGTTGCGGTGTCCATGGGGCTCCTTTATGGCAGATGCTCTGTTGGCATCTATTGTAAAGGCACACCGGAAACCTTTATGCCGCGGCTGCATAAGGAGTGGGGACTACGAGACGCGCTCGGGCGCTCCTGCCATGTGAGCGTGTCCTTGCGAGCGAAGGCACGGGAGCTCGACGGTTGCCACCATCACGCCGGTGAGGATGAGGGCGGCGCCAAAGAAGGCGATGGGGCTCAGGACCTCGCCGACCAGGAAGAACGAGAAGACAGCGGAGCAGACCGGCTCGAGCGAGAAGGCGAAGCCGGTGGTCTCGGCGGGCACGTGGGGCTGCACGAGCGTTTGGGTGATAAAGCCGTAGGCAGAGCAGATGAGCGCGAGTGCGACGACGACCGCGACCTCGCTCGGCGTGCTGGGAAGCGTAAAGCCGCCAAAGGCAAATGCGGCGATGCCCGAGAACAGGCCGCCAAAGCCCAGCTGCCAAACGCCCAGAGCCAGCGGGTCGACATCTTCGACAAAGCGCTTCGCCACAATGATATGGCCGGCATAGACAAAAGCGGAGAGCAGCATGATGATCGCGCCGGGATTCAGGCTGGTAAAGTCGGCACCCGAGAGCAGCAGCATACCGCAGGTGACGATGGCGGTGCCGATGAGTACCTTGCGCTCGGGGGCGCGACGCAGCAGGGCGGCGTTGGCAAACGGCACGATCACGACCGTCAGGCTCTGCAAAAAGCCGGCGGTGGAGGCGGAGGTAAGGCTGGAGCCCAAGCACATGCAGGTGAGCTCGGTTGCCATGATGGCGCCGATGATGGCGGCGCGAACCATCAGGTCGCGATTGATGCGGAAAGCGCGCCTGTGGAAGAGCAGCAGGCAGGCCGCAAAGGCGATGATGCAGCGTAGCGCGACGATACTCGTGGCATTCATGCTGTCCATGCCGATCTTCATGAGGGGGTACGAAAAGCCCCATGCGACGGGAACGGAAAATGAGAGCGCGATTGCTTTTTTGCGATCCATGGGACTCCTTTTGTTACAGAACGGTTTCGCAAAAAGGATTCTGCTCCCAGATATGGATGTAGTAAAGCGAATGTATCTTCAGTATGATTAAGAAATACTAATGCTAGTAGAAAAAGCCATGGCAAAACGTTTTACGGCTGCATTGATGTGGAGGCACGATGGCATCGCGGTATCAGATTGTTTGTATGGTGGTCGATCGCGGCAGTCTTAAGGGCGCGGCCGACGAACTGGGATATACGCAAAGTGCGGTGAGTCAGGCGGTCAAGGCACTCGAGCGCGAGCTGGGCACCACGCTCATCGAGCGCGGCAAGCAGGGTGTTTCGCTCACACGTGACGGCAAGCAGTATCTGCCGTATCTGCGCCAGATCGTGACGGCCGAGGCCGAGCTCGAGGGCAAGCGCCAAGAGCTGCTGGGCCTGTCCTCGACCGATATTCGCATTGCGACGTTTACCAATGTGAGCCGAACGGTGCTGCCGCGTGTGATTCGCGACTTTGGAACGTTGCATCCGGGCGTACGCTTTACCCTCAAGCAAGGCGATTACACGCGCAATGCCCAGTGGGTGCACGACGGTGTGGTGGACTTTTGCTTTACGGCGCGCGGATTTACTGCCGGGCTGCAGAAGCGCGTGGTCTATCACGATGAGCTCGTGGCGCTGCTGCCGGCGACGCATCCGCTGACAGCAAAGGAAAAGGTGACGCTGGCCGATTTGGCGTCCGAGCCATTTGTTCTGCTGGATGAGGGCGAACAGAGCCTGGTGCTCGACGCGTTTGCTGCACATGAGCTGTCGCCACATGTGACAAGCGAGGTCACCGACGACTACACCATCATGGCGATGGTGGAGGAGGGCTTGGGCGTGAGCATGCTTTACCGCCGTACCGTCGAGGGCATGCGGGCCGATATTCGCGTGCGTCCCATCGTGCACGCCCCCTCGCGCGACGTCGTAGCGGCCTGGCGCAGCTGGGACACCATGCCTATCGCCACGAGGCACTTTATCGACTATATGAGCTCACATATTGTCAATTAATGACTGGCATGGCGTTGAGTGCGGTGTTTAGCGGGCTGTCGCTTTGGCTTGGGCGGCGCGATAGGTGCGTGCCGGGTGGCAGAGTAGTACCGCCACGACCATAAAGAACGCCGTGGTGCCCAGGCTGATGGGGTAGACCATCATGATGTTCGCAAAGGTGCGGAAGTGCGGGAACACGCAGAATACCCAATAGAAGCGAATACCGCAGACGCAGATCATGGTGATGAGGGCGGGCATGAGCGAGATGCCAAAGCCGCGCAGGTAGCCGGACATGTTTTCGTAGAACATGCTAAAGGCGTACGCCGGGAAGATCGAACACACGCGGATATAGCCGATCGAGACGATGTTGGGATCGCTGTTAAAAAGCGCCAGGATCTCGCGCCCCAGACCGACGATGATGACGATGGTGGTGAGCGCGACGATGCCGCCTTCGACCAGGCAGACCTTGAGCGTTTTGGTGCAGCGGTCGATCTGGCGAGCGCCGTGGTTTTGCCCCACAAAGGTGGTGCAGGCCTGGCTAAAGCTGTTGAGTAGGTTGTAGCACACGTACTCCAGGCTCATGGCAGCGCTGGATGCCGCCATGACCTCGGTGCCCAAGCTGTTGATGGCGGACTGGATGATGATGTTGGCGACGGCAAAGACGGCGCTCTGGATGCCGGCGGGCAGGCCGATCTTGACGATGCGCTTGAGGGCGACGGGGTCGATAGCCAGGTCGCGTAGGGTGACGCGGACGACGGAGTCGGTCTTGAGCAGGCGGATAAAGAGCGTAGCGGCACTGACGGTGTAGGCGATGGCGGTGGCGATGGCGACGCCCGCGACGCCCCAGTGGAGTACGGGGACAAAGATGAGGTCCAGGCCAATGTTGAGGACGGTGGACACGGCAAGCGCCTGTAGCGGCATGCGGGTGATGCCGACGGAGCGGAAGATCGCGGCCTCAAAGTTGTAGAGCAAGATCGAGGGCAGGCTGAGCAAAAAGACGCGCAGGTAGAGCGAAGCGAGTGGCATGGTCTCGGCAGGCACGTTGAGCGCAGCGAGCATGGGCTCGGCAAAGATCTCGCCCAGTGCGATGACGACAAAGCCCACGAGCGCCATTAAAATCGAGGTATGGACGGCGCGTTTGACCATGTTCTGATCGTTGCGGCCGATAGCGTTGGCGATGACCACGTTGGAGCCAAGCGACATGCCAATAAAAAGGTTGAGCATAAGACTGGTAAGCGGAACATTGGAACCGACCGCCGCCATGGCGAGGGTTCCCTGGTCGCCCGAGAAGTTACCGATGATGACCGTGGCGATGAGGTTCGACAGCTGCTCCAAGATGCTCGTGGCGGCCACGGGGAAGGCGAACAGGGGAATATTGCGCCATAGCGAGCCGGTGGTCATGTCAATGTGCTTAGATGCGGTGTCTGCCATACGCTCTCAATCTCTAATATGCTCTTTCGTGCTTATTTGCGCAGACGATGATACTCCTAATGCAGCCAACCGGCACTTAGGGACGTTCCTTTTCTGTCGGCAGCTGGGGACACTCCTTGTCTCTTCTATGACTAGGTGGGGAAGGCGTGCGACAATGGTGGGCGTTGTGTTGTTCGCGCTAAGGAGTTGCCATGTTGTTGTGTCCCGTTTGCCATGAGCCGTTGGTGGACGACGAGCGTGGGGCTGCATGTGCGGGTGGACATCGATTCGATCGTGCGCGCGAGGGCTATCTGTACCTGTTGCGCTCGTCTAAGAGCGGCGACTCCATGGGCGATCCCAAGTCGCAGGCCCGCAGCCGTCGCGACTTCCTCAATCGCGACTATTATGCGCCGCTGCGCGACGCGATGGTCGAGCTGGTGCGCGAACGAACGGCTGAGCGCGGGGCATCCGCAGGCAAGCCTCTGACCCTGCTCGACATCTGCTGCGGCGAGGGCTATTACACGAGCGCCATGGGCTCGGTGGCGAACGTTGATGCCTACGGCTTTGACCTGGGCAAGGAAATGGTGCGCTTGGCTGCCAAGCGCGGCGGCGCGACGTATTTCGTTGCCAACATGAAGGACATCCCCGTGGCAGATGGCGCCTTCGATATGGTGACAGAGCTCTTTGCTCCCTTTAACGAGCGCGAGTTCGCCCGCGTGCTGGCGGCCGAGGGCTCGCTCTACACCGTGATTCCAGGTGCCCGCCATCTGTTTGGGCTCAAGGAAGTGCTCTACGACACGCCGTACCTTAACGACGAAAAGCTGCCGAAGACGACCGAGCTAAAACTGGTCGGCACGCAGCGGGTATCCGCGAACATTACGCTCCAGACGCAGGCCGACATCGAGGCCGTGTTCCAGATGACGCCCTACTACTACCGCACGCGACCAGCAGACAAAGAGCGCCTGGCAAACTTGGACTCGCTCCAAACGGATATCGACTTCATCATCGCCGAGTACCGCCACTAACCTACCAAAAAGGGACAGGTTTATTTTGGCAGGTTTTATCTGGTTAAACGCAAAGGGCCGACCGCGTTGCTACGCGATCGGCCCTTCTTGTTGCTCGTTGTAAGGAATATGGGAGACGGGTGCCTACAGGCGATCCTTGTTCTCGGCCTTGACGTCGTGTGCCTGCTGAACAAAGAACAGGTCGTACACCACGATGACAAAGGCACCATAGTTGATGGCGTCGCCGCCGAACGCGGGGAGCGTGAGCACGGCCTGCGCAATCGTGGCGACCGCGGCGATGATGCCGAGCTTAAATGCGCCACCCACCTGCGAAGGCTTGTTGGCGCCCTTGATGCCCGCAACGCCCGCGGCGAGGTCGATGAGGCCCTTGGCGATAATCACGACCGCGGCGAGCATGGCGTTCGGTCCGTAGGTGGACTCGAGCTTGCCGGTCGCGATGCCGGCGATTCCGATAACCAGGCTGGCGATGCCCAAAACAAAATAGATGAGGGCAAGGATTTTGAGTGTCTTGCGAGTGAAGCTCATGGCTGGTCCTTTCGATACGAGTACGCCAACTTGGCGCACCCAATGTGCTGCACATATGGTGAAGCACATTGTAGTTCAACGCGGCGATGCATGCGTTTGAAAGCGCTTTGAAGCCTGCGTACTCCAACCTTTCAAAAGGGAAAGCTAGGCGTAAGCCAAATCGATGGCAGCGTATGCGCAGCGCTGCGATGATGGGGCCATGATAAGAGCTGGACCGAAGAAGGAGCCATGATGTACGGAGCCAAGCAAATGGGTGAGCCGCGGTCGTTGGGAAGGCGCATGAGTGATTCTGTGATTGCTGCCGTGTGCACGGGATTGATGGCGGTGCTTTGCATTGGGATGCTGTGGACTATGTCGCATGTGGGACAATAACGGACGGTTGGGTGCCGACATGAATGGCGCCCATGTATTCGTTTTGTTTGCTAAGGAGTGCCCATGGGCGTCGTCGATCCCTTTTCTGTTGCTCGGGCGGCTGGGCTCGAGTTAACCAGGACGCCCGAGGGCCTCACGCTCACCGATGGCACGATGGAGCTGCGAGCCGATTTTGCCCGCATGCTTCCACGACTCAAGCAGGGCCGCCTGCAACAGGAGCTGCTGGTGAAGGCCGCACGCGCGAAAGGCGTCGAACAGCCGTGGGCAATCGATGCCACGGCAGGTTTTGGCGAGGATTCGCTGCTGCTTGCTGCCGCGGGCTTTACGGTCGATTTGTATGAGCAGGACTGTGTAATCGCGGCGCTGCTGCAGGATGCCTTGGACCGTGCGGCGGACGATCCGGCGCTTGCGGATGCCGTGGCGCGCATGCGCCTGCATGCGGGCGAGGACAGCATCGCCGGTCTTCGCCATACGGCTGAGCTGGTCGAGCAGGGCGAGCTCGTCGCGCCCGATGTGGTATATCTAGACCCCATGTTCCCCGAGCGCACCAAGAGCGCGGCGGTCAAAAAGAAGTTTCAACTGCTGCATCATTTGGAGCAGCCGTGCGCCGATGAGGAGACGCTGGTTGAGGCTGCGCTTGCGGTGCACCCGCGCAAGTTGGTTATCAAGCGGCCGGTGAAGGGGCCACTGCTTGCCGGTGTTAAGCCGAGCTATCAACTTGCGGGCAAGGCCGTTCGTTACGATGTCTTGGTGCCGCCGCGCCCGTAGCTTGCGTGCGATGGTTGGCGCTCCGTCGGTGCCGTGCCGATGCGGTGCCTATTTCCAAGGGTGCGATGTCAGGTGCCAGCCGCCGCAGTATTCGCATTTGTAGCAGGCCAAACCGCGCCGCCCGCGGCTTTCGCAGTCGGCCATAACTGCCTCGGCCTCGGCGCGCGTGTCGTAACGGTTTTTGCGTTCGCACGATTTGTAGCGCCAGGCCTCGTCGCGCTCGGCGTTCAGGGCGTCGCGGCGCTCGTCTTCGCGCGCAAACAGGTCGCTCATATCGCCGCCCGTGGCAGCGCCCAAAAACTCGCTTTTGGCTTTTGACCAAGCGGCTCGCTTTTTGCTCCCCATCTGCTTCGTGCCCCTCTCCAAACGCTGGTATCATTGCCCAATCAAAGTGATACCAATAAACGTGAGGTCGCCGCGTGATGATCAGAAAAACCCTCGATACCGACATTCCCGCCGTCATGGCTATCTATGACACGGCCCGCGCCTTTATGCGCGCGCATGGCAACGCCACGCAGTGGCCCGAGGGCACGCCTTCTGCCGAGCAGCTGGCTGCCGATATCGCCGCCGGTGGCAGCTATGTGTGTGAAGTCGACGGCCGCGTGGTGGCGACGTTTGCCTTTTTACCGGGCCCGGACGAGTGCTATGACGTAATTGAGGACGGTCAATGGCGTAGCGACACTCCGTACGCCGTGCTGCACCGTGTGGCATCCGATGGCACCGTGCACGGTATCGCGGCTGCGATGTTTGCCTTTGCCAAGGAGCGTGCCGACCACCTGCGCATCGATACGCACCAGGACAATCTACCCATGCAGGGTGCAAGTATTAAGGCGGGGTTCGAGCGTGCCGGCGTCGTGTATGTGTCCGACGGCACCCCGCGCGTGGCGTTTGACTGGCTGCGTGAGGCATAAGAGCGGGGACGCGTGTCAACAATTTGCACGAACGAAAATGGCCCCGGGTGGGGCCATTTTCGTTCGCTGACTGTTTTGCAAGCCGGCTTTCGCAAGGCGCGAACCTACGAAAATCGCCGCGCGGCAACGCAGGGCGATGAGCTCGGTCGGGGGATAGGGCCCGCTTCGCCCGCCGGCCCGTAAATTGTATCATCCAGTGTGGAATGAGGACGCCCGTTGCCGCGTGCGATGGGCTTGCAATAAGAGGAGAGCCATGTCGAAGCAAGCGGTCGTTGGAATCTTGGCGCATGTCGATGCCGGCAAGACCACGTTGGCCGAGGCCATGCTATTCAACGCGGGCCGCATTCGCAAGCGCGGCCGCGTGGACAATGGCGATTCGCATCTGGATACGAACGAGATTGAGCGCGAGCGCGGTATTACGATCTTCTCGTCGCAGGCTGTGCTCGACCATGGCGATACTCACGTCATGCTCGTGGATGCGCCGGGACATGTCGATTTTTCTGCCGAGGCGGAGCGCACGCTGCGCGCACTCGACTACGCGATTTTGGTTGTGGGCGCCAACGACGGCGTGCAGGGGCATACCGAAACCCTGTGGCGCCTGCTTGCGCGCTATGACATACCTACGTTCATTTTTATCAACAAGATCGATCTTGAGAACCCTGGTCGCGATGCGTTGCTGGCCCAGCTTGGGCAGCGTCTTTCCGAAGGCTGTCTGGATGCCGGCGAGCTGCTGGCGGGCGGGGCCGTTCAGGAGGACGCTGCCGCGTTAGACGAAGAAGCGCTCGAGGAGTTTCTTGAGGCGGGCGGGCTTTCCGTCGCGACGCTGTCGCGCATGGTTGCCGAGCGCAAGCTCTTTCCCTGCTTTGCCGGCTCGGCGCTCAAGGACCAAGGCGTGGACGAGCTGCTAGATGGCATGTGTACACTGATGCGTGAACAGGCGTGGCTCCCGGAGTTTGCCGCGCGCGTCTACCGCGTGAGCCGCGGGGATCGCGGTGAGCGCTTGGCTTGGGTTAAAGTGACCGGCGGCACGCTGCATGCCAAGCAGGTGATTGGCGGACGTTCCGGTGCTGAGGCATGGGAGCAGAAGGTCGATCAGGTACGCATCTATAACGGCGATAAGTATGAGCTTGCCCAAGAAGTTGCTGCTGGCGGTATTTGTGCCGTGACGGGTCTTGCGCACGTTCGCCCGGGGGACGCCCTGGGCGCGGAGCCCGCGGGCGATGCGCCTGTCATTGCGCCGGTCCTCACCTATACGGTGCTTCCGGGCGAACACGATGTCCATGCGGTGTTCAAAGCACTGACTGAGTTGGCGGACGAGGATCCCATGCTTGGCGTGAGCTGGAACACGCATCTTGAGCAGATTCATTTGCAGTTGATGGGCGCCGTGCAGCTCGAGGTCGTACAGCGGGTGCTGGCCGATCGCTTTGGCCTTGCGGTTGAGTTTGAGCCCGGCGGCATCCTCTACAAGGAGACCATCTCGCAGCCAGTCGAGGGCGTGGGCCATTTTGAGCCGCTGCGCCACTATGCCGAGGTGCACCTGCGTCTGGAGCCGCTGCCGGCGGGCTCGGGCGTGCAATTTGGCACCGTGACCTCGACCGACGAGCTTGACCTGAACTGGCAACACCTCGCACTTACCAATGCCATGGAGCGTGACCACCTGGGTGTGCTGACCGGCTCGCCCATCACCGATGTGCGCATTACACTCACGGGCGGCCGCGCGCATGCCAAGCACACCGAGGGCGGCGATTTTCGCCAGGCAACGTATCGCGCGATTCGCCAGGGGCTCATGCAGGCGCGTAAGGCGGGTGCGGCGGTGCTGCTGGAGCCATGGTATCGCTTTGAGCTCGAGGTGCCGGGGGAGTGCGTGGGTCGTGCGCTTTCTGACGCCACGCGTATGGGTGCCGAGTACGAGCCGCCGGCGATGCTGGGCGACCGCGCCAAGCTCCTAGGCCGCGTGCCGGCATCCGAGGTGCAGGATTATGCGTTGGAGGTGGCTGCCTACACAAGCGGTCGCGGGCATCTGTACCTGGAGTTCGCCGGCTATGCGCCCTGCCATGATGCCGAGCGCGTGATCGAGGCGGCCTCCTACGAGCCCGAGGCCGATCTGCCCAACACGCCCGACTCGGTCTTTTGCTCCCACGGCGCCGGCTACACCGTCAAGTGGTACGACGTTCCCGCCGCCGCGCACGCTCGCATCGATCCTGCCACTTTCCGCCCTTGGCGAGCAGCCGATGCCGAGTTCTTCGGCCACATGTGACAAAGGGACAGTCCCTTTGTCACATTCAGTTGGTATAACTCGGTATAAGTTGGTATAACTGTAGGCAGCGTTTGCCAATCCGAGGAGGCCGACATGAATCCAAATCCCTTTAAGCCAACGGCTGGCAAGCGGCCTCCGGTGTTGATTGGTCGCGAGTCGGTCATTGAGGATTTTGAAGAAGGCCTCGATAACGGCGCGGGAGCGCCGGGCAGGCTCATGCTCCTCACGGGAAACCGCGGCTGTGGCAAAACGGTTCTGCTGCGCGAGTTGCAGCGTCTGGCAGCAGAGCGCGGTTGGGCGGTCATTTCCGATTCGGCGTCGCTTGGCTTATGCGACCGCCTGGCCGATGCGCTTCGTTCGAACAAGCCCGTCGTGACATCTATGGAGTTCGGTCCATCATTCGGGCGCATGTCGGTCGAGGCGGCGCGGGCAAAGGGTGAGACGTTGCGGGGGCTGGTCAACGAGCGCCTCAAGAAGCTCGGTCCAGGCAAGGGCATACTGTTTGCGATTGACGAGGCACAATCTGCGTCTATCGAGGAGCTGGCGGCTCTTGCCGTTCTCTATCAGCAGGTGCTCGGAGACCAGGATGCCACGGGCTTGTCCGATAGCGACCAGCGCGGTCTTGCGCTGGTGTTCGCCGGCTTACCCAGTATGGTTGACGATCTGCTCGAAGAGCCGAGCGTGACGTTTTTGCGGCGTGCCCAGCAGCGTACGCTGGGGGCGATATCTTTGCCCAAGGTGCGCGATTCGTATATCCAGACGGTCAAAGACGCCGGTCTTTACGTTGACGCGGAGACGGCGGACCTTGCGGCGCGCAAGAGCATGGGGCATCCCTATATGGTTCAGCTGGTGGGCTATTACATGTGGCGCTCTGCTGTCCGGCGTGGCTCGCAGGTCATTGAAGTGTGCGATGTCAAGGCTGGCTACGCCGATGCCGTCTCCGAGTTCTATGAAGCGGTTGACGCGCCTCTGTATTACGGGCTGCGCAGTCCACAGCGCCTCTTTATCGAGGCCATGGCTGCTGACGAGGGCAAGCCGACGCGCATGGCGGATATCATTGAGCGCTGCGATCGCACTCAGAGCTGGGCGAGTAAATATCGCGCAAGCCTGATTCGCGAGCGCGTCATCGAGGCTGCCGGATACGGCCTCGTCCGGTTTACCGTGCCCATGCTGGGCGCGTACATTCGCGATCGAGTTATATGGCATGAGTAGGGTGATAAAGGTGACGGAACAGAAGATGAACCCGCAGGCTATCGAGGTGCGTGGCGCGCGCGTCCATAACCTCAAAGACATCGATATCGATATTCCGCTGGGAAAGCTCGTGGGCATTGCCGGCGTGTCGGGTTCGGGCAAGAGTTCGCTGGCACTCGGGGTTCTTTATGCCGAGGGCTCGCGCCGCTATCTGGAGGCGCTCAGCACCTATACCCGCCGTCGTCTGACGCAGGCCGAGCACGCCCAGGTGGACGAGGTGCTGCACGTGCCAGCGGCGCTCGCATTACATCAGCGCCCCAGCGTACCGGGCGTGCGCTCGACCTTTGGTACCATGACCGAGCTCAACAATAGCCTGCGTCTACTCTTTAGCCGTTGCGCCCATCACGTGTGCCCGCATTGCGGGGCGCGTGTGGAGCCGAGCCTTAACGTGGCTGCGGGCCTGTCGCTCACGTGTCCGACATGCGGCCGCGAGTTCTACGCGCCGAGTGCCGAGGATTTGGCTTTCAATAGCGGCGGTGCGTGCCCTACCTGCGGCGGCACCGGTGTCATGCGCGAGGTAGACGAGGCGAGCCTGGTGCCCGACGAGTCAAAGACCATCAACGAGGGTGCGGTGCTTCCCTGGGGCACGCTCATGTGGGACCTGATGAAGCAGGTGGCCGGCGAGATGGGCGTGCGCACCGACGTGCCGTTTAACCAGCTCACGCCTCAAGAGCGCGACATCGTGTTTCACGGCCCGGCGGTTAAGAAGCATATTCTCTACGTTCCCAAAAACGGCGAGGGCGCCACGCCGCTCGACTTTACCTATTACAACGCCGTCTATACCGTCGAGAATGCGCTCGCCAAGGTTAAGGACGACAAGGGCCTCAAACGCGTTGCACGCTTTTTGCGCGAGGGGCCATGCCGTGACTGCGGCGGCACGCGTCTCTCCGAGGCTGCGCGCCAGCCCCAGGTGCGCGGTATCAATCTGGCACAGGCGGCGGCCATGACGCTTGGTGATGCGATTGAGTGGGTGCGCGGGGTGCCCGCGTCCTTGCCGCCCGAGATGCAGCCCATGGCGACGGATATCTGCGATTCGTTTTTGAGCACGGCTCGTCATCTGGTCGACCTGGGTCTCGATTACCTTTCGCTCGATCGCGCCGGTGCCACGCTCTCCACGGGTGAGCGCCAGCGTGTGCAACTCGCCCGTGTGGTGCGCAACCGATCGACGGGCGTGCTTTATGTGCTGGACGAGCCCTCGATCGGCTTGCATCCTGCCAATGTCGACGGTTTGGTAGGCGTGATGCGCGATCTGGTGGGCGACGGCAACACCGTGGTCGTTGTCGACCACGATACGCGCGTGCTGGCGGAAGCTGATTATCTGGTCGAGATGGGCCCCGTTGCCGGAGCAGGCGGCGGCAACGTGATCGCTGCTGGTACGGTGGACGAGGTCGAACAATCGCAGGGCAGCCGTATCGCGCCGTTTTTGCGCGCCGAGCCCAAGCGCTTGCGTCCGCAGGTGACTGACGACGAAATGTTCGACCAGGGCCACATCCGCATGGCAACCGAAGCCATCCATACCGTCAAACCACTTAAAGTCGATATCCCTCGCGGCCGTCTTGTCGCGGTAACGGGCGTCTCCGGCTCGGGCAAGACGACGCTCGTGCTCGAGACGCTCATCCCTGCACTCAAGGCGCAAGCAGCGGGCGAGCGTTTGCCGAGCCACGTGCGCTGGATCGATGCCGAGGGCATTGCGCGCGCCAGTCTGATCGATGCCACGCCCATCGGCGCTAACGTGCGCTCGACGGTGGCGACCTATGCCGATATACATGACGAGTTGCGTCGTGCCTTCGCTCGTACGCCCGAGGCCAAGGCGGCTGGGTACAAGGCGGGTGCGTTTAGCTACAACACCGGTGCTCTGCGTTGCCCCACGTGTGATGGCACTGGTTCTATATCGCTCGATGTGCAGTTCTTGCCCGATGTCGAGATTGTCTGCCCCGCGTGCCGTGGCTCACGTTACGCCGAGACGGCATCACATATCCATCGCGAGGGCAAGGACGGCAGCTTGCTTACGTTGCCGCAGCTTATGGATATGAGCGTGGACGAGGCCCTCGACGCCACCGTGGGGCTCAAGAAAGTGCAAGTCCGACTTCAGACGCTTCACGACTTAGGCTTGGGCTATCTTACCCTGGGCGAGCCCACGCCGGCGCTTTCGGGCGGCGAGGCCCAGCGCCTTAAGCTCGCGAGCGAGATGGGGCGCGTGCAGGATGATGCCGTGTTCGTGTTCGATGAACCCACGATTGGCTTGCATCCGCTCGATGTCCAGGTGCTGTTGGGCGTGTTCGACGGCCTGGTCGCCAAGGGCGCCACGGTCATCGTGATCGAGCATGACCTCGACCTCATCCGTAACGCCGACTACGTGATCGACATGGGACCGGGCGGCGGCGACGCCGGTGGACAAATCGTCTGCGCCGGCACACCGGGCGATATCGCCTCTTGCCCCAAGAGCATCACCGGCCGCTACCTATAAGCGAATGTGACAAAGGGACTGTCCCTTTGTCACATCGGCGTCTATTTCACACATTGAGCAGCTAGATAGTCGCGGAAGAACGGCAACTCAAAGGCGACGACCCCTCGTCCGCGTTCTCCAATGATGCCGGCATCAATCATACGACGCCGGTAGCGGGAGACCTGCTGCGGTGAACGCTTAAGGCGTTCGACGAGGTCGGCGGTAGTGGACTCTTCCTCATCGTCAAGCATGGCGATGAGGAATCGCTTGTCCTCTGCAGTGAGTTCTCGATAGGTTGCTGCGAGAATTCGGTCATCCATCTCGTCGCGGGCGATTATGATTCCCTGGTCAAAGTCGCGCGACGATATCTCCTTCGAGTTACTCGTGAGATCCCAGGCGCGGTAACCCACAAGCTGCAATAGAAAGGGGAAGCCCGAAATCGAGCGAACAGCCTTATCGATTCCCTCGGCATTCGCCACGCGGTCGTTTTCCTGAATCGTTCGAATCAGGGCTTCGCGCACATCGTGGTCGGCAATTCGCCCCAGATGATATTGCTGAGCACGGCGAAGAAACGAGACCGTCTTATGGCTCAGCAGTGTCGAGACGTTGTTGGGAAGTCCCGCCATGAGCAGGGCAACGCGCTTTCCGTCGGTCACAAAGTGCTGATATGTAGCTGCGAGTTGAATCATCTCGTCGAGCGTCGGATCGACCTCATCAACCGTGATGAGCAGTCCGGTGCCGGCCTCATTGAGCTGGTCGATGATGTCACTCATGCGGTAACGCCAGGTCGAAACCTCATGGGCGTGACTGACCTCGATGCTGCCGAGAGGCGCGATTCCAAGACCGGTAATTTCGAAATCGCTCGATAGATCAATGAGGTGGGCTGCTGCCCGTTTTGCTCCGAGCTCGATTTCCTCAAGCATTCCTGGAAGCGCGGTTGTCTTTACGGCAACCCAGCCATGGGATTCGGCCCTCGTCGCAAGCGACGACATGAGGGCGGTCTTACCTGTTCCGCGTGCCCCCGAGAAGATGGAGGTCAGTTCCGGGCGTCTGCGCTGGCTCAAGAAAGCACGGTCCAGATCACGAATGATCTGCTGCCTTCCGGCAAGATGTGCGGGAACCTCACCAAAACTAGGAGTAAACGGGTTTTCGAGATACTCCACTGTGCCCTCCTTCAGCATCTCGGGTTAACTTCATTTTATTCTAGTTAATTTCAGTTAAAAACGGTTAATTACGTTTAACTTCATGCCGATCGAATGTGACAAAGGGGCTGTCCCTTTGTCACATGCCGGCAAAGCCTGTCTGGCGCAGGGCCTCGTAGAGGACGATGGCGGCGCTGTTGGAGAGGTTGAGGGCGCTGATGCGGTAGTCGTCCGGGTCGATGAAGTTGCCGCAGATGTCCTGCTGCAGGATGGCCTCGTGGCTGTCCTCGGTGTGCCCGAGCGATTCCTCATGGGCCTCCCAAACGTCGGCGTTATCGAGTGAGTCGCAATCGCGCAGCATGGGGATGCGCTCGCAGCATACGGGCGCCGCGGCAAGCAGCTCCTCGGGAATGCCCGAGCTCTCGCTGCCAAAGACCAAGAAGTCGCCGTCGCGGTAGGTGCTCTGCGCATAGGTGCGGCGCGCCTTTTTGGTCAGCAGGTGCAGGCGCTCATCGGCGGGGGAGAGCCCGTTGCGGGTAAGGAAATCCTCCCAGCCGGCATACGTCGTCACGTCCAAGTTTTGCCAGTAGCCCAGGCCGGCGCGACGTACCGTCTTGTCGTCGAGCGAAAAGCCCAGCGGCTCCACCAGATGCAGACGGGTGCCGGTGACCACACAAGTGCGGCCGATGTTACCCGTATTGGCGGGAATCTCGGGCGCATACAGCACAATGTTGAACATGAATCTCCTTGGCTCAGAACGAAAAACCGCCGCGAAGGGGACAGGCACCTTCGTGGCGGTTTGGCGGCTACAGGGGCGGAAGGGTCCGTCTCGATAGACCTAGGCGCGGTGCCAGTCGGTCAGGCAGGCATCGAGGGAGGCGATGAGTGCATCCTTGTCCATGTGACGGCCGATGATGCACAGGCTCGTCATGCGGTCGCCCGTCTCTTCGTCCCAAATCTGCATGATCTCGGGGTTCTCATCGATGATCTTCTGCTTCTCGCCCTCGGGCGCGGAGTCAACGAACAGACCGTTCTCCATCAGGCGCATCTGGTGGCCAGCCTGCTCGAACATGTAGCACATGTCCGGATCGCCGGTCTGCCACAGCGGACCCTTGACGCGGATGACCTCGTCAGGCCATTCCTGCTCAACAAAATCGGTGAACTTCTGCAGGTCAAACGGCTTGCGGCGCGAGTACACAAAGGTCTCGATGTCGTACTCGAGCACCTCGGGGTCGTCGTGCTCCTCGGGGTGCTCCATGGCCTCGATCCAGGCGGCAGAGTTGTAGGCGCGCATAAAGTCGAAGCGGTCGGTGTCGAGCAGCTCCTCCATGGGGACCTCGCCGTTTTGAGCCTCGACAATCACGGCATCCTTCTGCAGGCTGCGCACGATGGCCTTGAGCTCGGCAATCTGCTCAGGGCTCACGGTATCGGTCTTGTTGAGGATCAGCGTGGAGCAGAACTCGATCTGCTGGATGAGCAGGCTTTCGATGTCGTCCTCGTCGATATCCTCGGCCAGCAGGTCGCGACCGCCGTTGAACTCGTCGTACATGCGGGCGCAGTCGACCACGGCCACGATGTTGTCGAGCGCGAGCTTGGGCTCGCCGCCCACCTTGGCCTCGTCGCAGAAGCTCGAGATGGTGTAGGCGATGGGGATGGGCTCGCAAATGCCCGATGCTTCGATGATGATGTAATCGAAGTCGCCCGAATCGGCGATGCCCTGCAGCTGGTTGGCAAGGTCGTCCGAAAGCGTACAGCAGATGCAGCCGTTGGTGAGCGGGATGAGGTCGTCGGTCTCGGAAAGGCCGCCGTCGGCGATGAGGCTGGCGTCGACGTTGATCTCGCCGATATCGTTGACTATCACGGCAGCACGGATGCCGCCGTCGTTGGCGAGGATGTGGTTGAGCAGCGTGGTCTTGCCGGCACCGAGGTAGCCGGTAAGCATGATGATCTTCACGGGTTTATTGGGCATGTGCCCTCCTTTGTTAGGCATGGCTTACAGTTGAATCTTATGCCAAACGCCTGCTCTTATACCCACGCGCCGACAAATAACACAGGCTACTCCCAGGCTCCCCATACATCGGGGCAATAACCGACGGTGGCCTTTTTGCCGTTGCGCACGATGGGCTCAGCTAGAACCTGCTGGTTTTCGAGCAGCTTGTCGAAGCGCTGGCTAGGGGTGAGGTGCTGGATGAGCGCGAGCGTCTCCTCGTCCTTGGCCTTGGGGTTGAGCAACTTGTCGATACCGCCGACCGCTTGCATCACGCTCGTGAGTTCGCCCTTGCTCATCTCCTTTTCCTTAAGGTCAATAAACTGCACCTTAATGCGGCGCTCCTTAAAATAGCGTTGGGCCTTCTTGGTATCAAAGGACTTTTTGGTGCCGAAGATTTGAATCATATTGTGTTCCGCCGTTCTAACGAACGGCGGTCACCTCGACGCTGCAAAGCCATCTGATGGGCAATCTGCCTTTCAATCGTCGGGCGCGGGCAAAAGCCCAGCGCCCTTCTCTTTCAAGGCACCTTGCCTCATCAGCTGGCTTTTCGCTGACATTGATAGAACTTCGAGGTGACCACCGCTGGACTTATCGAATGAAGTTGGTGCGGGCGCGATCGGCTTCGGGGGCTTCGACGCCGGCGGCCTGCCCTGCCTCGATACAATGCAGGAGCCAGGCCATGTTCTTGCCGATGTTGCGCATGGTGGCCAGGCCCTCAGCGTCCTGGGCGGCCTCGCCCGGCATGGCACCAAAGACGTTGTTCCAGTACGTGGAGGCGACCACGGGCATCTGGTTGATGGTGAAGTACTTGTTGAGTACATCGAACGTGGTCGACGTGCCGCCGCGGCGGGCAACGGCGACAGCGGCGCCCGGCTTGTGCGCAAAGGCCTTGCTGCCAGCATAAAACGCGCGGTCGAGGGCCGAGAGGATGCGGCCGCTGGGGTGTGCGTAGTAGACGGGGGAGCCAAAGACAAAGCCATCTGCCTGCTCGGCGGCAGCGATCAGCTCGTTCACCACGTCGTCATCAAAGGCGCATCGACCGCCAAGCTTGCCGCACTGGCCGCAACCGATGCAATCGCGGATGGGCTTGGCGCCCAGCTGAAACACCTCGGTATCAATGCCCTCGGCGTTGAGTTGCTTGGCGACCTCGGCGAGTGCGCGGGCGGTGTTGCCGTTTGCCTTGGGGCTGCCATTGACTAAAAGAACCTTCATCACAAACTCCCTCTGCTTTTGGTGACTTCTGCGGAGGATTATCGCACGAGAGGGCAGATGGCGTGGGGCGCGGTGCGAAACGGTTTGTGTTTCACATCGCGCCCCGTGGTGCTAGTCCAGCTTGGTGCCCGGTACTTGCGGTGCCTCTTTAAGCAGCGCTTTGAGTTCATTCAAAATGGAAACGGGCTGTCGGTCGACGGCGTCCAGATGAAGCGTAGCCACGCGAATGGGCGGCTGGTATTCAAGCGATCCGATGAGCACAGGCGAACCCAGGAACCGCTCGATCTCCTCTGCAATCGCGTTGGTCTCTTCGGGATCAAGGTCGTCGAAAAGCGCCACGAATGTCGGTCCTGTTGAGCGGAACAGGCGGCCCTTGCCGCGCGAACAATCCATGAGGCAGGCGGCGCTTTCGGCGAGCACGCGGTCGCCTGCATCGAATCCAAAGCGGGCATTGACCTCGGCGATATCGTCGACCTTAATGGCAATAAAGCCAGCCTCGCGCGGCACGCGGCGCATCTCTCCGATAGCGTTGACCAGGGCGTGGACATCGCCCAGACCCGTTACCGAGTCGGTCGTATCTGCCAAGCTGCGGTTGATAATCATGCCCACGTACATGTTAGGCTCGGTATCGGTGCCGTCCAAGCGGTAGCCCGTGCAGTCGCAAAGCGCGTACGCTCCGGTAGCATCCATAACGCGGTACTGCATGTAGTGGAAGTGCCACGTGCCGTTTATCACCATGTCGAGCTCGGCGCGTACGTTGTCGCGGTCCTCGGGGTGGACGCGAGCAAGCCACATATCGACCGAGTTAAAAGGGTGCTGGGAGGGCAGGTCAAAATCGCGCACGGCGTTAACCGACCATTGCGATTCGCCCGTATCGAGGTTAAGGATGAACGGATAGCGCGTCTCAGAGCTCATGGAGATCGCTTGGAACACCCGGTCGTTGCAGGGAAGCTGATCGACGATTGGGTGTTGTGGCACGTCATTGTCTTTCGGTTGCTGCACACGATGCATAAGCTTATAGCGATACATTTTGCGATCGGCATCCATCGTCATCTGGCGACGCGTATCGCCTGCAAGCGGGTCGACGTGCGAGCAACCAAAACTAAAACTGGCGATCATGGACGCCTTGTCACCTGAGCTCGCCTCGATCAGCCCGGCACGTACCTGCTCCAAGCGCTGCTCGAGTTCAGTCTCGTTTGCGGAGAGCGAGATAAGCACAAACTCGTCTCCACCGATGCGGAACAGCATCTCATCGTGCTCCATGGTTTCGGAGAGCGTGCGGCAGATGCTCAGAATATAGCGATTGCCTTCGGCGTGGCCAAACTTATCATTGCAATGCTTGAGATGGTCGATGTCAATATAGGCGCAGGTGAAGGGGTCGCCTTTGCGCCAGAGCTGCTCGACGTGACGGTCGAGTCCGCCGCGGTTGCCCAAGTTGGTGAGCGGATCGATATAGGCGTTGCACTCAAGCAGCTGGCGCTCTTGTTGCAGGACGGCATGCGTCTTTTGCAGTTGCTCACCAACGGCGCGTAGCTCAGCAGGCAGCGCGGAAACATCGAGTTCGGCGGTCGAGACACCATTCGCAAGTCGCTGAAGATAGGCAATAATCGATTGCTCGCCCAAGCGGTATGACTCGTTCATGATGAATAACCTCCTTGGGCAGAACAACGGTTTGTATCATATCCCCAATTCGGTTTGAATTGGGGATATAAGTTAGCTAATGGAGACAAATTCCCCCTTCGGCGGTGGCGTTTTTCGCGCGAGCGTATCAGTTGTTATTGCCACCATCGAGCAATGCCTCAAAATCATTCGCCGGGATGGGGCGGTAGTAGAGGAAGCCCTGAGCGTAGCGGGCGCCCATCTGTCGTAGCATGTTCGCCTGCTCATTTGTCTCGACGCCTTCGACCACGACGGGCAGATGGAGCGACTGCGCCATATCGAGCATTGATGTAATGATTTGCGCGCTGCGGCCTTGATCTCCGTCGGCGGGAACAAACGTGCGGTCAAGCTTGATGACGTCGACGTTGACGTTCTTGAGCATCGCGAGCGTGGACTGGCCGGTGCCAAAGTCGTCCATATAGGTTGAGAAGCCGCGGGTGTGCAGGTCGGCAGTCAGTTTATCCACGGCCTCGGATTCTCCCGTATAGGCTGTCTCGGTGATCTCGATGCGCATGAGTTCGGGCGGTAGGTTGTATTGGGCGGCAAGTGCTCCCATATGTTCGGCAACGTCGCAGGCAAGGATATCCACGCGCGACACATTGAGCGAGATCGGAACCACGCGAAGCCCCCGGTCGATGCGCTCGCGCAGCCACGAGGCGACGCCCTGCCAAATGTACTTGTCGAGCGTCACTACAAAGCCGCTTTCCTCGAGTGCGGGGATAAACGTTACAGGCGAAATGAGGGAACCGTCCTTGCCAATCCAGCGCGTGAGCGCCTCGGCGCCAACGATCTCGCCAGTTTCCATGTCGACCTGGGGCTGCAGGTAGTAGGTAATGCGGCCGTTTGAGAACGCATACTGGAATTCGGTCAGCGTGCGGTGGAACGCGGTTTCGCGCTCGTACTCCTCGGGGCGGAAAATGGCGACGCGCTCCTTAAAGTCGTTTTTTGCGCGCCGATTGGTAAACATGGCCTTGGCCTGCGCATCGATGGTGATTTCCTCGTTGGGGTCGATGGGACAAACGCCCATGGACGGCCAAAAACCCACGCCGTCGTCGTGCCTGGCAACCGCTTCGCGCACGCTGGCATAAATTCGATGAATCGTATCGCGGTCAAAGGGAGCAAGGATGCAAAAGTCGTCCTGGCCCCAGTAGCCCGCAACGCCCATGCCCACGTTCTCGATATCCTTAAGCACCGTGCCCACATTGGCAAGCACGCGGTCGCCCTCGGTTTGTCCGTACCATTCGTTAAATAGGCGCATGTGCCCCATGTCGACGGTGGCAATGCACCATGCGCCGCCCTGTGCCGTCGCGAGAAAGGCATTGGCACGTCTCATAAACTCGCTGGGGCGGTAGAGGCCGGTGAGCGGGTCGATGCGCTCGGCGATTGCGCCTTTGCGCTCGATTTCGGGAATGGAGAGACTGTTGTTGTGGAACGGTCCGTTTATGGCGCGAATGCGGCGGTCGAGTTCGCCCAAAACAGCCGGCGCCTGGTTAATAAGGCGCTCGTAGTAGACAGGCACGACCAGACATGTGGGGGTGATGACGTCGCCGGCAATCTGGATGGGTTTTGAGACAAGATGTTCCAAATCCCGAACGAGGTGATCAAAGGCATTGCGGTCAAAACTATCGGTAAGTACAACGAACTGCGCGCTGCGCGAGCGAAACACACGGCTTCTGCCGCGGGTGAGCGAGAGCATGCGGCCGGCATACTCGGAAAGCATGGCATCGACGGCGTCGGCCCCATAGCGTTCGTTGAGCTGCGTCGTACCGCGAACACGCACGGCGATAAGGCCCGTCCCGCGGTTATCGCGGCGGCAAGCATCAATGGCGCTGATCAACATGCGCTGGGTTCCAAGCCCTGTTGCGGGGTCGATCGTCTCGACAAGAGCGTGATTGACGAGTTCGCCAACGTAGAGCGAAGGCGTGCCTCCGTTTCCGTCGATGCGATAGCCTCGGACGCGACAAAGCACGTAATCGCCGTCGGCGTTGCGCACTCGATACTGCATGACGCGATAGTGCTTGGAGCCGTCAAAGATCTTGCTGATATCTTCGTTGTATGCCTTCAGGTCGTCGGGGTGTACGCGCGTTTTCCAGTATTCGCGGCAGTCATCGATGCGCTCCGAGGGAAGCCCAAGATCGCGCGGCGCTCCTTGCGACCAAAGGGTGCGGTTCTTATCGAGGTTCTCGATAAAGAAATATCGTCCCTCGTCTAACATCGAAAAGGCGTCGAAGACACGGTTGTCGACTTCAAAATCGTTTGCATTAACTTGCTTGATATTGCGACGATCCAGGTGTACGGCATGGCGCAGCTTGTAGTCGTACATGCGGTGGTCGGCATCGAGTGCCATACGATTGGACGTTTCGCCCAGTTTTGGGTCGGCATGCGATACGCCATAGCTAAACGTGTGAGGCATCTCGGCGTCGTTGTTTTTGAGCAGCACCGAGCGGCAATGCTCAAGGCGCTCGGCAAGGTCGCCTTCGGTCGCGACGGTGGACAAGATTGCGAACTCGTCGCCACCCAGGCGAAACACAGCTTCGTCAACTTTGATATAGAGCTTAAGGTACAGGCTCACCTGCATAATATAGCGGTTGCCCTCATCGTGACCGAAGGCGTCGTTGCAGTGCTTGAGGTTATCGATATCGATAAACGCCATGGTGACCGGTACGCCCTGCTCCCAGAGTTCTTCCAACGAGCGGGTATAGCCGCCACGGTTGCCAAGGCCGGTAAGTTGGTCGGTAAAGGCTATTCTTACCAGGTCTTCCGGACACTCGAACAGGTCTTGAATGGTCTTTTCGAGCGTCTCGGTATAGGTGTTGGCTGTGTCCATATGTGAGTGGCTTTCTGGGGTCGAGATGGCTTGCGTCGGATGGTCTTATTGTTAATGGGACCTTCTGCGGTCTATGGACGCGTGAACTTTCGTCCCCGCCTTGTTTTGTCGATAGGCTGGATTGTTGTCTACTGTTTGGTGTTGTTGCCTAATGATGCGAACATCATTATAGGGGCGTGTTTGTATAAACATGGTCAGTCGGTAAAAAATAATCGTCGAGTGGCAGTGTTTAGTTTGCATTGGCAAATGTGACCGAGACGGTATATGTTGACGGGTATACTTGTTCCGTTCAAAAGCATGAGGACGGGGATGGTTGCATGGCACTGCCAAAGACGGCGCATACGGTGGGTCTGGCGCTCGAGGGCGGTGGCTACCGGGGCATGTATACGGCAGGCGTGCTCGACGTTTGGATGGAACATGGCCTGACCTGCGATCATATGGTGGGCGTCTCGGCAGGCGCCGCGTTTGGCTACAACTTTAAGTCGCGCCAGATTGGTCGCGCCATTCGTTACAACAAGGCCTATTGTGCCGACAAGCGTTATGCGAGTGTGATGAGCTGGCTGCACACCGGTGACATGTTCAATGCCGAGTTTGCCTATCACGAGGTGCCTATCGAGCGTGACCCCATCGACTTGGATGCCTACCGCGCCTGCCCCATGAGGTTTACGTGCGTATGCACCGATATCGAGACAGGCGAGGCCGTCTACCATGACCTGCCCTATGGCGACGAGCGCGATATCGAGTGGATTCGTGCTTCGTCGGCGATTCCCGTGGCGACGCGTCCTGTTCGGATTGATGGGCATCGGTATTTGGATGGCGGCGTTGCGGACTCTATTCCCAGCGCCTGGCTGTTTGCTCAGGGTTACGACCGCAATGTGGTGGTGCTGACGCAGCCGGCGGGTTTTGTAAAAGAGGCTAATAGCCTGATGCCCATGCTGCGTCGTGTGTATCGTCACTACCCGGAGTTTGTTACAGCGCTTGAGCATCGGCATGAGGTGTATAACGCCACGCTCGATGACCTGGCGCGTCGCGAGGCCGCTGGCGAGATCTTTGTGGTGCGGCCGAGTGAATCGGTGAAAGTGCCGTCGCTGTGCCGCGAGCCTGAAGAGCTCGAGCGCATCTACCAGGTCGGTCGCCGCGATGCGGAGGCGACTTTGCCGGCGTTGGAGGCCTACCTAGCGGGGTAGGGGTTGCATACGGAAAGCGCATCCCGGAATGGAGGTCCAAACTGGGATGCGCTTTCCGCTCTAGAAGATATGAGACTGTGGATCAGCTGCTCGGCTTATGCCTATGCCTGCTGCCAGGTGTCGACGAGCTCCTTGGCTGCGGCGTGGGGGTCGTCGGCGCTGCAGACGGCGCTCACCACAAAGAAGCCGTCGACGCCGGTGGCCTTGAGCTGCGGCAGGTCGGCCGTCTTGACGCCGCCGCCCACCACGATGGGCACGGGGCTTGCCGCGTGGAGTGCGGCCAGGTCCTCAAAGCTTTTGGTGATGATGGAGCCGTCGGCCGCGCGTCCGCAATCGCGCTTGGTCTTGGTCTCGTGGAGCGGGCCGATGCCCAGGTAGTCGACCAGACTCATGTCGGCGGTCTTGACGTATTCGAGCATCTCCTCGCAGCGGGCCGAAAGGCCCACGATGGCATCGGGGCCCAAAAGTTTGCGGCAGACCTCGACGGGAATATCGCTCTGGCCCACGTGCACGCCATCGACAGCAATACCCTGCTCGCGCGCGGCGAGTACGCAGTCCAGGCGGTCGTCGATTAACAGGGCGACCTGACCGGTCTTGCCGGCCTGTGCGATTGCCTGCGCGGCGTCGCCGGTCAGTGCGATGATCTCGCGGGCGCTTGCCACCTTGGAGCGCACCTGGATGCAGGTAAAGCCGGCATCGAGCGCCTGGGCCACCACATCGCCCACGGGACGTCCCAGCGTGTTTTCGGGGCCGAGTACGAGATAGGCCGAGATATCAAGGTTGTCGCGGATGCTCATCGTGCTTCCTCCTGCTTTTTGATCTGTGCTTCCATGCGCTCGAGTTTGCCGGTCATGGTGTCGGTAAATCCGGGTCGAATATCGGCCTTGAGCACGACTTCGGTGCGGATGCCCTTGCTCGCCAACACAAAGGTTGCGTCGCGCACGACCTGCATGACCTCGTCCCAGTCGCCCTCGATTTCGGTGAACATCGAGGTGGTGCGGTTGGGAAGGCCGCTCTCGCGAATGACGCGCACGACCTCGGCGACCTCGGCGGAGAGTTCATCGCCGGTGCCGCACGGGGCGATGGCCACGGCGACGAGCGTGTTCATGCCGGTATTGGTTGCGGGCTCGGACATGGCTTATGCCTCCTCGAGCTCGAGCTGGTTGTTGGCGATGTCTTGGGCGGTCGCGCGGTAGAGCTCGTCGATAAAGGCCACCTTAAAGCTTGCCGGGGCATCGGCGACAGCGGCGGCACGCGTGCCGGCAACGTTGTAGACCGCGGTGCCGCAGACGGCTGCCGTAAACGGATCGGTGACGCAGGCGTACACGGCCAGCACGCCGCCCTGCGAGCAGCCGCAGCCGGTGATCTTTGACATGAGCGGGCTGCCGCCGTGGGACTTGGCCACCGTCGTGCCGTCGGTGATCAGGTCGACTTCGCCCGAGACCACTACGGCGCCGCCGGTGTAACGGGCGAGCGCCACGGCGGCATCGCGGGCGGCGTCGACCGTGTCGGTGGTATCGACACCGCGCACGCGGCTCAGATCAGCCGCCTCGCCCTCAAGACCCCACAGGCCGGCGAGCGCGATGATCTCGGAGGCGTTGCCGCGCACGATGGCGGGCTTGTACTGCTTGAGCTCGTTTACCAGCTGGGTGCGCAGGCTGCCGATGCCCAGGCCCACCGGATCGAGCACCCAGGGCTTGCCGGCGTCGTGTGCCGCCTTGGCCGCGCGGGGAATCGTCTGCTCGTAGATGGGGAAGAGCGTGCCCATGTTGAGATAGATGGCGCCGCCGCCGGCAACGAGCGCCTCGCCCTCGTCGGGCAGATAGACCATGGCGGCCGAACCGCCCACGGCGAGCTGCGCGTTGGCGACAAAGTCAATCGTCACCGTGTTGGTGATGGAGCCGGCCATTGGATTGGTGGCGCGAATCTCATCCACGGCCTTGATCACATTTTGCTTAAGCTGTTCCGAATCAATCACTGCACATGCCTCCTTGGCATAGAAAAGGGGCGCTGTGCATAGACAGCGCCCCTGCAAAGGCGGCATGCTCCCTACGCCAGCATTAACTGACAGGTTCAAAGGATTGGGCCCTATGCCCTCTCAGCCTTGTGGTTTGCACCGCCGGCACTCCCGCATCGAATCTGTTGTTCCCTATACTAACGCACCTGCCAAAAAGGGACAGGTTTATTTTGGCAGGTCGTTACAATAGGTAGGACCGATACGAATGGGGACCTCATGATCAAACTTGTGCTGACCGATATGGACGATACGCTGATTCCGGCCGGGCATGACGGCGCCAGCGACTACGCCATTGAGGGCATTCATGCCATGCAGGCGGCGGGTCTGCACTTTGGCCCGGTTTCGGGTCGCCAGCCGTCCGCGATGGGCTGGATGTTCAAAAATCGTTCCGAGTGTTTTTCGACTGGCGCGTTCTGTAACGGCCAGGTGATGTTTGTCGGCGGCGAAGTAGTCGCCTCGCACGCAATCGACAACGATGCTCTGATGCGTTTGGCCGACTATCTGGAGCAAGAGACCGACGATACATTTCTAAAAGTCTATAGCCTGGGCGATGACTTTTGGGGCAACGATGCCTATTGCGTGACGAGTGATCCCGAGCGCGTTCGTCACGCCATGGAGTCGGGCGGCAACGCATGGCTCAAAGGCGAAGAGGCCCCGTGCCGTCCCGTCGTTGATGAGGTGCCGGTGTTCAAGGCGAATATCTGGAGTGCCCGTTCGCGTGAGGCGCTCGCGGAGCTACGCGAGCGCGTTGCCGTTGAGGTGCCGGAACTCTCGCTTGTGTTTCCCAACAACCGCGTGCGCCTGTTCGACATTCTTCCAGCAGGTTGGGACAAAGGCTGCGCTGCGCTGGAGCTGGCGCGCGCTTTGGGCCTGACGCCCGATGAGGTGGCCGTATTTGGCGATTCCGATAACGATCTGCCCATGATCGATGCCGTTCCCAACTCCGTTGCAGTCGCCAATGCCAACGAGGCTGTCACGGCTGCCGCGCGCTGGCATATCGGCGCTGCGGCAGACGATGCGGTTGCCGGGGCTCTGCATCAGATTGCCGCCTGCGCCGCGACGGGGGAGATGCCGCCGTTTATGCGTCAGATGAGCACGACGGGTTTCGACGTCACGAACGTCTAGGGAGAAAGCCATGAAGCTCCAGCAGCTCAGATATGTCGTTAAGGTTGCCGAGTGCGGCAGCATCACCGAGGCCTCGCGCCGCCTCTTTGTGTCACAGCCCTCGATTACCGCGTCAATCCGCGACCTCGAAAACGAGATGGGCGTGCATATCTTTGAGCGCACCAACAAGGGCGTCATTGTGTCCGAGGAGGGCGAGACCTTCTTGGGCTACGCGCGCCAGGTGCTCGACCAGGCTGATCTGCTCGAGGACAAATACAAAGGCGCATCCGAGCAGGTGCCGCATTTTAGCGTGAGCTGCCAGCACTACTCCTTTGCCGTCAACGCGTTTGTCGACGTGATTCGCGAGTTCGATGCGGCGCGCTACGACTTTACCCTGCGCGAGGAACAGACCCACGAGATTATCGAGGATGTCGCGCATATGAAAAGCGAGCTGGGCATCCTGTACCTGTCCGAGCACAACCGCGAGGTCATCGAGCGCATGCTGGCTGCCAATGAGCTCGTATTCGAAGGGCTCTTCTGCGCCACGCCTCACGTTTTTGTGTGTGCCGACCACCCGCTGGCCGGCCGCTCCAGCGTGACGCTCGAGGATTTGGAAGACTACCCGTTCCTGTCCTACGAGCAGGGCAGCTATAACTCGTTCTATTATTCCGAGGAACTGACCTCGACGTTTGAGCGCCGCAAGAATATCCGCGTGCGCGACCGTGCGACGCTGTTCAACCTGGCCATGGGCCTCAACGGCTACACGGTGTGTTCGGGCGTGATCAGCCACGAGCTCAACGGTCCAGGTATTATCTCCATTCCGCTCGATGTGGACGAGTACATGGAGATTGGTATCATCACGCGCAAAAACACGACGCTCACGCGCTATGGCCAAGCCTATATCGACGCGATCCGCCAGCATATTTAGCCTTTCGAGCGATGCCGCATTTAAACTTGGCGCCGTTCGATTTACCGCGAACGTCCCAGGATGAGGCTGTATTTCGAGCCACATGTCCCATTAACCGGCGCCCCCTCGCATTACCATCAAAGTGAGCCGCTATGCGAGGGGAGGTCGCCATGGATCGGATATATACCGATAGCTGGCGCTTTCCCATGCCGCTTATGTGTACGGCGTTTGAGCCCGGAACGCTCGATAAAACCCTCGACGTGATGCTCAAAGATGACTATGGCGTTATCGCACGTGCCGAGGCGCACTACTATCGCGGTTGCCCCGATGAGGCACGACGCCTAGCGGAGCCGTACTTGCTATCGGATGACCTTTCGCTCCGTCTTTCGGCATGCCTGTTGTGCGCCTATGCAAATCTGTCACTGAATCGCGCATTGGCGGCGCGCCGCTGCCTTGCGTATCTCAAAGAAACAGGGAAGGGTCAAAGGACGACAAAGGATCCGCGCGTCCAGGCCTCATATATGCTGCTTGCGGCGAGCGCCTGTGTGCTGCTGCATTTTCCCTCGCCGGTGTCACGCGGCGAATTCGATTTGTATGCATCACTGCTGCCCGAGGGGCTGCGTCTGTTTGCAACCTATGCGCTGGCGCACCGTGCCTACCTCGACGGCGATTACGGGCGCTGCGTGGGAATGGCGGAGAACGCCTTGTCGATGAAGCAGGAGAGCTATCCCGTCTCTGAGGTCTTCTTGCACTTGATTGCCGCCGTTGGGTGGATTAACCAGCGCGAAGCTGACCGCGCGAACGCTCATTTTATGCGTGCCTGGCAGATTGCGCAGCCCGATGGCCTGATTGAAATCGTCGGCGAGCATCACGGGCTTTTGCAAGGCGTGTTGGAGTCATGCCTAAAGAAGGGCCATCCGCAGGAGTTCGCGGAGATCATCAAAGTTACCGAGCGGTTTAGCCGCGGTTGGCGTCGTGTGCATAATCCGGGGGCGGACGCCACCGTTGCCGAGAGCCTGACCACGACGGAGTTCGCCATCGCTATGCTGGCCTGTCGCGGCTGGACCAACGATGAGATTGCCGCTCACATGGGTATCTCGCGTGGCACGGTTAAGAATCGCCTGTCGAACACCTACGCCAAGCTGGGCATAACGAGTCGCGCCGCGCTGAAACAGTTTGTATTGCTGTAGGCGACTGGGCGGGTGCGCCTGTTTTGGACGAATAATTGAATCGGGGTCGTTCAAACGAGGCGCGGCCGCCGGTGGGAGGTCCGGCGGCCGCTTACCATGGGACGGTACGCGCCCGAATTGATCGAGCGTCACGAGACTTGGAGTTACGAGCGCTTGCGGCTGGTAAAGATGCCGGCGACGACGGCCGCCATGCCCGTAATGGCAGCGGCGACGGCACCCATAATGGAAGCATCACCCGTGGCCGCGAGCGTGTCCTTGGCGTTGACATGCTTAATGGTCGCGGCGGCGGTCGTTACCTTAGGCTTCGACTCGGGCTTCGCCGGGGGCGTCTCCACCGGAACGATGACGGCGCGCTTGGCGATGGCGTCGCTGTACAGGTCTGTAATCACGTCGCTGGCGGTGCCGATGGTCTGTCCACGCTGGTGCAGGATGTCATCGGTTTCGTTGTCAACGAAGTGTACGTCACAAATGCGTCCACCGTCAGGTGTTTCGATAATGCTGTCGACGATATCGATCGTACCGGAAATGCTTCCGTCGCCGCTGTTGACAACGGCCAAAATGGCGGCGGTATCACCTTCTGCCGTTACGCGGCTGCGCGTGATGGAGATGGTCGCGGGCGTTAGGCCGTTCTCGGTAATGGCGATGATGCCAAACGTGCGGGCAGTCGCATCTGGCTCGACTACAACAAAGTCGCTATAGCAGATGGGTGGCAAGGGCTGGTTGCCATTGTCGCGGTTGATGTAGTGAGCAATGGCCTCGACGGTTGAATCGCTGATAAAGATGCGCCCGCCAGAGCCGCCGGGGTAGAAATTATACGAGCTGATTCCAGCGGCATTTTCGCCTTCGGCATATGCGTGAACGAGCGAGCCGTTTTTAATGGTGATGTCACCCTCGTCGATGTAGATGGCGGTGGGGCTGTCTTCGCGCGCTGGGTATGCATACGCTCGTACGGTCGCCGCATCAATGGTCAGGCCATCGAAGGCATATATGCCGCTGCCGAATCCCTGAGCGGTTAGCGTGCTGTTGGATACCGTGAGGGTTTCTTCGGCGACGATACCGCAGTCCTGCTCGGAGCGTGCGTCGACTGTGCCGCCGCCGGTTACGGTTATGTCGCCGACGGCGCGGATACCCTCGGCGCGCGCACCCTTGGCGGTAACGGTTCCGCTCGTATTGATTGAAAGGTCATCTTGGGTATATATACCGCTGGCGTCGCCCGTGGCGTTAACGGCACCTGTTCCGCTGATCGTCATATCGCCCTCGGAATACAAGGCGTCACCTTCGGCAGTTGCCGTGAGGGTGCCCGTTCCGGAGATGTTGAGCTCGGCGCCCTCGCTGGTGCCGTTCTCGACGGAAATGCCATCGCCGTTCTCGTTGGCAACCGTATTGTTGCCCTCGTAGCTCACGTTGAGCTTACCACCGGCAGCGATGCCTCCGCCGTTATAACCATTGAGCGTCATATCGTCGGCGCCGTCCCAGGCCCACGTGCTGCCGTCGCCAGCTGCGGCGCCGGCGGTATAGGTGTTGCCGTCGACTTCGACCCACTCTGCCGCAAACGAGATACTCGGCATGAGCAGCGAGCTCACGGTAAGTGCGCAGGTCAGGCCGCAAACAATGCGGCTGGTCACACGATGCCAGCTGCCACAGGTGAGAACGGCGCGCTGGCGCACAGGGGTCTCGGCGTAATGGAGTCCTGTAGCGCGATCGGTGCGGCGCGTGGGGGTCGTGAACGTGGTCATGGTCGCTCCTATCTCTCGCGTGGCCTTGTGCGGTCACCACTAAGCGTATGGGCGATAGGGCAAAGCTGCTAGTGCCATATGGGCACGAAAATGGCTATTTGCACTGGCGGATATGGGATAGTTTGGCTCGGCGGTCCGTTGGTGTGCATATAGAAGTTTCCTATATCAAACTGTTATAAACGTATATTTTACGATGGCCATATGAGCGCTCATACTTTGTCCCAGTAAAGCAACCAATGCAAAGGGAGATATCTATGAGTGCTTTAACCACGCTGAACGCGCCGTTTCGCGCCGATATCGTCGGCAGCTTTCTTCGTCCACAGGCCGTAAAGGACGCCCGTGCCGCCTATGCTGCGGGCACACTCGACGCCGCCGGCCTTAAGGCCGTCGAGGATGAGGCCATTCGCGACCTGGTGGACAAGCAAAAGTCCGCTGGCCTGCAGGTGATTACCGATGGCGAGTTTCGCCGCAGTTACTGGCACCTCGACTTTATGTGGGGGCTCAACGGCATTGAACGCCGTACCTCGCGTACGGGCTATATGTTCCACGACGAGGAGACCACGGCCGATACCGCCGTGGTGACTGGCTCCATCAGCGGCGAGAACCACCCCTTCGTCGAGCACTTTAAGTTTGTCAAGGCACTTGAGGACGAGGGCCACGTTGCACGCCAGACCATCCCGGCACCGATCCAGACGTTCTCTGAGGTCACACTCGATCGCTGCGATGGCCAGCAGGAGAGCCTGCGCGCTGTCTATAAGACCGATGAGGAGCTTGCCGACGCCATTGCAGCCGCTTATCGCACGGTGATCGCCGACTTGTACGCAGCGGGCTGCCGCAACATCCAGTTTGATGACTGCACCTGGGGCATCTACTGCGATGCCGACTTTGTGTCCAAGACCGGCATGAGCCCGGTCGATCTGCAAAAGGTAAGCGAGCTGGGCGTGGCGCTCAACAACGCCGCCATCAAGGGCAAGCCCGATGACCTTGTCATTAACACGCACGTGTGCCGTGGTAACTACCACTCTACCTATGCCTTCGAGGGCGGCTATGACCCCATCGCGCCATACCTGTTCGCAAACGAGGATGTCGACGCATTTTACCTGGAGTTCGATACGCCGCGCGCCGGTGGTTTTGAGCCGCTCAAGTACGTTGTCCCGGGCAAGAAGGTCGTGCTGGGCTTGGTAACCACCAAGGCGGCAGAGCTCGAGAACGAGGATGTTATCGTCGAGCGCATCCGTGAAGCCGCAAAGTACGTGCCGCTCGAGAACCTGTATCTGTCGCCTCAGTGCGGCTTTGCCAGCTGCGAGATTGGCAACAAGCTGACCGAGGATGAGCAATGGGCAAAGATCGCGCTGGTCAAGCGCATTGCCGAGCGCGTTTGGAAATAGCGCTAGTGTTTGCAGGTGGCGGCGCGTGCGAGGCATAGTGTATCGCGTACAATGGTTCGGATCGTATCGTTCGGGCAGGTTATCCGATATGCCTGATCGCCCTTCCATTCGAAAGGACATCCATGTCCCAGTCCTCGACGCCCGCCGTCAGCGATGCCATCTACGACGCATCGTCGCTCGGCCGCCCGCGCATGTTCCTGCTCGGCCTACAGCACCTGTTTGCCATGTTTGGCGCCACCGTGCTGGTGCCCGTGCTCACCGGCCTCTCGGTATCGGCAACGCTTTTGTTTGCCGGCTTGGGCACGCTGCTGTTCCACTTCCTGTCGCGCGGTAAGGTGCCGGCATTTTTGGGCTCATCGTTTGCCTTTATTGCCGGTTATGCCGCAATCGCGCCCAACGGCGAGACCGAGCTTTTGCCCTACGCCTGCCTGGGCGTAGCTTGTGCCGGTCTGCTCTATCCGGTGCTGGCGGCGCTCTTCCGCGCGTTTGGCGCCAAGCGTGTCATGCGTTTCTTTCCGCCGGTGGTGACTGGCCCCATCGTCATTTCGATCGGTCTGATCCTGGCAAGCTCCGCTATTGCCAACTGCCAGACCAACTGGCTTGTTGCCGTTGTCGCCGTGGCAGTGATCGTCATCTGCAACATCTGGGGCCGTGGCATGGTTAAGATCGTGCCGATCTTGCTGGGCGTTGTGGTGAGCTATGCCGTTGCGGCTGCGCTCGGCGAGGTTGATTTCTCGGGCGTTGCCGCCGCTCCGTGGGTCGGTCTGCCCATCGTGTGGGACAACACCGTGTTTGCACTCTTTGGGCCGCAGTTCGATAGCGGTCTTGCCACGACGGCCGTCATCACCATCATGCCGCTGGCCTTCGCGACCATGATCGAGCATATCGGCGATATCTCTGCTATCGGTTCGACTTGCGAGCGCAACTACATTGCCGATCCCGGTCTGCATCGCACGCTGCTCGGCGACGGCCTTGCCACGATTCTGGCTTCGCTCTTTGGCGCTCCGGCCAACACTACGTATGGTGAGAACACCGGCGTGCTCGCCCTGACGCGCGTGTTCGACCCGCGCGTAATTCGAATTGCCGCGTGTTGCGCCATCGTGCTTTCGTTCTGCCCCAAGTTCGCGGCTGTCATTGCGGCCATGCCGGCGTGTGTGATCGGCGGTGTGTCGCTCGTGCTCTACGGCATGATCAGCGCTGTGGGCGTCCGCAACCTCATCGAGAACCAGGTCGATTTCCAGAACAACCGCAACGTGCTGGTTGCCGCGCTGGTGCTCGTGCTTTCGCTCGGCATCGCGTACAGCACCGCCGGCGCCATCGTGTTGGAGCTGGGCGGCGTGACCATTTCGCTGTCCGGCATTGCCGTGGGCTCACTGGTGGGCATTGTGCTCAACGCCATCCTGCCGGGTAACGACTTTGAGTTTGATGTCTCCGAGCTTGAGGAGGCTGCTGAGTAGCAGCTGCGTTCAGCTAAAACAAGATATGGTGCCCATGCGTATATGCGTGTGGGCACCATTTTTAATGTGTCAGTATCCAGTGGATGCCGCGGGCCATGCGTAAGTCGGTTTGGGCAAAGTGATTGCCGGGGTTGAGCTCCAGCGTTGTTGGAATGCCGCGCTCGACGAGCAACGCTTCCATCGCGCGTGTGTCGTCGAGTACATGCCGCATCATGCGGTTGGGCGTCTTGGTTTCCTTTTTGCCGAGTGATAGATAGACGGCTTGCGGGCTGCCGGCAAAAGGGGCCGTACTGGCACGGTCGACAAATTCGGGAAACCACAGCGACCCCGATGCGCTCGCCGCGCGGTCAAAGGCGTCGGTTTGCCAGAGGGACCAGAGTGCGAAGAGGCCCGCGAGCGAGTAACCGGCAATGCCGCGCCAGGTGGGCGGCTGAGGAAGCGACGACTCGACCTGGGGGATTATCTGATTCAGCAGCTCATCAAGAAAATCGGCAGCTTGGCCGCCGAAAGGCTCGGCATCGCGTACGGTCCCGTCGCATGCCCAGGGGCTCAGCTCGCGATTCCAATCGAGCCCACCAATGGCGACAAGGGTGAACGGTGGGTAGTCGAGCTCTTGGCAGCGGTCATAAACCTCGCTGCCGTCGCCCATGACTACGGGGAGGTAGATGGCAGGTGCGCTTTCCGCATGATTCGAATAGACGGTTATCTGCTTTTGATGCGCTTCCATGGCAGGCTTCTCTCAGTGTTGTGATATCGGCAGCCCCAATTGTCGCACGCTGGCACATACAGGTTGGGCTGCATTAAGAACAATCGCATGCGCGCCGCGCGAGCGCGAACGGGAAAACGCCACCGCCGGAGGGGAGCTCGGCGGTGGCGTTGCTAAACGGTGTGCGGGCTAGCACTTCTGTGGGTGCCGTCTCGCGCGTTAAAGGCCAAAGGCGTTTATGAGCGCTTGCGGCTCACCACGGCGCCTACGGCGATGGCGGCTGTTCCCGCAAGGGCGGCTGCCACGATGGCTGCGCTCGAGACGTCGCCGGTTGCCGCGAGCTTGCCGGTGGTCTTGGCTCCCGTGGTTGCAACTGCAACGGTCTTGGTCGGCTTTGAGCCCTCAGGCTTGGGGTTCTGCTTGGACTCCGCGGGCTTGCTTTCTGCGGGCTTGGTCTCGTCGGGCTTGGGGTCTTCCGGCTTGGCTACCTCGGGAGGTGCGATGGTCGTACTTTTGGCGACTGCTTTGATATAGAGGGAGTCGACCGTGGCGTCGCCCGTGCCGATGGCTTGGCCTGCCTCGTAGATGCCGTCACGGAGCTTGCGATAGTCAATGACCTTGCCGCCTTCGGGCGTCTGGATGGCGGCGTTCTCAATCTTGATGGTGCCGATTGTCTTGCCGTCAGCGCTCATGGCACGGGCAAAGATTGCCGCTGTATCTCCTTCGGCCGTTACCTTGCTGCGGATGATCGAGATGACTGCGGGTGTGACGCCCTCGCTGGTCTGGGCGATGATGCCGATGTTCTCGCCTTGGGGTTCGCGCCTCGTCTCGCCATCTTGGTTTTCGCTGTAGGGGATGGGGCCGTCGCCGTTCTCGACATAGCGGGCTATGGCCTTGACAACGGAGTCGCTGATGTAGATGTGGCCGCCCTTCTCGTTGGGTCGATCGTTTCTGGTGGAGAATGCAGCCGAAACCTCGCCTTCCGCAAACGCGTCCACGGTGGAGCCGTTCTTGACGACGATGTCGTCCTGGTAGGTGAAGAGGGCGTTGGCGCCACCGTATCTGCCTTTACTTGCACGGACCGTCACGTTTGCATGATCGAGGGTGATGCCCTTGTGGGCATAGACGCCATATTCAACACCGTTTACGTTGAGGGAGGCGTTTGTGGCTGCGAGGCTGCCCTTGGCCTCGACGGCAGCGTCTTTCTCGGAGCTTGCCTCGACCGTCCCGCCACCCTTGATGGTGAGGCTCTTGTCGGCTCCAATACCCTTGTCCTTGGTAGCCCTGGCGGTGACGGCTCCGCTGTCGTCAATCGTGATATTGCCGTTTGCCCTGATGCCATCCGATGCACCCGTGGCGTTGACGTTGCCCGAACCTTTGATAGCGAGATCACCTCCGGCATTGATGGCATCAAACCCAGTGCTCGTGGCGTTGACGAATCCGGCTCCGTCGATGTTGATATTACCCGTGGAGAGGATAGCGTCTTCAGTAGATGTCACGCTGAGCGTGCCGCCCTCGTCGCCTTGGATATTGAGCTCGGCATTCTCGTTAGTGCCATGAGAAACGTTGATGCTTTCGATCCATTCGGCAGTGACGATGTTGGTTCCCGAGTAATTCACGTTGAGCTTGCCTGCGGCCTGGATCTCGCCGCCGTTATAGTTGTTGAGCTTCAAGTCGTCGGCGCCGTCCCACGACCAGGTACCAGCCTCGTCGCTCGCCGCGGTGTTGTACTTGTTGCCGCCGACCTTGACCCATTCCGCTGCGAGCGAGACGCTCGGCATGAGCAGCGAGCTCACCGTGAGCGCGCACACGGCGCCCGCGACGATGCGGCGCGTCACGCGGCGCCAGCTGCCGTGCGCGAGTCCTATGCGACGGCGAACGTCGGGTTCGGCAACATGGGTTCCGGCGGTAGTGTCATTGCGTTTGGGGGTCGTGAACAAGGCTGCCATGGTTGCTCCCGTTCTCATAGGGCCTATACGACTAGATTCAGCGTATCTGCTGTATGTTGCCGGCGGTAGTGCCGTTTGGAGGGCAAGATGGCCAAAATGGGGGAGAAATAGGCCGCACGCCGGCGCGGGGACCGGCGCTAAAAGAAAAGCGCGGGGCCGCATGGCGACTCCGCGCTTTATTGTTCAGCTTTTGCAGCCTTGCCCTTACGCTACGAAGAAGTAGACGAGGAAGGCAAGGGCCGCGATCCACCCGTCCCGTGCGAAAAAGTGTTTACGAGCGCTTGCGGCTCACCACGGCGCCCGCGGCGATGGCGGCTGTTCCTGCAAGGGCGGTTGCCACGATGGCCGCACCCGAGGTGTCGCCGGTTGCCGCGAGCTTGCCGGTGGTCTTGGCTCCCGTGGCTGCAACTGCAACGGTCCTGCTTGTCTTCGTGCCCTCGGACTTGGAACCCTCGGGCTTGGTCTCGCCGGGCTTTTCCTCGGGTTTGATCTCCTCGGGAGGCACGATGACCGTGCTCTTGGCGACAGCGGCGTCATAGGGGGAGTCGATCGTGGCGTCGCCCGTGCCGATGGTTTGACCTGCCTCGTAGGAGATGCTGGGGCCGTACTCTTCTTCGTGGCGATAGTTAATGATCTTGCCGCCTGCGGGCGTCTGGATGGGAGTGCCTTCAATCTCGATGGTACCGATCGCCTTGCCGTCCTCGCTTATGGCAAGAGCGAAGATTGCCGCCGTGTCTCCCTCGGCCGTGAGCTTGCTGCGGACGATTGAGATACTCGCGGGCGTGATGCCCTCGTAGGTCTGGGCGAAGATACCGATGTTCAGACCCCTAGGCTCAGGGATGGTCTCGCCGCCTTGGTCGTTGCTGTAGTGATCGGGGCCATCGCCACCGGTCTCGACATAGCGGGCTATAGCCTTAACAACGGAGTCGCTGATGTAGATGTGGCCGCCAGCGACGTTTGGCTGGTGGTTTCTGGTAGAGATTGCAACCGAGAATTTGCCTTCCGCGAACGCGTCCACGATGGAACCATTCTTGATGACGATGTCGTCCCCGTCAGTGATGAGGGCGATGGCCTGGCCGCCGCTCGCGCTTGTGCGGACCGTCACGGTCGCGTGATTGAGCGTAACGCCCTTGTAGGCATAGACACCATATTCAACACCGCTTGCGTCAAGGGAGGCGTTCGTGACCGCGAGACTGCCCTCAGTGTCGACGGCAAGATCTCCCTCGGAGTTCGCCTTGACCTGGCTACCGCCCGAGATGTTAATGCCGCCGTCAGCCCAAATCGCCGCTTCTTCTATCGAGCTTGCTTCTACCTTGCCGCCGCCTTTGATGATCAGGTCACTGCCCGCGGCGATGCCGTAACCTTCGCCTCCTTTAGCGATCACTGTGCCAGAGGAATCGAGAGTGGTCTTGCCCTTGGATTGGATGCCTTCGGTACCGCCCGTTGCATTCACGGTGCCCGAGCCCGTGATAGAGAGATTGTCCTTTGCCTCAATTCCGTCGGAAGCAGTGCTTGTGGTGTTCACAGTGCCTGGGCCGGAAATGGAGAGGTCGCCCGTGGATTTAACTGCATCGGCCTCGGCTGTCACATTGAGCTCATCCGTGCTATTCGAGCTCGTTATGTTCAACTCTGCTTTCTGGCTAGTGCCATCCTGCGCTTTGATGGCGGCTCCGGTGTAATCGGGCTCGGTTTTCACGGTGTTCTTGCCCTCGTACGCAATGTTGAGCTTGCCTGCAGCATTGATCGCACCGCCGTCATAGCCGTTGAGCTTCATATCGTTGGCGCCGTCCCAGGCCCAGGTGCCGGCGGCGTCTCCCGCGGGCCCCGAGCGAGACGCTCGGCATGAGCAGCGAGCTCACCGTGAGCGCGCATACGGCGCCTACAACGATGCGGCGTGTCACGCGGCGCCAGCTGCCGTGTGCGAGCAGCGTGCGACGGCGCACGTCGGGCTCGACAAAATGGGCTCCAGAGGTTTTGTCATTGCGCTTGGGGGTCGTGAACAAGGCTGCCATGGTTACTCCCATCCTCATAGGGCCTATGCGATTAAGCCCAGCATATCTGCAGGATGTAGCCGGCGGTAGTGCCGTTTGGAGGGCAAAATGTCCAAAATTTGGGAAGCAATATATCGCGCGCCCGTGCTCTGCCCGTCTTTAAAAGAAAAGCGCGGAGCCGCTCGTTGCGACTTCGCGCTTTGGTGTTCTGCTTTGGCAGCTTTGCCGCTACGCTACAAAGAAGTAGACGAGGAAGGCGAGGGCTGCGATCCACATGAGCGGCTTGATCTTGGAGGCCTCGCCCTTAAAGAGCGCGACGATCACGTAGGCGATAAAGCCCAGACCAATGCCGGCAGAGATGGAGTAGGTAAAGGGCACGCCGGCGACAATCATGAACGCCGGGAAACCCTGCGACACGTCGGACCAGTCGATCTCGGAGGCCTCGCTCATCATGAGGTAGCCGACGTAGACCAGAGCACCGCAGGTGGCGGCGCTGGAAACGATGGTGACGATGGGGGAGAAGAACGCGGCGAGAATGAACAGCACGCCGGTGGTGACGGAGGTGAGGCCCGTGCGGCCACCGTCGGCGGCGCCGGAAGTGGACTCGACGAAGGTGGTGATGGAGGAGACGCCCATAAAGCCACCGGCAGCAGCGGCCACGGAGTCGACGACCAAGATGGGACGGATGTCCTCGACATTGCCGTCCTCGGTCAAGAACTCGCCCTGCTTAGCGACGGCCATCGCGGTGCCCATGGTGTCGAAGAAGTCACTCATGAGCAGCGAGAAGGCAACGACGAGCAGCATCGGGTCGGTCAGAACCTTCACGATGGCCATGTTGCCGTCGGCGGTGCTGGCAAACGGGGCGCCAAAGGTCGAGAAGTTGAGCGGGGCGATAAGGCCCTCGGGGGCGTGGGTGACGCCCAGCGGGATACCGGCGATAACGGCGACGATGATGCCGATGAGCAGCGAGCCCGGCACGTTGCGGGAAGCCAGGGCAACCGTCACGACGATGGAGATGATGCCGACGATAAAGGTGGGGGAGGCGATGTCGCCCAGGCCGACGAGCGTACCGGCGCCAGCGGTGATGATGCCGGCGTCGCACAGGCCGATCATGGCGATAAACAGGCCCAAGCCAACCGAGATGGCGTGGCGTAGGACCACGGGGATGGCGTCCATGATGGCCTCGCGCAGGCCGCAAAGGACGAGCAGCAAGATGACGATACCCTCGAGGAAGATAACGCTCATGGCCACGTGCCAGTCACCGCCGCACATGGTGGTGGCGATGCCCGCGATCATGGCGTTGATGCCCAGGCCCGAAGCGCAGGCGAGCGGGCGGTTGGCGAAGATGCCCATGCAGATGGTCATGATGCCGGCGCCCAGGCAGGTGGCGCAGGCGAGTGCTCCCGCATCGATGCCGGCGCCCGAGAGCACTGCGGGGTTGACGGCGATGATGTAGGCCATCGCCAGGAATGTTGTCAGTCCAGCGCGAAGTTCGGTCCCGATTGTGGACTTGCGCTCACTGACGTGAAAAAGTTCGTCCATGCATACCCTTTCCTTGTTCGGCCCCGAGTTTAGGCCGATTGACACGAACTCATTCACTATATCGCCTTTACAACCTTGCTGTTCCTCACATGTTGATGTTCGGCGCTTTGTAGCGGACGGGCGGTATTTTCCGTATGAAAATGTGTGGGTACCGTATACTTAAGCAGTTACAACGACCCCTATGGAGGAACGTATGATTAAAGAGCTCTGCCACGACGAGGCCATTCTGTCCCAGCGTTGCGAGGTCGCGACCGTCGAGGACGAGTCGGTGGCACAGGACCTGATCGATACCATCAAGTCGCTCGACGATGCCGGCTGCCTTGCCGCCAACCAGATCGGCGTCACCAAGAAGGTCTGTGTCTACCTGGACGATGCCGGCGAGCCCCACGTGCTCTATAACCCCCGTCTGGTGTTTGGTCTGGGTGCCAGCAAGATGGAGGAGAGCTGCCTGACGCACGAGGAGATCACCAAGTCCACGCGCTACATCAAGTGCAAGGTCGCTTATGACGTAATCGTCGACGGCAAGATGCGCGAGCGCAAGCAGAACTTTGTGGGCTTCGAGGCGCAGATGATTCAACACATGATTGATCACTGCTTAGGCAAACTCGTCTAGAGCGGTTCAATTGGGGACCGAATTTGCGGTCTTTGAGCCCGGGTATGACGTTGTTGTCATGTCCGGGCTTTTGTGTTTAGCGCCTTTTTGTTTGGTGACAATGAACTTAGCGAGAACGTGAAGCTAGGAGGCGCTATGTGTACGAGTATTCGATTTACCGATAATTCTGGCCACATGTATATGGGCCGCAACCTCGACTGGAGCTTTGACTACGGCCAACAGGTTCGCGTGATGCCG